>JAURWR010000095.1 GCA_030654805.1 Burkholderiaceae bacterium
GGGTGCAGCCTGCCGGGGCACGGCAGACCAGAGTTCGGCTTCGACGGTCAGAACGGTGTCCGAGCGCTTCCAGTTCACACCCCAGGTGAGCGCGCCGAGCAGCAACACATGCGCGAAAACCGCCAGACCGAGTGCCCGCAATTGCCCCGGTGGTTGCGGCGGGGCGAACTCGGCGCGGTCGGCGGTGGCGGCGTGCATGGCGGGCGGGGCAATCAGGGCGCCAGCTGCACCGACAGGCCGACGCGCTGCACGCCCGCTTTCTGCAATCGGTTCATCACGTCGACGACGGTCTGGTACTTGACGGACTGGTCGGCCGAAATCACCACCGGCGTGTTCTCGTCGCCGCCCTGAAGGGCCTTGACGCGCGCGGCGATCTTGTTCAGCGCCACTGGGGAGCCTTCTTCCTTGCTGTCGACCCGCACGCGAACGGTCTCGTCGCGACCGACGATCAGTTCGACCACGTGCTCGGGCCGCTGCTTGCTCTTGCCCACCGTCGGCAGGTCGACCACGCCGGTGGTGATCAACGGCGCGCTGACCATGAAGATGATCAGCAGCACCAGCATCACGTCGATGAACGGGACCATGTTGATCTCGTTGATCGTGCGGCGGCGACCGCCCCCGCGGTGGCTGACGGCCGGCATCTCAGCGGCCTCCGGCCATCGAGGACGCCGAGGAGCCTGTGGATGGCTGGGCCATCGGTTGACCCAGGTTGCGCTGCAGGATGTTGGAGAACTCCTCGATGAAGGTCTCCATCTGGATCGCGAGGCGGTCGATGTCGCGCGCGAAGCGGTTGTAGGCGATCACGGCGGGGATGGCCGCGAACAGGCCGATGGCGGTGGCGACCAGCGCCTCGGCGATGCCCGGCGCCACGGTGGCCAGCGTCACCTGCGTCAGGTTCGCGAGGCCGATGAACGCATGCATGATCCCCCACACGGTGCCGAACAGGCCCACGTACGGCGACACCGAGCCGACCGACGCGAGGAACGACAGGTTCGACTCGATGGTGTCCATCTCGCGCTGGAAGCTCGCGCGCATCGCGCGGCGTGCGCCGTCGAGCAGCGCGCCCGAATCGGTGACCCGGCGTTCGCGCAGCTTCATGAATTCACGCATGCCCGAGGCGAAGATGCGCTCCATCGGCGCCGACGAGGTGCTGCGCTTGGTCGCGTCGTCGTACAGGTCGTTGAGGTTCTTGCCGGCCCAGAAGTCGCGCTCGAACACTTCGTTCTCGGCGCGCACCTTGCGCAGGCCGAACAGCTTGCCGAAGATCACCGTCCAGCTGGCCAGCGAGGTGATCAGCAAGCCCGCCATCACCAGCTGCACCACCGCGCTGGCGTGCAGCACGAGGCTGAATATCGATAGGTCTTGGTTCATGGGATCGGTTCTATTGCTTTTGTGGAGTCGGCGCCCGGGGGCATCGTCGGCAGACGCGATGCGATCTCGGTCGGAATGCGGCGCGGCTGGAAGGTTCCGGCCTCGACGCAGGCGATGCGGATGCGGCCTTCGGTCAGCAGTTCGTCATCGCGCCAGGCCTGCTGATCGAGCGTGATCGAGGTGCGGGTGACCTGCGCCAGCCGCACCGTGATCCTGAGCAGGTCGTCGAGCCGGGCCGGTCGACGGTAGCGCATCGAGGTGTCGCTGACGACGAACATCGCGCCGCCGTCGACGCGCATGCGCTCCTGGCCGTGGCCGAGCGCGCGCAGCCACTCGGTGCGGGCGCGCTCGAAGAACTTCAGGTAGTTGGCGTAGAAGACGACGCCGCCGGCATCGGTGTCCTCCCAGTAGACGCGCAGCGTGAACTCGAAGTCGGGGGTCGTCATGCGGGGATCGGGGCGGTGGCGAGGACGCAGTCGTGCAGGCAACGAAACCTCAAGGCTGCACCCGCCGGTAGACCGGGCCCCACAGCGGGTGCCCCGCCTCCGACTTGCTGAGCGAGAAACCCGGGTCGGCCGCTCGCGCGGCGCGGAAGGCGGTTTCGCACTCGGTCACGCGGTTGCTGGTGCAGTAGATGAAGGCGAGATGCTTGTCGGCGGCAGCGCGGTCTTTCGGCGAAGGCAGCCCGAGCTTCAGCGCGAGGCTGAACTGCTTCTCGGCATCGACGTATTGCGCGTCTTCGTACGCACGCAGTCCGACCAGCAGGGCTTGTTCGGCCGGACGCGCGACCACGTCGAGCAAGCCCGGCCGGGGTGGCGGTGTCGTCGCGCAACCGACCACGAGGATCGCCAGGGCGACAGGAATCAGGGGTTTCATGATCCGAACTTGTGCTTGATGGTCACCGGCTGGTCCGCCGTGACCTGGATCGACGCACTGTAAGGCGGAAAGTCGGCATTCCGGATGGTGATCTGGTGTGTGCCGACGGGCAGGACCAGTTCGTTCAGCGGCGGTGCGGTGCCCGCTGGCGCGCCGTTGACCTCGATCTGTCCCCACGGGCTGATCGCGAGCCGGATGCGTCCCTTCGGGGTGGCTGCCGATGTGCCGCTGGCGCCTGTTCGGCCGGCCGCGTCGCGAGTTCGCGCCTCGGCCATGGCCTTGTCGCGGCGGGGCTTGTCGACGACGGCGGGCTGGGGCGCCTCGCTGGACGACGCAGGTGTCTCCTCGATCCGGGGCAGCGGCGAAGCCAGCGCCTGCGGACTCGTCGGGCTGCCGGTCTGCGGTGCTGCCGAGGCCGCAGTGGACGCCGCGCTCGATGCGCTGCTGATCCGGCGCTGCTCGGTCCAGGCGCCGAGGGTGAGCGCGCCGATGCCGATCACCCCGATCACCGCACCGGCCAACGCCGCCTTGTGGCTGCGCCAGCGTTGCAAGAAGCTCGGCGGTGCGGTGTCTCCGGAGTTGTTCATTGCGAAATGCCGTCGCAGTTCGCGCGACATGGCGGCTGCCGATTCGAATCGCTTGTCGACCTCCTTTTCCATCGCGCGTGCGGCGATGTCGGAAATCGCTTTCGGCACCGCGCGGTTCACACGATGAGCCGGCAGCGGCGTGTGCTCCAGCACCGCCGTGGTGATCTGCTCCAGCCCGACACCGGTGAACGGCTTCGACCCGGTGAGCAACTCATACAGCACGACGCCGAGCGAGAACACGTCCGACCGGCGATCGACGGCTTGCTGCCGCGCCTGTTCGGGCGACATGTAGTACGGCGAGCCGGCAGCGATCTCGGTGCCCGGCGAGCTGTCGCGGCGGTGGGCGATGCGCGCGATGCCGAAATCGAGCACGCTGGGCTGGCCGCGACCCACCATGAAGATGTTGGCCGGCTTGATGTCGAGGTGCACGATGCCCTTGCGGTGCGCGTAGTCCAGCGCATCGGCCACGCGGCCGACCAGCACCGCCGCCTGCGCCGGACTCGGCCGCCAGCCGGCTTCGCGCAACTGGCGCAGGTCCTGGCCCTTCAGCAGCGCCATCGCGATGTAGGCGTGACCTTCGCTGATACCGGCGTCGAACACCGTGACGATGTTCGGGTGCGACAGCCCCGCCGCCGCCCGTGCCTCGTTCAGGAACAGCGCGTTGAACGACTCGCGCTGCTCGGGCTCGATCTCCAGGTGCAGCGTCTTGATCGCAATGACCCGCGACAGCAACGGGTCGTACGCCGCGTACACCGTGCCGAGGCCGCCCTGGCCGATCTGGTACTTCAGCGCGTAGCGGCCGATGAAGCCGATCGACGGCAGCGATTCCTCGGGCGTCGGTGCGGCGTCGGCCGTCACCGGCGGGCGGCCACCTTCGTCCGGACCGTATTGGCCGGCGACGGTGTCGGGTGGCGGTGGGGCGGACGAACTCACGGGGCGAGGGTAGTCGATCACAACACCTGTTGCAGGCGGTCCATCGCCTGCTGCAACTGATCCATCGAATTGGCATACGACAGGCGCACATACCGCGCCGGTTCGTGACGGCCGAAGTCGCGTCCGGGGGTCAGTGCGACCTGCGCGCGCCGCATCAAATCGAAGGTCCAGTCCCAGCTGCCACCGGGCAGGTGGGACGCGTGCGCCGAGCAATCCGCCCAGGCGAAGAACGCGCCGTCCGGCTCGACCGGCACCGTGAGCCCCAGCGCGTTCAGTGCGGGGACCAGGTAATCGCGGCGCGCCCGGAACGCCTGCCGCCGCCGCTCGTACTCGGCCAGCGAGTCGGGCTCGAAGCAGGCCAGCGCCGCGTGCTGAGCGATCGACGAGGGGCAGATGAACAGGTTCTGCGCAAGCTTCTCGATCGAAGCGACCAAAGCCTCTGGAACGACCAGCCAGCCCAGCCGCCAGCCGGTCATGTTGAAGTACTTGGAAAAGCTGTTGACCGAGATCACGTCGTCGCCGTGACCGATCCCGTGGCGCAGCGCCGAGTCGCCGTAGCGTGCGTCGTAGCTGAGGCCGAGGTAGATCTCGTCGACGATGGTGAAGCCGCCGCGCTGGCGCACCGCATCCACGATGCGGCCCATCTCCACCGGATCGATCGAGGTGCCGGTCGGGTTCGATGGCGAGGCCAGCAGCACGCCGCGCGTCCGGTCGTTCCATGCCTGGTCCACGGCCGTCGCGTTGAGCTGGAAACGATCGGCCGGGCCGGTCGGAACCAGCACCGCGACGCCGTCGGCGGCGGCGACGAAATGCCGGTTGCACGGGTAGCTCGGGTCGGGCAGCAGCACCTCGTCGCCCGGATCGATCAGCGCCAGGCAGGCCAGTTGCAGCGCGGCCGAAGCGCCGGCGGTGACGACGATGCGTTCGGGCGCGATGTCGAGCGCGAACCGCTGCGCGTACCAGTGGCTGATGCGCTCGCGCAGCGGCATCAGGCCGATCGCATCCGTGTACTGCGTGACGCCGTCCTGGATGGCGCGCTGGGCTGCTTCGCGGACCAGCGGTGGTGCGGTGAAGTCGGGTTCGCCGATGTTCAGGAAGATCATCGGCCTACCGCCTTGGAGCGGGTCGCACAGCGGGCTGCGCGCCAGCTCGGCTGCGGCCTTGGCGCACTCCATCACATAGAACGGCTCGATGTGCGACAGCCGCTTCGAGAGCCTCATGGCGGACCGCGTGCGGGTCGACCGTCGGGTCAGCGGCGGGCGGCCCGGGCCGCTTCGACCTCGACCGGCCGCAGATCGGCTGCGGTCTTGTCGATCACGCCGTTGACGTACTTGTGCCCGTCGGTGCCGCCGTAGCTCTTGGCGAGCTCGACTGCCTCGTTGATGACCACGCGGTACGGAATGTCGATGCAGTGCGTCAGCTCGTACGTGCCGATCATCAGCACGCCGTGTTCGATCGGTGACAGCTGGCTGGTCTTGCGGTCGACATGGCGGGCCAGCGCGGCGTCGATCGGGGCTGCCTCGGCGATGCAGCCGCGCAGCAGCATCTCGAAGTGCGTGGCGTCGCAGCGGTCGAAGCCGTCCTGCTCGCGGACGTGCGCAACAACCGCATCGGGCTGCTCGCCCGACAGCAGCCATTCGTACAGCCCTTGCAACGCGAATTCGCGAGAGCGTCGGCGGGTCGACTTCTGCGTGGCCTTCTTGGCAGCCTTCGGCGCCGCCTCGGGTGCACTGCTGGCGGCTGGTTTCTGTTCGGCTTCGGTCACGACAAATCTTCCATCAGGTGGGCCATCTCGATCGCCACGCGGGCGGCGTCGCGGGCCTTGTCTTCGACCCGTTCCCAGGCCTGTGCTTCGTTCTCGACCGTCAGGATCGCGTTGGCCACGGGCAGCTGATGGTCTAGCGACACCCGCGTCACGCCGGCGCCGCTTTCGTTGGCGACCAGCTCGAAGTGATACGTCTCGCCGCGCACGATGCAGCCGATGGCGATCAGCGCGTCGAAGTCGCCGCCGTCGGCCATCGCCATCAGCGCAACCGGGATCTCCAGCGCGCCGGGCACGCTGACATGCTCGATCAACTCGGCCTCCACGCCGAGGCGGCGCAACTCGGCCATGCACACCGCCGCCATGCGCTGCGTGATCGCGGCATTGAAGCGCGCCTGCACGATGCCGATGCGCAGGTCGCTGCCATCGAGTTCGGCGTCGGAAGGACCGATCTGGTCAGCGTCTTGCATCGGGCATCCGTGTCGATCGAGGTGGGTTCATCAAGTCTTGCCTGTGGTGTCGGCGGCGAGAAAGCCGGTGACTTCGAGGCCGTAGCCGACCATGCTCGGCATCCGGCGGGGGCTGCCCAGCAGCTTCATTTTCGAGACGCCCATCTCTCGCAGGATCTGCGCGCCGATGCCGTAGGTGCGCAGATCCATCTGGCTCTGCGCGCGTGTTCCGGATTCGCCAGGCGGTTTCAGCTTGTCGAGCAGCGCGGCGGAGCCTTCGCCGCAGTTCAGCAGCACCGCGATGCCCCGCTCGCCGGCCTGCAACGCCGCCAACGCGCGTGGCAGTGGCCACGAATGGCCGCACGCTCCGGCGTCGAGCAGGTCCATCACCGACAGCGGTTCGTGCACCCGCACCAGCACCTCGTCTCGCGGCGTCCAGGTGCCATGCGTCAGCGCCATGTGCAGGCCGCCGGTGCGATCGATGAAAGTGGTGCAGTCGAACGCTCCCTGCGCGGTGGTCAGCTTGCGCTTGCCCACGCGCTCGATCAGCGTCTCGTTGCGGCTTCGGTATTCGATCAGGTCGGCAATCGTGCCGATCTTCAGGCCGTGCTGCTGCGCGAAGACTTCGAGGTCGGGCAGCCGCGCCATCGTGCCGTCGTCGTTCATGATTTCGCAGATCACGGCGGCCGGCGACAGGCCGGCCATCGCCGACAGGTCGCAGCCGGCTTCGGTGTGACCCGCGCGCATCAGCACGCCGCCGTCCTGCGCCTGCAACGGGAAGATGTGTCCTGGCTGCACCAGATCGCCGGGCTGCGCCTCGCGCGCCACCGCCGCCTGCACCGTGCGGGCGCGGTCGGCCGCCGAAATGCCGGTGGTCACGCCCGTGGCGGCTTCGATCGACACGGTGAACGCGGTGCCGTGCTGGGCGCCGTTGCGGCTTGTCATCGGCGGCAATTGCAGCCGCTCGCAGCGTTCGCGCGTCAGCGTCAGGCAGATCAGGCCGCGACCGAAGCGCGCCATGAAGTTGATGGACTCGGCCGTCACATGCTCGGCGGCCATCACCAGATCGCCTTCGTTCTCGCGGTCTTCCTCGTCGACGAGGATGACCATGCGGCCGGCGGCCAGCTCCGTCAGGAGCTCGGGAATGGGTGAAATCGCCATCGACGGATTGTAGGAGGCCGATGGCGCAGGCAACGTCGTGCGGATTCCTGCTGGCGGGTGCGGCGCGTCACGAACTGCGCGCTCGCGCCGCGAGTCAATCGAGGGGGCCCAGCAATGGCAGCAGCCCCTCTTCGAGTCGGGCCGCCACTTCGGGCTGGACCATGGTCTGTCGGCGCGACAGTCCACGCATCAATGCCAGGGTCGTCATCTCCTGCTCGCTGATCACCTTTCCCTCCAGCGCGAAGTTGAGCAGGTCGAACGCTTGGGCGTATTGACCCCTGCCTGCAGCCTGATGTGCTCGTCGATAGTCGATGGCGGCCGCAGTGAGGCTGTGAAGCTCGGCGGAGCGTCCCTGCGCGCCGAGAGTGGATTCGAATTGATCGACGATGGACCAGGCCGACCGATAGTCGCCTGCGAAGCGGGCGAAGTCGAATAGGTCAATGGCACCGGCGGCATTGCGCAGCGTCGCGACGGCCACGGAACGTTCGGGCTGCAAGCGCGTGGCTGCGTCGCTTCCCTTGCGAACGAACACCGCCGCACTGGGTCCGATGAAAACGACACCCCACTCTGGCGAGCGAGCGAAGTTGCGCAGCAGCGGTCCTTTGGCGTAGTCGATCAGCGCGACATCGGGCCCCGGGTACTTGCGCAGGAAGCCGTCGAAATCCTCTCCGGACACGAACCGGTACTGGTCGTCGAACCACGAAAGATAGGGGAACGACCGGGCATCGACCATCACCTTGACGCCGTCGTTGAGCTTCCACAACAGATAGCCGCCCGTTTCGAAGGTGTTGTAGAGCGGCCCTCGAAAGTGCGAACGTTCCAGAAACTCTGCTTCTTCGACCGGGTTCAACGTGCTGATGCCGAAGCCGAGCCAGTCATGTCGATCGGGCGGCCGGGTGGTCCGGTCGAGGAGGGTGTGCGCGGCCAGTGCAAAGACCAGCAGGGCGCACAGGCCCTGCGCGTAGGGGTGGGAATGCGCCCGCCGCCGGGTTCTGTGTCCGTAAACTTTTTCTGTGGCGTGGGCCGACGGAGCATCGCTCTTCGGGTCTCGGTCGGTCACCAGGGCTTGAGCGGGTGACGCCAGCCAGATCGCGACGTAGCCGAACACCGCGACAAAGACGTACGTCGAGCGCAGGTACAGCAGATACAGCGGCAACGTGCCGAGCACCAGCAGCACAGGCACGAAGTCGACTCGCTTGCGCCACGAGGCCCGCCGCCGCCAGGCACGCACGCAGAGCGCGATCAGCGTTCCGAACATCAGCAGCAGGGCGATCACCGCCTCGACCTGGCCGCGGCCCTCGGCGAAGGGCGATCGGTAGGCGTTGTTCCAGGCGACATCGGGCCTCGAACCGGCGTTCCAGACATAGTCCATGAAGAGCTGCACGGGGTACTCGACTCCGTAGGGTGTCGCCAGGGTTGCCAGGGCGCACAGCACGCACGCTGCGAGCAGCCACCTCAGGCATCGCGACGACATGGCGATGCCCGGTGACGCCTGCCGATTGATCAGCTCGCCAGCCAACACCGCGGCCAGCACCGGCGCCAGCAGGATGAAGCCGCCGTGCGTGTTGACCCAGACGAGCATCGTGGCCGGCAGCAGCGCCAGATAGCGCACCGCACGGTGATCGCCTTGACGATCGGCCCACTTGGCCCGGAAGCAGGCCCACAGCACCATGTGCGTGAACACCACCGAGAACAGCTCAGGCTTGGCGTGGATGACCCCGGCGCTGGCCAGCACGACGATCAGCACCACCATCACCAGCATCGGCGACAGTTTCATGCCCATGCCACGCGCATGGCGCCACATCAGCCACACGATCAACAGCGCAGCCGCGTAGCACAGCGCGAACATGCCGGGGGGGCCGAACGCGTTCCACAAGCCATGCAGGGTCAGCTCGGCGATCCATGCGCAATAGACCGTCGCGTTCGACGAGGGTGTCCATGAGAACGTCGTGTGATCGAGGACGAGCGTGCCGTGCTCGATCATCTGCCTGGCGTAGGCCATCTGCCAGAACAAGTCGCTGTCGAGGATGGGAGACGCGAACCGCACGGCCACGGCGCTCGCGGCGATGACGATCAGCAACCAGCCTGCCAGCCCCTCCAGGTACCGGTCCGACTGCGCTGCCGCGATGCTTCGACGACTCACTCTCAGGGCCGGGTCAGCATGCGCTCGACGTAGCGCGCGATCAGATCGATCTCGAGGTTGACGGTGCCACCGGGTTTCAGATGTCCGAGTGCGGTGTTCTCGATGGTGTGTGGGATCAGGTTGATGCCGATCTCGCAGCCTGCTGCCTGCTCACTGGCGTGATCGGTGACGGTGTTGACCGTCAGGCTGACGCCGTTGACCGTGATCGAACCCTTGTAGGCCAGGAACTTGGCGAGGTCGGCTGGCACGTCGATCTTCAAGTCCCAGGACTCGCCGACCGGTGCGAAGTGCGTGACGTGGCCGATCCCGTCGACATGCCCGCTGACCAGGTGACCGCCGAGCCGGTCGTTGGCGCGCAGCGCCTTTTCGAGGTTGACCGGTCCGACGGCGTCGAGCCCGGCCGTCTTGCTCAGGCTTTCGGCGGACACGTCGACCGTGAAGGTGCCGCGCGCGGCGTCGAACGCGGTGACTGTCATGCAGGCGCCGTTGATCGCGATGCTGTCGCCCGGACCCACGTCGTCCAGGTAGTGCGCCGGCGTGGCGATGGACAGCCGGTTGCCGTGCGACGCGTCGCCGCCCAGCGGCTGCACGTCGGAGATCCGGCCGACGCCGGTGATGATGCCTGTGAACATGGATCGATTGTCTCAGCCGATGGATCAGCCTTGCCGCGGCCGGGCCAGCACGCGCAGGTCATCGCCGATGCGATCGATCAGGTGGAAGCGCAGCTCCACGGCATCCGACAGCGCGGTGAGCGGCCCGAACGCGGCGAGATCGCGACCGGCGCCGAGCAGCTTGGGTGCCAGGTAGATGAGGAACTCGTCGACCAGGCGCTCGCGCACCAACGAGCCGTTGAGCTTGTGCCCGGCCTCGACATGCAGCTCGTTGATGCCGCGCGCAGCCAGGTCGGCCAGCATCGCCGCGAGGTCGACCTTGTCGTTGGCGCCCGGGACCCGGGCCACGTCGACCCCACGATCGACGAAGGCGGCGAGGCGTTCGGTGGTGGGGTTGGCCGCGTAGACCAGCACCGAGCCCGGCGCCTCGAAGATGCGGGCGCCCGGCGGTGCATCGAGCCGCGAGTCGACGACGACGCGCAGCGGCTGTCGGGGCGTCGGCACCAGGCGCACGTCGAGCCGGGGGTTGTCCTCGACCACGGTGCCGACACCGGTGAGCACCGCGCCGGCGCGTCGGCGCCAGGCGTGACCGTCGGTGCGTGCGGCCTCGCCGGTGATCCACTGGCTGACGCCGTTGGGCAGCGCGGTGCGTCCGTCGAGCGAGGCGGCAATCTTCAGCCGCACCCACGGGCGTTGGCGTTCCATGCGCGAGAAGAAGCCGATGTTGAGCTCGCGTGCCGCGTCGGCCGTTTCCGGCGAGATGCTGCCCTCGATCACATCGATGCCGGCGGCGCGCAGCCGGGCCGCGCCCTGACCTGCGACGAGCGGGTTCGGGTCTTCGAGCGCCATCACGACCCGGGCGATGCCGGCAGTGACGAGCGCGTCACAGCAAGGCGGCGTGCGACCGTGGTGTGCGCAGGGTTCGAGCGTGACAACGGCGGTTGCGCCGCGTACCGGATGACCGTGCGCGGCGGCGTCGCGCAGCGCCATCACCTCGGCATGTGGCCCGCCGGCCTGCTGCGTGTGTCCGCGCCCGATCACCTGCCCGTCGGCGGCGACGATCAGGCAACCGACGCGCGGATTCGGCTCGCTCAGTCCGATGGCGTGCTGCGCCAGCGCGAGCGCCTCGGCCATCCAGTCGTCATGGCGATGCGTGAAGTCGGCAGGCGTGGAGGGCATCGAGGTGCTCGGCAGGGTCAGGGTTGGTGTTGAATCGTGGCGACCTGGGAGGGAGCAGCCGACGCGTCGGCATCCATTCTCGCGGCAGCGCCGTCCGGGCAGGGCTGATCGCCGCGGATCACCAGAAAGTTCTGCTGCGTCAGGGTCCGATCGACGTCGCTGTAGACCGCCGGGTGCTCGTCGTTGCGGTCGATCGCGCCGCTGCCGTCGTGATCCCAGGCATAGCGGCAGACCTTGCGATCCGCTGCCGTCGCGCCGATCGTCCAGCCGAGCGGAATCACGGTGCTGGCCCCCGACCACCGCGGCGGGCTGCCGGTGGCGGGTACCAGACAGTGGTACGACACGAATCGTTCGCCGAGGTCGCTCCACGCGGCCGCGCCCACGCTGGCCGGGCCGGCCGCCAGCGGCACGGCGACACGGTGGACGCCATCGGCAGCGCGGTACAGCACGGTCTTCTGCGCCTCGGCCCCGCACCAGGGAGATGCGGCCTCGACCCCGCTCGGCAGCGACACCGACAGCGCCAGGTCGAGCGGCGGATCGTTGGCCGCCTGTGGGTCGGGCGGGATCGAGATCGAGAACCGCACCGTGCCGCTCAGCAGCAGGCCGCGTGCCTCGGTGCAGTGGGTCAGGTGGTCGCCAGCCAACTGTTCGGTCGAGATGACGCCCGGCACCTCGGTGCAGCGCTGGGTCACCTGTCCGCTGAGGTTGTCGAAGACGAAGGCCGTGGTGCCTGCGATGACGGGCTTCATGGCGCTGCGACCGTCGCCCAGGTTCTTCGCGATGAGCGGGATGCGCGTCGAGCGTGCCGAGCCGCCGGGTGCTGTCAGCGCGCTCGGCGCCAGGGTCAGTGCGCCGGCCAGCGCCGGGTTCTGGCCCGCGATGACCGAGCTCACCTCGACCTGTCGAGCGCCGCCGTCGCGAGCAGTCCAGTCGACGGTCACGGTGGCACTCTTCATTCGCACCAGCGAGCCGTTGTCGACCTGGCGGTTCAGGTGGAACACCGTGTTGAGTCGCTGGCCGTTCAACCGGTCCACCGACGAGGTGGAGTTCTCGATGCGCTCGTAGGACGACGCTTGCGCCGGATGACCGAGCGACGCGTACGAGCGCACCGACTCGATGTCCTGCTGCGCCATCCGGACCGCATCCGTGCGCTGCCGTGCCAGGTCGGCATCCGTTTGCAGGTGCCGATGCAGTTTCGACATCGCCAGCACGCCCACGGCGAGCACGAGGAAGGAGAGCAGCGCTTCGATGAGCGTGACGCCGCGTTGCGTTCGCGAGGAACGGTGACGCCGAGACGATGGGCTGTGCATCAGAAATCCCTCCAGCTGCCGGGCACGCGCGCGTAGCTGCCGGTCTGTCGTTGCAAGCTGCGCAGAAGCTCCGCGTCGTGGTGCAGGTCCGGTGCGCCGGTGCCGCTGTAGCCCGATTCGGAGATGACTGCGCCGCGCACGCTTGCCTGCGGATGCGCGGCGCCGTCCCAGTGCACGTCGGCGGCGTACAGCAGCCCGTGCAGCGTCACGTCCCCGGTCAATGTGACGCCGCCGCCGACGACGATCACCACCGGATGCTCGGGCGAGCCCAGCGTGAGGGGCCCGTCGATTCGTGCGTCGCCACCGATCGAGATCATCCGGTTGCCGCTGGCGTTGCCGATCGCGGCCGCCACCGCTCTGCCGCACTCGTTCGGGCAGGCCACCGTCTGCACGGCGGCCTGGCTTTTCCAGTTCTCCCGGTCGAGCCCGAAATGCGAGGCGAACAGGCGATCGGGATCGATCGAAGCCAGTGCCTCGTCGTGCGTCGATGCGGAGGCTGCGGCCACCCCGCCGGGCGCGGTGGTGAGCCGCAGGGCCGTGCCGATCAGGCTACCGCCAGCGTGCAGGGTGATGCCTCCGGTGGCGCCGTCGGGGTTGTGCAGGCCGAGCGCGGCCGCGCCGGCATCGACCGAACCGCGCACCGTCAGTGGCGCCATCGGTGCGATCGACACGCCTGGCAACAGGCCGAGGACGACCTGCAGGCGCACCGACGCATCCGGGCTTCCCGCCATCCCTGGGCGGCATGGTCCGGCAGCGCTGGAGCAGCCCGTCGACGTCACTCGGATCAGCCCTGCCTGGGCCTCGGCGCTGAACTGGACCGAGTAGGCCGGGCGCGGTGTGCCGTCATCGATCTCGACGACGTCGAGTGCCGGGTGCCCGCTGGCGGGGCAGCTGCATGACCAGCCGGCGGCTCCGAGCACGCAGGCGGGCTGCAGCGCCACGGGCGTGCCCCCGGACATCCACTCGACCGGCGCCTGTTGCCCGGAGTCAAGCTCGACGCGCACGAATCGCTCGCGGAACGACGGATCGGTCGCGGCGGCGCTCGGCAGGCAGTGCGCGTCGATGCGCTGGGGATGGTTGAGTTGCGCGACGGCCCATTCGAGTCCGGCCTCGGCGGCCTCGAAGGCCTGTGTCGCGCGGTACTGGTTGGCCGAGGCGCGCTGCTCGAACAGCAGGCCCCGGTTCGCATACGCGGCCACCAGCAGCATCGTGAAGAACAGCAGCAGCGTCACGGCGAGTGCGGCGAACCCGCGTTGTCGACGAGCCGTCGGTGTTCCTGTCGTGTATCGGTTCATCGCGGCCTCACGCCGGGCAACTGCCCGTGATCTCGTCGTTGCGCAGCCGCACGCCGGTGCGCGTGGTGCGCTCGGTGGTGGTGTCCGTCGCGCTGCGGGCCGACACCGTCACGGTCACGCTGCGCACATGCAGTCGTGGCGGGCAGGTGGCGCTGTGCGCGGGACAGGGCACCTGGCACGAGCCGCCGAGGTCCACGACCTGATCGGTCGGTGTGATGTCCAGGCGCGTGACCTGCATCGACCCAGCGTCGGTCATCGCCTGCCAGCGCCCGGCACCCAACTGCATTTCGAGCGCGCCGCTGCGCAGGCGGTAGCCGAACTGCTCGTTGTCGTCGACCCGGGTGTTCTCGACGGCGTCGCGCGAGTAGCGGAACGTGACCGCATGTGTCGATGTGCTGCTCACCGCCAGCGCGGTGTACGGATTGGCGGTGACGCCGGCGGTGCCCGCTTCCGCATCGCGCGGCCACACGCCG
>JAURWR010000116.1 GCA_030654805.1 Burkholderiaceae bacterium
GCCGGCCGGCAAGCGCATGGGCCATGCCGGCGCGCTGATCTCCGGCGGCGCCGACACCGCCGATGCCAAGCTGGCGGTGATGGAAGCCAGCGGCTTCACCGTGACGCGCAACCCGTCCGAGATGGCCAAGCTGCTCAAGAAGTTGCTCTGATGCCCGAGTCGCGCCGGGCCTCGGCGATCCACACGCCGCCGCCCGGCGCACCCCATGCCCGGGCGCTGCTCGGGCACGCCCTGCTCGACGCAGATTTCCTGCGCGATCCGTACCCGACCTACCGCGTTCTGCGCGAGGCTGAGCCGCTGGTCTGGAGCGACGAGTTCTTCGGCGGCGCCTGGCTGATGTCGCGCCATGCCGATGTCGAGATGGTGCTGCGTGACACGCGCTTTTCAGCGCAGCGCGCCGGTGGCTGGGTCATGCGCACCGAGGAGTCGCGTACCGAGTTGCGCGGCTTCCAGCGCCTGTTCGCCCGGGCGATGATCTTTCTCGATGCGCCTGACCACACCCGAGTTCGCCAGGTGCTCGCCACCGGCTTCCGGCCGTCTGACCTGCAACGGCTCACGCCGCGCATCGAACGGGCGGTCGCCGAACGTCTCGATGCGGCCGACCCCGCACGCATCTTCGATTTCGTGGCCGCGCTCGCACGTCCGCTGCCCGCCCAGGTGATCGGCATGCTGATGGGCCTCGACGACGAGCCTTCCGACTTCGTCGCATGGTCGGACGAGTTGGCGGTTTTCATCGGCGCTGCGGACCCGAGCCAGGCGCAGGCCCTGCGTGCCCAGGCCGCGCTGCTGGCGATGGCGCGCTATTTCGAATCGTTGCTGGCGCGTCGCCGGGCCGCGCTCGATCGCGGCGGTGACGCACGCGATGACGTCATTGAGCGCCTGGTGCAGGCCGAGCGCTCTGGCGCGATCCACGGCAGTGCCGAACTGATGGCGCAGTGCGTGATGTTGCTGTTCGCTGGCCATGAAACCACGCGCCACCTGCTGGCCAACGGACTGCGCTTGCTGCTGGCGCACCCCGATGCCTGGCACAGCCTGCGCCGCGACCCGGCCCTGCTGCCCGGTGCGGTGCGCGAACTGCTGCGCTATGACTGTCCGGTTCAGTACACCGGCCGTCGCGTGGTCACCGATCTCGAATTGCACGGGCAAAGCCTGCGTCGGGGCGACCTCGTGGTGGCGCTGATCGGCGCGGCCAACCGCGACCCCGCCCGCCACGAGCGACCGGACGAACTGGACATCGAACGTCGCGCCGGCGCGCCGCTGGCCTTCGGCCTGGGTCCGCATGCGTGCATCGGTGCGGCATTGACCCTGATGGAGGCGCAGACGGTCTTCGCGCAGGTGATCGGGCGCTGGCCCGACCTCGCGCTCGTGCCGCCGAGCGCTGCAGCCTGGACCGGCAATCCGCTGTACCGCGGCGTGACGGAACTGCACCTGCAGCCAGCCACGCTGCTGGCGGGTCAGCCAAGATCGGCGCCTACACTGCCGCCTCGATTCACTGAAGCTCACCCCGAAACCGCATGCAAGCCTTGATGACCCCCGAGTTCTGGATCGCGGTCGGCCAGATCATCATGATCGACATCCTGCTCGGCGGCGACAACGCGGTGGTGATCGCACTGGCCTGTCGCAAGCTGCCACCAGCCCAGCGAACCAAGGGCATCCTGTGGGGCACCGCCGGTGCCATCGTGCTGCGGGTCATCCTGATCTTCTTCGCGTTGCAGCTGCTCGCGATCCCGTTCCTGAAGGTCGTCGGCGCGGTCCTGCTGCTGTGGATCGGTGTGAAGCTGCTGCTGCCCGAAGACGAGGACGGGCATGCCCACGTCGAAGGCAGCGACCGGCTGTGGGGCGCCGTCAAGACCGTCATCGTGGCTGACTTGGTGATGAGCGTCGACAACGTCATCGCCATCGCCGGTGCGGCCGAAACCGCCGGTGGCGATCACACGATGCCGCTGGTCATCTTCGGCCTGCTGGTCAGCATCCCGATCATCGTCTGGGGCAGCCAGCTGGTCATCAAGCTGATGGACCGATACCCCGCGATCATCACCTTCGGTGCGATGCTGCTGGGCTGGATCGCCGGCACGATGGCGGTCAGCGATCCCGCGTTGATCAGCCCCGAGGTGTTGCCGCAGCTGCCCAAGCTGCCGGTGAACGATTGGCTCAAGTACGGCGCCGGCGTGGCCGGTGCGCTGCTGGTGCTGCTCATCGGCAAGACGTTACAGGCACCGCGCGAAGGCAGGGCCTGATGTCCTTCCTGACCAGTTCCGGTGTGGCGTTCCTCTTTGGCGGGCTGCTGGTTCTGGCCCTCGGTGCCTACTTGTTTCTCGGGTTGCCCCGGTTGTCGTCTGCCGTTGCCTGGGCGCTGACCGGGTCGCTGACGGCGTTGTTGGTCGCGTTTGCAGTCTCTAGCGCTTTCCTGGCGCCGGGGGCAGGCGCCTGGATCGCTGTGCTGCTGGCCGGTGCCGCAGCCTTGGTGGCGGGGCACGCGGGCTGGGCGCTGGGTCGTGTCGCTGGGCGCCGGACAGCCCCGACACTTCCGGCGACTGTGGCGCAGGCGGCAGCGCCCCCACCGCCACGCCCGCCGGTCTCGATGCCCGCGGCCACGGTTTCCACGGCGGCGGCCCCCGACCACACGACCCTCGGCCGATACCGGATCGAACGCCAGCTGGGTCGCGGCGCGATGGGCGCGGTGTACCTCGGGCGCGATCCGCAGATCGGCCGACAGGTCGCGATCAAGACGATGGCGCTGGCTTCGGAGTTCGAAGGCGCCGAACTCGTCGAGGCGCGCCAGCGTTTCTTCCGCGAGGCCGAAACCGCCGGCCGGTTGCAGCATCCCGACATCGTGACGATCTTCGACGCCGGTGAAGACCAGGATCTGGCCTACATCGCGATGGAATTCTTGCGCGGACACGACCTGCAACGCCACACGCAGTCGGCCCAGTTGCTGCCGCTGCCGCTGGTTGTTCACATTGGCGAGCGCGTGGCCAACGCGCTGGCGCATGCGCACACCCAGGGTGTGGTGCACCGCGACGTCAAGCCCGCCAACGTGATGGTCGATCTGGTGAACGGTGTCGTGAAGGTCACCGATTTCGGCATCGCACGCATCACCGACTCCAGCCGCACGCGGACCGGCATGGTGCTCGGTACGCCGTCCTTCATGTCACCCGAGCAGATGTCCGGTCGTCGCGTCGACGGGCGCGCCGACCTGTACTCGCTGGGCGTCATGCTGTTCCAGTTGCTGACCGGGCAGCTGCCGCATCGCGCCGAATCGATGGCCAAGCTGATGTATGCCATCGCCAATGAGCCGGCGCCCGATTTGCGCACGCTGCGCCCGGAGATTCCCGAAGCATTGGCGTTGCTGGTGGCCCGGGCGCTTTCCAAGCAGCCCGAAGCTCGCCATGCCGATGGCCGTCAGATGGCGGCGTCGCTGCGCGACGTGGCGGCCCTGTGGCCCGACAGCGCGCTGACCCTGGGTGGTGCGTCCGCCGCCGCGATCCAGTCCGAATCCCCCGATTCGGATGCTTTCGCAGCCACCGTGAGAATCCCCCGCACCGATCCAGGTCACAATTCCGACTTGTGATTGCCCTTGCGCGCGTCGCTGGCGGACCTCGGCGTTCGCGCTGACGCATCGCCCGTTCCTTGTTCGTGCCGGTCCGAAACTTATGCCGTTCGAGTTTTTCAGCGCCACCGACACCGGCCGCGCGCGCAACAACAACGAAGACTCCGTCGCCGTCGACCCCGGTTCATCGCTGGTCGTGCTGGCCGACGGGATGGGCGGCTACAACGCCGGCGAAGTGGCCAGCAACATGGCCACCTCGTTCATCCTCACCGAACTCGGCCGCTGGCTGACCGAGGCCTCGTCCAACGCCACCGATGCCGATGTCCGGCGCGCGATGGACATCTGCGTCGACAACGCCAACCGCGCGATCTTCAATGCCGCCAACTCGAACCCGCAGTACGCCGGCATGGGCACGACGCTGGTGGTTGGCGTTTTCCGTGAGGGCCGGCTGCTGCTGGGCCATGTCGGCGACTCGCGCGGCTACCGCCTGCGTGCCGGCGAGTTCACGCGCATCACCCACGATCACTCGCTGCTTCAGGAGCAGATCGACGCCGGCCTGATCACCGAAGAGCAGGCCGCGTTCTCGTCCAACAAGAACCTGGTCACGCGCGCGGTCGGTGTCGAGGACACGGTGATGCTCGAGACGCACCTGCACGACCTGCTGCCCGGCGACCTCGTGCTGCTGTGCTCCGACGGCCTGTCCGATATGCTCGACGACGAGCGCATCGGTGCGCTGCTGCAAACGTGCGAAAGCATCGAAACCGGCGCACGCACCCTGATCGCGGCGGCCAACGAAGCCGGCGGAAAAGATAACATCGCGGTCATTTTGGTGCGCGTTCAGGGTCCCGCCGGTGCCGCACGGTCCTGGTGGCCGTTCAAACGCTGATCTCGACACCCGCTTCGTTTCAACCGCTCGAGCGGATGGTTTCCACCACGTAGACACAACAACAGACGAGGTCAAGCATGGGCAAACTGGTGGTATCGCTCGATGGTGTGGTGATCAAGGAAGTGCAGGTCACCAAGGACAAGACCACCCTCGGCCGCCGTCCCTACAACGACATCGTGATCGACAACCTGGCTGTCAGCGGCGAACACGCCGTGTTGCAGATGCTGGGCGCCGACGTGTTCATCGAAGACCTGAACAGCACCAACGGCACCTACATCAACGGCAAGGCCATCAAGAAGCAGCTGCTGGTGCACAACGACACCGTCGAGATCGGCAAGTACAAGATCAAGTACCTCGTGGCCGATGGCACCGACTACGAGGCCACGCAGATCATGCGTCCGGCCTCGCATGCTGCGGCTGCTCCGGTGCAGCCGGGCCTTCAGCCCGCGTCCACGTTCGGCTCGCTGGGCGCCTCGGCGTCGATCAAGGTGCTCAACGGCGCCGCGGCCGGCCGCGAGGTTTCGCTGACCAAGGTCGTCACCACCATCGGCAAGCCCGGCGTGCAGGTGGCATCGATCACCAAGCGCCCCACCGGGTACGTGTTTGCGCACGTCGAAGGATCGGCCCGGCCCACGGTCAACGGCAATCCGCTGGTGACCGAGACCACGCAGCTGAAGGATGGCGACGTGATCGAGCTGGCCGGCACCCAGATGCAGTTCATCAACCGCTAGAAGCCGGCGCTTTCTGCTGCGCGAGCCGACCTGACGGCTCCGGTGTTCACCGTACCTGGGTACGGTTCCGCTCCCTGACTTTGCAAGAACGGCCACCTCGGCCCGCGGGCGACGAAATCCTCTCGGCCTCTGGCATGCCTGCCGTGACGCTTTTCACGGCGTCGCCTGCCGGCTGATCGACCGGGGCCCGGGGGCACGGCAAACGAGACTTCCGCACCTTGTGGGCGTGATCGACCAGCGGCAGCATCCACGACGCGCGATTCGCGTTCCTGGCTGCCTCCCCGTGTTCGTCTCCTCCTCCACACCATGACCCTGCGCGTGCTCGGCTGTTCCGGCTCGATCGCGGCAGGGTGCAAGACCACGGCCTTCCTGCTCGACGACGACGTGTTGATCGACGCCGGCACCGGCGTCGGCGACCTGCCGCTCGACGCGCTGTCGCGCATCGATCACGTGCTGGTCAGCCACTCGCACCTCGATCACGTGCTGTCGATCGCGCTGCTGGCCGACAGCGTGATGCGCTCGCGCGTCGCGCAGGGCCGTGGGCCGATCCAGGTGCATGCGCTGCCTGAAACCCTGGCCGCCTTGCGCGACCACATCTTCAACGGCGTCATCTGGCCCGACTTCACCCGACTGCCCAGCGCCGACAACCCGGCGCTGCGTCTGGTGCCGTTCGCGGTCGGTGACGTGCTCACCGTCGGCGCGCGCTATCGACGCGTCGAGGTGTTGCCCGCCGCCCACACCGTGCCGGCCGTCGGCTTTGCCGTCGAAGGCGAACAGGCGGGCAACGGCGCGGGCTGGTGGGTCTACACCGGCGACACCGGCCCCAACCCGGCCCTGTGGCGGCGCCTGCGCACGATGAACGTGTCGCACCTGGTGATCGAAACCGCCTTCAGCGACGAAGAGCAGCATCTCGCCCAGATCAGCCGCCATCTGTGCCCCAGCGCGCTCGGTCGCGAACTGGCGCAACTGGCCGGTGGCGTCGATGTGCGCATCACCCACATCAAGCCCGGCGAGATGTCTGCGGTGATGGCCGAGATCGGCCGGCTCGACCTGCGGCATCGCGTGCAGGCGCTGGCCGTCGGAGCGGTCATGACGCTGGGCTGAGCGGCAGCGCGCTCTGGCGCACAGCCTGGCCGACGCACGGCAAACCCGATCTGACAATTTCCGTCACCCCGGCGCCCGAGGCGCCATTTTTCTGCCACCCCAGGTGACCCTTTGTGTCGCCACAGCCGCTCGAATCGGCAGTATTCACGCCTGAACCCGTGGCACGCGGCCTGCAACTACTCCTTCGTCTTCACCCCCCGATCCAACAAGGAGCTCACCATGCAACGCCGCGTACAACAAGGTTTCACACTCATTGAATTGATGATCGTCGTCGCGATCATCGGCATCCTGGCCGCGGTCGCGCTGCCGGCTTATCAGGACTACACCCTGCGAGCCAAGGTGTCTGAAGTGGTGTTGGCGGGCTCGGCTTGCCGCACCACCATCACTGAAGTGATCCAGTCGAACTCCAGCGACGCGAACCCGGCAGCTGACACGTGGGGCTGCGAACAGAACCCCACTGAGGATGCGGCCAGCGCCCCGACCAAGTACGTCTTGTCTGTCAAGACCAGCGATGCTGGTGTGGTCACTATCAAGGCGCGTGGCACGAATAACGTCGATATCGATGGAAAGACGATCACGCTGACCCCCTACTTGAACGACACCACTCCGATCGGAACCGCTGATGTCGGGGTCCCCGTTTACAAGTGGGTTTGCGCTCCTGGCGACATGCTCGCGAAGTTTCTGCCGGGTTCTTGCCGCGGCTGATGGAATCTTGATTTGATTCCCAGGGGCGGCCGGGAGGCCGCCCTTTTCTGTTTCTGGGCTTGCCGCATGTCTTTCGTCACCCTCGTGTTTGCAGCCTCCCTCGCGCTGGCGGCTTGGTTGACACCGAATCACTACTTGCCATGGGTCTCCTACTTCGGCGAGGTGACGATGGCATTCGCGCTGGTGCTTGCCGCTGGCGGGGAGCTGGCGCGCAGCCGCTTTGCCCGCGTCGAATTCACTCCGCTGCTGACGGCCACCGCGTTGCTGGCCGGGGTGCCGCTGCTGCAGTTGGCCCTGGGCCAGATCCCGTTTGCCGGCGACGCCTGGATGCCGTTTCTGTACCTGCTCGGCGCAGCCATCGCGATCGACCTCGGCCGCCGGCTGGCCGCGCGCGAGGGCGCGGTCGCCGTGCTGGAGACGCTGGCCGGGCTGCTGGTCGCGGCCTCGCTCGTCTGCGTGGGGCTGGCGCTGTACCAGTGGCTGGGCCTCGAAGGGCTCGGCATCCTGTCGATCGACGTGCCGCCGGGCCACCGACCTTTCGCGAATTTCGGGCAACCGAACCACCTGGCCACGCTGCTGTTCCTCGGCCTGGTCGGCACGCTGGTGCTGCACGAACGGGGTCGGCTGAACGGGCCGGTCACCGCGCTGTGCGCGGTGTTCATCGAGTTCGGCATGTCGATGACCGGTTCGCGCACGGCCTGGCTCGTGACCGCGGCGCTTGTGCTTGGAATCCTGCTTGCGCAGCGGCGGGCGTCGCTGCGGCTGTCGCGCGCCGGCGGCCTGGCGCTGGGCGTCGCATTCATCGGGCTGCTGGTGGCCTGGCAACCACTCAACGACTTGCTGCTGCTCTCGGGCGGTCGCAGCTTCGTGAACCAGGTGCAGGTCGGGCCCCGGCTGCTGCTGTGGCAGACGGCGGTCGATGCGATATCGAGCCGACCCTGGTTCGGCTACGGCTGGAACCAGGGGCTGGTGGCACAGGCGCAGGTGGTGATCGACCACCCGGCCGGCGGGCGGTTGATGGGCAACGCCCACACGCTGCTGCTCGACCTGATGCTGTGGAACGGCGTGCCGCTGGGTGCTGCGGTGTTCGGCTTTCTCGCCTGGTGGTGGTGGCGTCATGCGCGCACCTGCCGCGACGCCACGGCGTTCTACCTGCTGGCGGCGATCTCGGGGGTGCTGGTCCACGCGCTGGTCGAGTACCCGCTGAGCTACGCCTATTTCCTGCTGCCGGTCGCGCTGATGATGGGCGCGCTTGACCAGCACGGCGGTGCCAGCGCGCGCTGGCGCGTGGCCGCACCGTGGGCCTGGGTCGGCACGGCGGTGGCCACGGCACTGCTGACGATCACGGTGATCGACTATGCGAAGGTCGAGTCCAGCACCCAGGTGCTGCGCTTCGAGGTTGCGCGCATCGGGACCGGGCGCATCCAGAGCGTCGCACCGGACCTGCGGGTGCTGACGCAATGGGGCGCTTACCTGAGGTTCGCGCGGATGGAGGAGCCGCGCACCGACTTGTCGGCCGATGAACTGGCCTGGATGCGCGCCGTGACCGAACGCTTCCCTTACGCGGAGTCCCAGATGCGCAGCGCGCAGGCGCACGGCCTGAACGGTCGGCCCGATGTTGCCGCGCTCGAATTGCAGCGGCTGTGCAGCCTGCAAACCGCCAGACGCTGCAAGCAGCAACTGGCGGCATGGAAGGCGCTGGTCGCCACGACGTCACCACAGCTCGCGGCTGTGACGTTGCCGCGGATTCCGTAGCCGGAATCGTGCGTGCGGACCGAGATTCCTGATTCCTTTCTGTCGAGCTTCTTCACGTCGCCATGAACACCCCCCCGCACTCGATCTCCCGTTTCAAGGCCGCCAGCCTGCACTTGTTGGCGAGCGGCGCGGTCGCTGCGCTGTCCGCCGCGCTGGTGTTCCTGATCTGGTACCCGCCGCCGTATGACACGCTGGCCGGAGGCGCCAGCCTGTTCGTGCTGATCGTCTCGGTCGACGTGGTGCTCGGCCCGGCGCTGACGGCGGTGGCCGCGAGCCCGGGCAAGTCGCGAAGCTCGCTGCTGCGCGACTTGGCGGTGATCGTCGCGATCCAGCTGGCGGCATTCGGCTACGGGCTGTACACGATGGCGCTGGCTCGGCCGGTGCTGTTGGCTTTCGAGGTGGATCGCCTGCGCGTGGTCACGGCGGCCGACATCGACGCGACCACGCTCACGCAGGCACCGGTCGGGCTGCAGTCGCTGTCGTGGATCGGGCCGCGCTTGATCGCCGCGCCGAAGCCGATCGATCCGGCCGAGCAGATGAGCGCCGTGCAACTGGGACTCGCCGGGGTCGACCTGTCGATGCAGCCGAAGTACTGGCGCGACTACGCCAGTCAGGCCGATGCGGTGTGGCGGGTCGCCCGACCGGTCTCCGTGCTGCTGGCCAAGTACCCGCAGCTGGCGCCCGATGTGGCCGCCATCGCCCGATCCGCCGGTCAGCCGCCTGCGGCGCTGCGCTTCCTGCCGCTGATGTCGCGTCGCGCGAGCTGGGTCTCGCTGGTCGCGTCGCCCGGTGCGCAAGTCGTCGGTCATCTGCCGGTGGACGGATTCTTCTGATCGAGCGCTGACCGAGCTGCCTGCTCACGGGGGGCTGCGGGGCCGCATTACGATCGTCGTCTTCT
Organism: Burkholderiaceae bacterium; assembly: GCA_030654805.1. Lineage (GTDB taxonomy): Bacteria > Pseudomonadota > Gammaproteobacteria > Burkholderiales > Burkholderiaceae_C > PBB1. Next base: position 9,630 of record JAURWR010000116.1, read on the forward strand.
CAAGGAAGCGACATGGCCGAGACACCGATCACCCCACCCGTCCATCTTCGAGGAACCGGTGAATTCGGTGGCTGACATCGTGAGCGCTGCGGGTCGGCCTGACCCGAATCCTTCTTCGATGTCGCGCTGCGAGGCTTCACCTGGCGACCCGGTGTGGCTCACCGTCACCGCCTGCCTGGCGGTCGTGCCGGCGGCGCTGCTGGCCGTCAACCTGCCGCCTTCGGCGACCTTTCTCAACCAGGCGGCAGCGGTCTCGGGATGGGGCCTGTTTTGTGCCGTTGTGGCGTGGCGTCTGGCGCCCGCACCGTCGGGCACGTCGGTGCGCTGGGGCGCTGGTCTGAAGGCGCTGTTGGCTGCGCTGGTGTTGTTGATGTTGGCCTGTGCGGGTTCGTGGGCGCTGACCGGCCTGCCGGCGTCGCTGGCGCTGTCAGCGATCGGGATGCTGTCGGCGGCCGGGCTGGTGGCTTGCGTCGGTGCGGCGGCGATGTCTGCCGGCCAGGGTGCAGCGGCTTTTCGTGCGCTGTGCTTGGCGCTGGTGGTGGCGGGCCTGCTCAGCGTGGCCGTGGGCGCGGTGCAGGTGTTTGCGCCGCACTGGGCCGATGGGCAGTGGATCGCCATCACCGTGTTGGAAGGGCGCGCTGCCGGCAACCTGCGACAGCCCAATCACCTGAGCAGCCTGTTGCTGTGGTCGTTCATCGCTGCGCTGTGGCTGGCCGAATCGATGGACGGTGCGCGGCTCGCCGCTCGGCCGGGACGCTACACCGGCCTGCTGGTTGTGGTGCTGGTGCTCATCTTCGGTTTGGTGTTGAGCGCCTCGCGCACCGGCATGCTGGGTGTGCTGGCGTTGGCTGTCTGGGGCGCGCTCGATCGCAACCTGTCGCGTCGAACCCGGTTGCTGCTGTGCCTCTCGCCGTTGATCTATGCGGTGTGCTGGGTCGGCCTGACGGTCTGGGCCGATGCCAGCGGCCATGTCTTCGGCGGCGCCGCGCGACTGCGCAGCGAGGCCGACATCTCCAGTTCGCGCTTCGGCATCTGGGCCGACACGCTGGGCCTGATCGCGCAGCGGCCGTGGTTCGGTGTCGGCTGGGGTGAGTTCAACCTGGCGTGGTCGCTGACGCCGTTTCCCGGGCGGCCGGGCGCGTTCTTTGATCACACCCACAACCTGCTGCTGCAATTCGTGGTCGAGCTGGGTGTGCCGCTGGCGCTGGTCGTGACGGCGCTGCTGACCAGGTCGTTGTGGCTGGCCTGGAAGGCCGGTGGCGTGACAGAGGCCGAGCGCGGCCGCGCACCGGCCGCGCTGGTGCGGTTTGCCTGGATGATGGTGTTGCTGGTGGCGTGGCACAGCCTGCTCGAATACCCGCTGTGGTACGCGTACTTTCTGCTGCCGGCCGCCTTGGCCTGGGGGCTGTGTCTCGGCGTCGAACCGCAGACGGTGCGACCGACGAACCCCGCATCGGCTGCGCGTACTCCCGCCAGGCCGCTCTGGTTCGCCTCGATGGCGCTGACCGCGGGCGGCGCGTTGTCGGTGATCGACTACATCCCGGTGGTGGCGATCTTCGCGCCCGGTGACGAAGCCCCGCCACTGGCGGAACGGATCGCCGAGGGGCGGCGCAGCGTGCTGTTCTCGCATCACGCCGACTATGCGGCGGCCACCACCCGCGCCGCACCCGCCGAGGTGCTGCGCGCCATGGAAGGAGCCCGGCATTTCCTGCTCGACACGCGGCTGATGACGGCTTGGGCGCAGGCGCTGGCCGACAGCGGCGATGTCGAGCGGGCGAGGCACATCGCCGCGCGGCTGCGCGAATTCCACAACCCGGCATCGATGGAGTTCTTCGCGCCCTGCTCGGAATACTCGACGCCGGCGCCGTTCCAGTGCGCGCCGCCGGCCACCGTGATGGATGACCGGGATTTCCGCTGAGCCGTCGCACCGCGACAGAATGCATCCCGCCGCACCGGCCTGACGAAACACGCACCCATGACTTCCCACGATGGATCTGCCGTTGCAGACCTGGATCGCCTCGCCCGACTGCATGCGGCGGGACAGCAGCCGCAGGCCATCGCGCTGGCGACCGAACTGACTCGGCGGATTCCCCACCACGCTCTTCCTTGGAAGGTCCTGGGCTCGATCTTTCAGGGTGCGGGGCGCCTGCCGGAAGCGCAGCAGTGTCTGGAATCAGCGCTGAAGATCGCCCCCGATGACGCCGAAGTCAACAACACGCTTGGTGTGGTCTACCTGTCCCAAGGTCGGCTGGACGTGGCGCAGGCGCACTTCACGAAGGCGGTGACGCTGCAGCCGAAGATGGCCTCGGCTTTCGGCAACCTGGGCATCACGTTGCACGCGCAGGGCGACTTCCGTGGCGCCGAGGCGTGCTTCCGGGATGCGCTGGCCCTTGTACCGAACAGCCCGCAGAACCTGGCCAACCTGGGTGCCATCCTGCAGGCGCAGCGCCGCCATGCCGAGGCACGTGCCTGCTTCGAACACGCGCTGGCACGGGCTCCGCAGATGGCTGGAATCCACTGCAATCTCGGCCTGATGTGCATCGAGATGCGCCTCTGGGATCAGGCCGAAGCCGCTTTCAGAAAGGCCATCGAGCTGCAACCGCAACTGCATCAGGCTCACGAAGGGCTGGGGCGACTGCTGGCAGAAAAAAAGCAATGGGCTGCAGCCGAAGCCAGCTGCCGGCGGGCCCTGGCGATTGCCCCCCGAGATCCGTCGAGCTTGGCGCAGCTGGGCCTGGTGCTCAGCGAGTCGGGGCGATTGACGGAGGCTGCCGCGTGTCTGCGCGAGGCCATTCAACTCAAGCCCGACGATGCCTACATCCGCAGCAACTACCTGTTCTGCCTGACACAGGACGAGGACGTCAGCTGGGACGAGCTGTTCGAGGCACACAGGGCGTTCGGCGCCCATTACGAAGCGCCTGATCGCGTCCATCCGGAGGCGCACACCAACAACCGAGACCCGGATCGAAAGTTGCGCGTCGGTTTCGTTTCAGGCGACCTGCGCAGTCACGCGGTGGCCTATTTCATCCACCCGGTGTGGGCCGCGATTGACCGCGAGCAGATCGAGATCCTCATTTATCACACCTGCGGCGAGCAGGACTTCGTCACGGCGCGTCTGCGCGAGCACTGCCATACCTGGCGGCAAGTGGAGGCGATGACGGATGACGAACTGGCCGAGCAGATTCGAAGCGACGGGATCGATGTGCTGTTCGACCTGTCCGGCCACACAGCCTACAACCGGCTGCAGGCGTTTTGCCGGAAGCCGGCGCCGGTCCAGGTGACCTGGCTGGGCTATCCGAACACCACCGGCCTGCTTTCGATGGACTACATGCTGTGCGATCGATTCAATTCGCCGCATGGTTTGTTCGAGCGTTACTACACCGAAAAATTCGCTCGCATCCCGACGTCGGGCGCGTTTGTCCAGAACCTCGATGCACCGCCCGTTGGCGAACTGCCGATGCTGGCAAGAGGACACGTCACCTTCGGCAGTTTCAACCGAATCAGCAAGCTCGGTGACAAGGTGGTCGCCACCTGGGCGCGCGTGATGCATGGCGTTCCCGGGTCCCGGATGCTGATCGGAAATGTGTCCGACGAGCAGGTGCGTCGCAGCGTGGTCGAGCGATTCGGAAGTCATGGCATCGCGGCCGATCGGCTGGATCTGCGACCTGCCGTGCCGCTGAACGACTATCTGCGGCTGCACCACGAGGTCGACATGATCCTGGACACCTGGCCCTACACCGGCGGCACCACGACCAACCACGCGCTCTGGATGGGTGTCCCGGTGCTGACCATCCAGGGTCCTTCGCGAGCCCACTGCCAGGCCGCGTCCGGCATGGGGAAAATGGGTCTTCCAGAATGGATCGCGACCGATCCCGATGATTTCGTCGCGCGCGCCTTGCGGATGGTCAGCGACCCGGGGGCGCTCGCTGAGTTGCGCTCCGGCATGCGCGCGCGTTGGCAAAGCGAGCCCCTGCGACAACCCTCGATGGTGGCTCGCGGCCTGGAGGCTGCGGCGCGCCAGATGTGGCAACGCTGGTGTCAGGGGCTGCCCGCTGAGCACCTGGACATCACGCTGCCGCTGCCTTGACGAGAGACCACCAGACCATGTCCGCGACCCGCGTTGTCGTTTTCGGTGCGAGCACCTTCTCGAGCCTGGCCTGGTACTGCCTGACGCACGACAGTGAGCACGAGGTCGTGGCGTTCACGGTCGACAGCGCCTTCATGACCGGCAGCGTCCATGAAGGCCTGCCCGTGGTGCCGTTCGAAGACCTGTCGGTGGCCTGCCCACCCGACGACGTCCAGTTGCTGATCCCGATGGGCTACCAGCAGATCAACGGCCTGCGCCGTGCGCGGTACGAAACGGCCAAGTCGCAGGGCTACCGATTCGTCAGCTATGTCTCGGGTCGGGCCGGCGTGTGGCCCGACCTGCAGGTCGGCGAGAACTGCCTGATCTTCGACCACGCGATCATTCAGCCGTTCGCGCAGATTGGCGACAACGTGATCGTGCGCAGCGGCGCGATCGTCTCGCATCACTGCGCGCTGGCCAGCCATGTGTTCGTCTCCGCAGGCGCCCACCTCGGTGGCAACGTCAGCGTCGGAGAGCAAGCCTTCATCGGCCTCGGTGCCGTGTTGAAGCATGGCTTGGCGATCGCCCCCCAAACTTTCGTCGCGGCCGGTGCGGTGGTGCTCGCCGACACCGAGGCCGACGGCGTGTACATCGGCAACCCGGCTCGTCGCATCAGCCGCGCGGCCCGCGAAACGATCTGAGCTGCTCAATGGCATCACGGACTTGGCGATCATGGAAACCGTGTTCAGCATTTGGGCAAATGAGGTTCGTGCCAACCGTCGAGCGGTGCTGGCTTGGCAGAATCCCCCGAATTTCCAGGAATCTTCCGCCGAAGCTCGAAGCTGAATCCAACCGCATGACCCAAGCCAGTTGTCCTGTGCATTGCGAGCTGACATGAAGCCCACGCTCTTGTTGTTGAGCGGAGGTTCGCTGGTGGGCGAGAACGTGATCGATGCCCTCGGTGATCGTCGCTCGGCCCTGCGTCTGGTCGCGACCAACACGCAACCCTGGGCACCGAGCCTCGCACGGGTGGATCGCGTTTGCCTGGCGCCGCCGACGGCGGGAGACCCGCAGTCTTTCAAGACGTTGTTGATGCAACTGGTCGAAGAAGAGCGACCGGCTCTGGTGATTCCCTGCCGCGACGATGATGTGCAGTGCCTTGCCCATTGGGCAGGTGATCTGCATGACCTCGGCGCACAGTCACTGGTGGGCAATCCCGCTGCGGCTGCTCACCTCGTCGACAAGTGGCGCAGCGCGCAGTTTTCGGTGGCCCGGGGCCTGCCATTCGCCCGTTCGGCGCCGGCGGCCGATCCCCTCGCCGTGGAGGCCTTGCTGGGTGAGGTGGGTTGGCCTCTGCTCGTCAAACCCCGCGCAGGCTTTGCGTCGCTCGGCGTGCGCATCCTGCGCCAGCGGAGCCAACTGGAGGCGGTGCTGGGCGATCCGGCCATGCTGGTGCAGGAATACCTGGGTTCGCGCGAGGCCCTGGTGAGCTATCTGGATGAACTGGAGCGCCTGGGCGTCCCGCTTTTCAACAGTTTCGAGGAGTCCAAGTACTCGCTGCAAATCTTTATCGGGCCGGCCGGTGACATCGTTGATCACCTGGTGACCCGTCATTCAATGAAGCAGGGCAAGAGCGCCCAGGTCGAGGTCTGGGCAGACGCTGAATTGGATGCCCTGGCATTGCATGCGGGCCGGACTTTTTCCGAAGCGGGTTGGCGCGGCCCGCTCAATGTGCAATGTCAGCGGTGCCCCGATGGCCGGGTCGCGATCTACGAGTACAACGGTCGATTTACCGGAGCGACCAGTGCCCGAGCGCTGCTGGGCTACGACGAAGTGGGATGGGCACTGGAGCGGTTTGCCGGCTTGCCACTTCATCGACACGGGAACGATCGAGCCCCCGGGCAGATCGTCCTGCGCTCGCCACGCTCATTTCTGAAACCGCCACCGTGACGAGACCGCACCTTCCGGCTGGTAGGCCGCAGGGCAACCTCCGGGTCGGCATTGCATCACCCGTCTGGTTGGGCCTGGAGGCGAACCAAGCAATCCACCGTTCTATAAAAGCGCATCGAATTATTATTTCGTGCCATCCGGATCGAAATTTATATTGAGGGCGGCGAGGGCATTTTTGTATAAGAGTTTAGATAAGGTTTCCCTGGAAAATGGCAGACTTTTAAAATTATCAACGAATGCTTTCACGGGGGTTAATGGATACGCAGATCCAAAAAGAAACTTATTTGAAAACCCCTCAAAATCTTTATTTATTGCTCGAAGCCAGTCTTCATGCCCCAAATGCCATAAATAACCTTCGGGACTCAACCAAATATTATTTCTTCTCATGGCCATCACAATAGCCTCTCTTACATAGGGATAACATCCGTGGGCGCATATTATCCTCAAAGAGGGAAATTTTTCCGCTATGATTTCGATATGGTGAGGATCAGCATAGTTTAAATACTTCCCGCCTTTCAGCCCTGAGGTTTGAATTATGATGGTGCAGTTCAATTCCTGAAGCAGTCTGTAAAGATCATCAAGACTCTCATCGGAAGGGTAACAACCAGGTGCTCTGCCAGGCTCTATGCTGAAAACATTTATTCCCAATTCATAATGGCATCTCAGGACTTCGTCGAGGCAATGGTGAAAATTATTGCTTACATCTAAACCCCCGCAAGCGATGAATTTTTTCGGGTGCCGTTTTTGAATTTCTGCAAGTTCATCGTTACTTGTCGTGCGATCCGAAAAATTGTATTTCCCTAGTGTGGCGCCTGGATTAAATCCGGATGCGGATACTGCCATCGTGATGCCTGCTTCTTCTATTTCCTTGAAGAAGGAATCCTCCGTCCCTTCCCTTAAAGACTCTATCAAGTGAAGTCTTCCATTCTTGCTGAGTTGCTCTCTGTAGTAATCGGCTGATTTGCCGCCTGTAAATCTGCATCTGACATCGATTATCATTTTCGCTCAAGCCTCATTGCTTGTTTGTTTTCGAGAATAAAGACAATGGATCCGTGTGGTTTGGACTTCATTTCTTATCGATCATTCGGTGGCTCATGGGGTGAGCATTCGAGGTTCAACTCCAATCCGGCGCGAAATTGCTCAGCCGACAAGGCTGAGCGGAAAGCAACTCTTGCATGTCGCATGTCGCATGCCGACTGGAGCAGTCGCGTGTGAGCGTGCCGACGGTGTCGGGGGCGCGAGGCAAACAATCGGGGCGACCAGCGCCCGAGCGCTGCTGGGCTACGACGAAGTGGGATGGGCACTGGAGCGGTTTGCCGGCTTGCCCCTTCATCGACACGGGAACGATCGAGCTCCCGGGCAGATCGTCCTGCGCGCGCCACGCTCATTTCTGAAACCGCCACCTTGAGCATGATCACGCATGCTGCGACAGACAACATGACTTACCACCGAGACGGGTTTCACATCGCGCGCCAGGTCCTGTCCTCTCGCTACCTCGATGCCCTGGAACATGCCATTTTTGAACCCATCGCGTTGCAGGCTGCGCACGTGCTGGGGCGTCGGTTCACGATCGAGGATCCCCTGGCCGTGCGCCAAGCGCTCATGCGCGATTTGAAGGAACAGGCACCCGACCGGTATCTCAGTGCGCTGAAGGTCTCGCAACTGGATGTCGCGGTCTTGTCTGCCGCGGCTGAACCGGCGTTGCAGGCCGTGCTCAGGGACCTCGGACTGCAGCATCCCGTCGTGGCCCTGAAGCCGTACCCCATCGTCATCGCCGCCGACTTGCACTTCGAGGGTGGGTACAACATTCGTCCGCCTCACCAGGAGTGGCCAGTCATGCAGGGTTCGCACAATGGCCTGGTGGTCTGGTTTCCTTTGCACGATGTGGGCGAAGAGCACAGCAGCTTGGATATGTACCCGGGAAGTCATCTTGGCGGCGTCTTGCCTTACGACGTATCTCGCTGCGGGTCCAGAGTGCATGACTCTGCGCTGACGATGCAGCCGGTGCGCCTGGCTTTGCGTCGCGGTGACCTGGTTGCCTTTTCGGCATTCACCGTCCATCGCTCCAGCCCCGAAGGCGACGCCTTGCGAGTGGCTTTCAGCATCCGGTTCAATGACCTTGCCGAGCCTGGCTTCATCGACCGCGCCTATCCCGATACGTCGAGCTTCAGCATCTCCCGCGAGCCGCTCGACGAACTGGATCACCGGTTCCAGCCGTGAGTCGCATTACTTCGGGCCCAAATACCTCTGGCGCGTCTATTCAGCCCGCCCGACAGGACCGGATCAGCTCGATCACCCGCATCACGTCGTCGTCCGGCAGCGCCGGGTAGATCGGCAGGCACAGCACCTCGCGTGCGGCTTTCGCCGCGTGCGGCAGGTGCTCCGGTGCGGCCGAAGGCAGGTCGCGGTACATCGGCATGTCGCTCAGCAAGGGGTAGAAATAGCGCCGCGCATAGACGCTCTGCTCGCGCAGGCGCGCATAGACCGCATCTCGGCCGACAGGAAAACCGCTGCCGATGAAGATCGGGTAGTACGAGTGATTGGGTTGTGTGTCGGGCAACCTGAACGGCAGGCGGATGCCGTCCAGCGAGCGCAGGCCTTCGTCGTACAGGCTCGCGATCTGCGCACGACGCGCGATCAATCGATCGACATGTGTCAACTGCAGCAGCCCGAGCGCTGCCTGCACCTCGTTCATCTTGCCGTTGATGCCGGCCGCCAGCACGGTCACTTCGTTGGCGAAACCGAAATTCTTCAGGTGGTCGATGCGCTTCTTGGTCGCTGCGTCTGCGCAGACGATCGCGCCACCTTCGAGGGTCGTGTAGACCTTGGTGGCGTGAAAGCTCAGCACCGACAGGTCGCCGTGGTTGAGCAGGCTTTCGCCCCGGTACCGCACGCCGAACGCATGCGCGGCGTCGTAGATCACCTTCAATCCGTGGGTGTCGGCGATCTGCTGGATGCGATCGACATCGCACGGCGTGCCGTAGCAGTGCACCGGCATGATCGCGGTGGTCCGTGGCGTGATGGCCTGCTCGATGCTCTCGGGGGTCAGGTTGCAGGTGATCGGATCGATGTCCGCGAACACCGGTGTCAGGTTGTTCCACATCACCGAATGCGCGGTTGCGGCGAACGAGTACGGCGTGGTGATCACCTCGCCGGTCACCTGCAGCGTCTGCAATGCCGTCAGCAGCCCGAGCGTGCCGTTGGTGAACAGCGACAGATGCTTGATGCCCAGGTGCTCGACCAGCGCCGCTTCCAGCCGCTGGTGAAACGGCCCGCCGTTGGTCAGCACCTTCGCGTCCCAGATCTCGCGCAGGTACGGAATGAAGTCGTCCAGCGGGGGGAGGAAGGGCTGGGTGACGTAGATGGGCTTGTCGGCGCTCACGGCGTGTCGATGGGTTGAATCAGCGGTCGATTGGACACCATGCCTTCAGGCGGGCGCCGTCCAGTCCCCCGACTTTCCGCCGTGCTTCTCGAGCACCCGGATCTGCCCCATCACCATGCCGCGGTCGGCGGCCTTGCACATGTCGTAGATGGTGAGCAGGCCGATCTGCACGGCGGTCAACGCTTCCATCTCGACACCGGTTCGCCCCAGGGTTTCGACCTGCGCGGTGCAGGTGACCCGGCTGGCGGCGCGATCGATCTCGAAGTCGACCGCCACGCGGGTGATCGGCAACGGGTGGCACAGCGGGATCAGCTCGGCGGTGCGCTTGGCGGCCTGGATGGCTGCGATGCGGGCCACGCCGAGCACGTCGCCTTTCCGGGCCTGTCCGCCCTCGATCAGCGCCAGCGTGGACGCCAGCATGTGGATCTCGCCACTCGCGCGTGCGATGCGGTGGGTTTCGGCCTTGGCCGATACATCGACCATGTGCGCCTGCCCGGTCGCATCGAAATGCGTCAGCGGTGACGCCGACGCAGGCGTGGATGAAGGAACGTCTGCAGGTGCAGTCATGGTGCGAAACAAAGCAGCAAAGTGAGGCTGGCATCATAGTGAGCCCATGCGCTGAAGCCAGCCGGCTGCGGCCTTGCGAGCGACGAACCTGAACTCAACGGCGTGCCAGTGGTCTCACCGTCGCCTCTGCTGCGAAAGTCCCCTTGACCCACATCCCTTCCACCGCCTGCGATCCTCACGCAGCCATGCGCCCGGCAGCCGTTGTTCGGGACGCGTCGCGGCCGTTGCTTCAGCGAGTGATGGTGGGCCTGCTCGGCGTGTCGCTGTTCGGCAGCGTGGTGTCGCCTGCGGCCCAGGCGCAGGTGAACCTGCCGGCGCTGGGTGACACCGCTTCCGAGGACTTCAACATCGGCACCGAGCGGCACCTGGGCGACGCGATCATGCGGGACATCCGGCGTGACCCCGATTACCTCGACGACCCGATCCTGCTGGAGTACCTGCAGTCGCTGTGGCAGCCGCTGCTGGCCGCCGCCCGACTTCGGGGTGACCTCGGCGAGGAACTGAGCCAGCGCTTCGCCTACCAGCCTTTTCTGGTGCGCGATCGCAGCGTCAATGCGTTCGCACTGCCCGGCGGCTACATGGGCGTGCACCTGGGGCTGATGGCGATCACGCAGACTCGCGATGAACTGGCGTCTGTGATGGCCCACGAGATGACCCACATCAACCAGCGCCACATCGCGCGCGGCTTTGCGAACAGCAAGCGGCAGTCGTTGATCAGCGCCGCAGCCATGATCATCGGCGTGCTGGCGGCCACCCGATCGGGTGGAGGCGACGCCGCCAACGCGATGATCGCCGGCGGTCAGGCCGTGGGCATCCAGGGGCAGTTGAATTTCTCTCGCGACATGGAGCGGGAGGCCGACCGCATCGGCTCGCAGATGATGTCCAGCGCCGGCTTCGAGCCAGCGGGCATGGCGTCGATGTTCGAGCGGCTGCAGCAGTCCTCTCGCCTCAATGACAACGGCGGCTATCCGTACCTGCGCAGCCACCCGCTGACCACCGAACGCATCGGCGAGGCGCGGGCCCGTCTCGGGACGGCCGGCCTCACATCGACACCTCCACTGGTGAGCTCGCCGTCGACGGCGCTCGAACACAGCGCCGCGCTGGCCCGGGCTCGCGTGCTGATGGACACGCGCGTGGATTCTTTGCGCCGCTGGCAGGGCCTCGATGGCGAAGGCCGTGCCGCCGTTAACGCGACGCTGTCCGAGCGCTTCGCCGACGCCTATTCCAGTGCATTGGCATCGAGCCTGCTGCGCGACTGGGCGCGTGCCGACGCATCGATGAAGAAGGCGCTGGACGTGGCCCACGGCGGATCGACGGCGGTGGCTTCGATCGCCGACGTGGCCGCAGCGGGTGCGTTGCCTCAACGCGACCTGCGTGCCGAACGATCGGTGACGCTGTTGAGGGTGGAGTCGCTGCTTCAACGCGGTGAACCGGTGCAGGCCCAGGCTGCGCTGGCACCGCTGATGCGGACCGTCGGCCCGCTGGCGCCCGATGCCTCCACCACCTCGCGTCCGGTCATGCTGCTGAACGCCCGGATCGCGCTGGTTCCAGGGCGATCCCAGGACGACAGCCCGCCGCTGCGATCGAGTGCGGACCAGTTGCAGACCTGGGTGGCAAGCTACCCGGACGATGCCGAGGCCTGGTCGATGCTGGGTCGTGTCTCCGCGCAGCTCGGATGGGCGCTGCGGTCATTGCGCGCCGAAGCCGAGTCACGCTATGCGTCGGGCGACCTGCCAGGTGCGATCGACCGGCTGAAGGCTGGTCAGCGCCTGGCCCGCAGCGGCAGCAGCGCGGTCGACTTCGTCGAGTCCTCGGTCATCGATTCGCGGCTGCGCACGATCGGGGCGCAACGCCGTCAACTTCTCACGGAACAATTGGGGTACCAGTAGACAAGGCCATCGAGGCGAGGTGCACGTGGTACGAGCTTGGATCCGGAGGTGGGGACCTGCGCTGCTGGCGCTCGCGACGTTGACCAGCATCGCTGCCGATGCCGCGACGATCGTCAACGTCAGCCCGCAGGGCGAAGTGGCGCAGGTGCGGCAGCTGGCGGTCACGTTTTCCGACGCGGTCGTCGCCTTCGGTGACCCGCGCCTGCCCGATCCGATGGGGGTGTCCTGCGCGGGTGCCTCGGCCCGGGGCACAGGACTCTGGACCAGCGATCGCCACTGGGTCTTCAACTTCGAGCAGCCGCTGCCGCCCGGTGTGCGCTGCGTCGCACAGGTTCGTACCGACTGGAAGCCGCGCGTGGCGGGTGCCGCCGCCGATGCTGCTCTGACCGGCACCAGCTCTTTCAGCTTCAGCACCGGCGGGCCGGCGGTGGAATCGATCCAGCCCTTCGACGGCGCGACGATCGAGGAGGACCAGCACTTCCTGATCGACATCAACGGTGCCGCCACCGACAGCAGCGTCGCGGCCCACGCCTGGTGCGAGGTCGAGGGACTCGGCGACCGGCTGCCGGTGCGTATCGTGACCGGTGCACTGCGCGAGCGCATCGTCGCGGCCGCCGGTCCGCGTGCGCTGAAGGATGCGAAGCGCGAGGCCGAGCGCCAGTCGCGGCTGATCGTGCTGACCTGCCCGCGGCCGCTGCCGAGCGACACACCGATGCGCCTGGTGTGGGGCCGCGGCATCGCTGCAGCGGTGAACCCCGGCGTGGCGACGCGCGTCGAGCAGCGTTTTGCCTACCGGGTGCGCCCGGCCTTCAAGGCCGAGTTCAGCTGCGAGCGTGAACGCGCCACCGCGCCCTGCCTGCCGATCCGCCCGCTCGTGCTGCGGTTTTCCGCGCCGATCGATCGCAAGCTGGCCGAGCAGGTGCGGCTGGTTCCGGCCGGTGGCAAGTCGATCGCGCCGGTCTTCGACAAGGACGACAAGGACCCCGAGGTCAGCTCCATCACGCTCGCGCTGCGGGTGGCTGAGAACGCGGCCTACACGGTCGAGCTGCCGTCGAACCTGAAGGATGCCGCAGGGCGCGTGCTCGCGAACGCCGGCGCGTTCCCGATGAAGGTGAGCACGGGTGACGCGCCGCCCATCGCCAAGTTCCCGGCCGCCCCGTTCGGGATCGTCGAGCGCTTCGGTGACGCGTCGAGTCCGGGCGCAGCATCGGCACCGCCGCCGATGCTGCCGCTCACCCTGCGCCATGTGCAGGGCGATCTGCGCTCGTCGGCTCCCGGCGGCGCGGTTCGGGTCAAGCGACTTCAGTCCGATGCCGAGATGCTGGCCTGGTACGACAAGCTGCACCGCTTCCACGAGTCCGAGCTCAGTGCCCAGGAGGCCGGCCTGCCGAAGGCGCAGTGGGTCACCACCGAGTCGCTCGTCGACGAGCGCGGACGATCCACCCGGCAGCAGGTCGAGCGCCGTGTCCAGACGCGCACGCTGTCGCTGCTGAAGGCCGACACCAGCGCGAAGCGACTCGATCTGCCCCAGCTGAACGGCGGCGACCCGCGTCCGTTCGAGGTGGTCGGCCTGCCGCTCGCGGAGCCGGGCTACCACGTGGTCGAGATCGAATCGGCGCGCCTCGGTCAGTCGCTGCTCGATCCGCGTGCGCCGATGTATGTGCGCACCGGCGTGCTGGTTACCAATCTCGGGGTGCACGTGAAGCTCGGCCGCGAGAACAGCGCGGTGTGGGTCACCTCGCTCGACCGCGGGCGGCCGGTGGAAGGCGCCGACGTGGCGATCAACGACTGCTTCGGAAAGCGGCTGTGGGCCGGTCGAACCGATGCGCGCGGCCTGGCGATCGTCAAGCTCGCCCTCGATCTGCAGGTCGGCGAATGCCCGAACGAAGCGGGCTACTTCGTGACCGCCCGCAAGGCCGATGCCGACCCGCGCGCGCCCCAGGTGATCGACACCGCCTTCGTGTTCACCAGTTGGCAGAAGGGCATCGAGCCGTGGCGCTTCAACCTGCCGACCGGCAACGGCTCCGAGCGCGATGCCGTCGCCCACACGGTGTTCGACCGAACGCTGCTACGCGCTGGCGAAACGGTTTCCATGAAGCATTTCTTGCGCGCCGAAACCTCGGCGGGTCTCGCGCCGTGGGATGCCGCTTCGCTGCCCACACGCATCAAGATCGTCCACCAGGGCAGCGGCCAGCAGATCGTGCAGCCTCTGCTGTGGAACGGCACGCGCCACGCGCTGTCGACCTGGAACATCCCGCCGGCTGCCAAGCTCGGCCTGTACGAGGTCATGCTGGAGCGCGATGTCGTCAACGAACGCCATCGCAGCAGCTGGAGCAGCGGCAGCTTCCGTGTTGAGGAGTTCCGGCTGCCGCTCGTCGATGCGCGCCTGAGCGGTCCGAGCCAGGTGCCGATCGCGCCGCGCGAGTTGCCCTTGAGCGTGCAGATGGCCTACCTGTCGGGTGGCGCGATGGCGAAGTCGCCGGCGGCGGTGTCGGCGCTGCTGAAGCCGCACGTGCCGGCCTTTCCCGGCCACGACGGGTTCAGCTTCGAGCCCCCGCGCGAGGCGGCTGCGGACGGCGACTCCGAAGACGAAGCCGCCACGGCACAGGGCGCGGATCGGCTGGTCGCCGACAAGCTCCCGCTGACCACCGATGCGCAGGGCGCGGCCACGGTGTTGCTCAAGGACCTGCCGCCGCTGACGCGCCCCAGCGAACTGCACAGCGAGCTGACCTACACCGACCCGAACGGCGAGATTCAGACGGTGTCGAGCCGCATCGACCTGTGGCCGAGTGCGGTGGTGCTCGGCATCAAGACGCGCGCGTGGGCCAGCCAGCGCGGCGGCAGTGTCCAGTTCAATGTGCTGGCGCTCGACACGCGCGGCCAGCCGATTCGCGGCCAGCGCGTCGAGGTGCGGGGCCGCCTCTCGCAGACGCTGAGCAACCGGACCCGCATCGTCGGCGGCTTCTACGCCTACGACAACCGCACCGAGCTGAAGGACCTCGGCGTGGTCTGCAGTGGCAGCACCGACGAACGCGGTGGTCTGGCCTGCGACGCCACGCTGTCGGCGGCCGGTCAGGTCGAGCTGATCGCGCAGGCCAAGGACGCGGCGGGCCGCACGGCACAGGCCGCGACCGGCGTGTGGATCACGAAGCAGGGCGAACTGTGGTTCGGGCAGGACAACGACGACCGCATCGACCTGCTGCCGGAAAAGCCGCGCTACGAGTCCGGAGAAACCGCGCGGTTGCAGGTGCGCATGCCCTACCGCGAGGCGACTGCGCTGGTCACCGTCGAGCGCGAGGGGCTGCTCGACACCCGGGTCGTCACGCTGCGCGGTGACGACCCGACGCTGTCGATCAAGATCGAGAAATCGTGGGGGCCGAATGTGTATGTCGGCGTGCTGGCGCTGCGCGGCCGGCTGCGCGAGGTGCCCTGGTATTCGTTCTTCACCTGGGGCTGGAAGGAGCCGCTGAGCTGGGCGCGTTCGTTCTGGTACGACGGACGCGAGTACCAGGCTCCCACCGCGATGGTCGACCTGGCCAAGCCGTCGTTCAAGTTCGGCGTCGCGGCGCTGCAGGTCGGCATCGCAGCCCATGAACTGAAAGTCAGCGTCACGACCGATCGTCCGCAGTACGCGGTGCGACAGAAGGTCCAGGCACGCATCAAGGTGACGCAATCGGCCGACGGCCAGATTCCCGCGCCGGCCGGTACCGAGGTGGCGTTCGCGGCCGTCGACGAGAGCCTGCTCGAGCTGCGCCCGAACGAGTCCTGGGACCTGCTGAACGGCATGATCCGCAGCCGGGCCTGGGGCGTCGAGACCAGCACCGCGCAGGGCGAGATCATCGGCCGGCGCCACTACGGCCGCAAGGCGGTGGCGGCCGGCGGTGGCGGAGGCCGCGGCGGTACGCGCGAGCTGTTCGACACGCTGCTGCTGTGGAAGGCGGTGGTCGTGCTCGATGCCCGGGGCGAGGCCACGGTCGAGGTGCCGCTGAACGATTCGCTGACGCGCTTTCGGCTGGTCGCCATCGCCGACGGGCCGGTCGACGCGGCCACGCCGACCTTCGGCACCGGCAGCACGACGGTGCGGGTGACGCAGGACCTGCAACTGCTGGCCGGGCTGCCGCCGCTGGTGCGAGGCGGGGATCGGTTCAGCGCGCTGCTGACGTTGCGCAACACGACGGCACGCGAGATGAAGGTGCGGGCGACGCTCGCCGGCACGGCGAACGGCGGCGCGACCGAGATCGTTCGCACCCCTTTGTCGTTCGCACCGCAGGACATGTTGTTGCCGGCCGGGTCGGCGAAGGAGATCGCCTGGCCGGTCGAGGTGCCGATCGACGCGTTCAGCATCGTCTGGGATGCTGCGGTGGAGACCGTCGCTGCCTCGGGCGCTGCGGCGGCGAATGACCGCATCAAGGTCACGCAGCTCGTCGCCGAAGCCGTGCCGGTGCGGGTGATGCAGGCCACGATCGCGCGGCTCGACGGCCCGTACTCGCTGCCTGTCGCGGCGCCGGCCGAGGCGCTGCCCGAGAGCGGTGTCAAGCGCGGCGGCCTGCGGATCGCGCTGCAACCTCGGCTCGGCAGCGCGCTGCCCGGGCTGCGGCGCTACTTCGAGACCTACCCCTACTCGTGCCTCGAGCAGAAGGCCGCCAAGGCATTGGGGCTTGGCGACGCAGCTCTCTGGAGCACGCTGGTCGAGATGCTGCCGACCTACCTCGACGCCGACGGACTCGCCAGCTACTTCCCGCCGCGTCCGGGCGACGCACCAGCTGGCAACGACCGGCTCACTGCGCAGCTGGTCGCGACGGCGCACGAGGCCGGTTACGCGCTGCCCGATGCGGCGCGCAATGCGATGCTTGCCGGCCTCACGGCCTTTGTCGAAGGCCGCATCGAGCGCCGGCTGTGGGCGCCCGCATCGGCGCAGGGCATGAACCTCGCGGTGCGCAAGCTCGCGGCGCTCGACGCGCTGGCGCGCCACGGCCGCGTGCAGGCCCGCATGCTGGGCTCGATCAACGCGACGCCCCAGCTATGGCCGACCGCGGCGGTGATCGACTGGTTCAATCTGCTGCGGCGCCTGCGGGCGCAGGACATCGCCGTCCCCGATCACGTCAGGCGCATCGAGCAGGCACAGCAGATCGTGCGCAGCCGCCTGGCACTGGGCGGCACGACGCTGAAGTTCAGCGACGAGGCCGGCGACCACTGGTGGTGGCTGATGGACAGCGCCGATGCGAACGCGGCGCGGCTGATCCTGGCGGTGCTCGACGAGCCGGCCTGGCGCGACGAGTTGCCGCGCCTGGTGGTCGGCGCGCTGGGCCGCCAGCGAGACGGTGCGTGGTCGACCACCACCGCCAACCTGTGGGGCGCGATCGCGCTCGACAAGTTCTCGGCGAAGTTCGAGTCGCAGGCGCTGACGGGATCGAGCACGGTGCGGATCGACGCGAAGCCCTCGGGTGCCGCGTCGACGGCGCCTGCGCTGGCCGCCGGCGCCGTCGACTGGACGAAGCAGCCCGCAGGCGGATCGGTGACGCTGCCGTGGCCTGCCGCGCCGGCCACACTGTCGGTCCACCAGCAGGGCAGAGGCGCGCCCTGGCTGACGGTGCAGAGCCTCGCGGCGATCGCACCGAAAGGACCCGTTCGCGCGGGCTACGGCCTCACGCGTCACATCACGGCGGTGTCGCGGAAGGACCCGTCGCGCTGGTCGCGCGGCGATGTGCTGCGCGTGCGACTGGAGATCGACGCGCAGACCGACATGAGCTGGGTCGTCGTCAGCGACCCGGTGCCGGGAGGCGCGACGCTGCTGGGCTCGGGGCTCGGTCGCGACAGCGCGATCGCGGCGCAGAGCCGATCGAGCGAAGCAGACACCGACTTTGGCGACGCCTGGACGGCCTACGACGAGCGCAGCTTCGAGGCCTTTCGCCGCTACTACGGCCAGCTGCCGCGCGGTCGGCATGTCGTCGAATACACCCTGCGCCTGAACGCAGCCGGCCGCTTTGCGCTGCCGCCAACACGCATCGAGGCGATGTACGCGCCCGAGACCTTCGGCGAACTGCCGAACGTTGCCATCGACGTGGCGCCGTGAAGCGCGTCGTCTGTGCCGCTGCGCTGCTGCTGGCGCTGGAAGCCGGCGCGGTCGTGCCGCGCTTCGAAGATGTGCGCGCGCTGCACGCGCCGTCCGACACCACGCTGCTCGACCGTCATGGCACGCCGATCCAGACGCTGCGCACCGACAGCTCGGTGCGGCGCCTGCCGTGGCTGCCGCTGAGCGAGATGTCGCCGGCCCTGTTGCACGCGATCGTGTTCAGCGAAGACCGCCATTTCCACGAACACAGCGGTGTCGATTGGGGCGCCTTGGCGAGCAGTGCGTGGGCCAACGCGTGGAACACCCGAACACGCGGCGCATCGACGCTCACGATGCAGCTGGCCGGCCTGCTCGACGCGCGTCTGGAGCGGCCGGTCGGTGGACGCAGCGTGACGCAGAAGCTCGGCCAGATCGTGCGCGCGCGCGAGCTCGAAGCACGCTGGAGCAAGGCGCAGATCCTCGAGGCGTACCTGAACAGCGTGCCCTGGCGTGGCGAACTGGTGGGCATCAACGCGCTGTCGCAGACGCTCTTCGGCAAGCGTGCCAGCGGGCTCGACACGCACGAGGCCGCGGTGGCGGCGGCGCTGGTGCGCGGCCCGAACGCGAGCGCAGCGGTCGTCACGCAGCGCAGCTGTGGCGTGCTGCAGGCGCAGGGCATGAGCTGTACCGGACTGTCCGCGCTCGTCGAGCTTGCGCTGGTGCGACGCGGCGGACCGGTCCTCGGCGAGCAGCTGGCGCCGCATGCCGCGCGGTACGCGCTGTCGTCCGTCAGGAAGCCGCCGGCGACGCTGCGATCCACGCTCGACGCGTCCACGCAGCGTGTGGCGAACGCGGCGCTGCGCCAGCAGCTCGTGGAGCTGTCGGGACGACAGGTCGAGGACGGCGCGGTGCTGGTGCTCGACAACGCCAGCGGCGAGGTGCTGGCCTGGGTCGGCTCCAGCGGCGACCTGTCGGACGCAGCCCAGGTCGACGGCGTGCTGGCGCGGCGCCAGCCGGGATCGACGCTGAAGCCTTTCGTCTACGGGCTCGCGTTCGAGCAGCGACTGATCACGCCGGCCAGCCTGCTCGACGACTCGCCCGCGCAACTCGCCACCGCCACCGGTCTGTACCTGCCGCAGAACTACGACCGAACTTTCAAGGGCTGGGTCAGCGCGCGCACCGCGCTCGCGTCGAGCCTCAATGTTCCGGCCGTGCGCGTGGGGGCGATGCTGGGTGCCGATGCGCTGTGGGCGCGGCTCAACGCCTTCGGCTTCGAACTGCCGGAAAGCGGCGGCTACTACGGGGATTCGCTGGCGCTCGGCAGTGCCGACGTGACCTTGCTGGCGCTCACGAATGCGTATCGCGCGCTGGCCAACGGCGGCGTGCTGTCGCCGGTCACGCTGCGGAGGACCTTGCGCGCGTCAGCGGGCGCACCCGCTGCCCGGGCCGCACCGAAACGCGTCGCGAGCGCGGCGGCGACGTACCTCGTCACCGACATCCTGTCAGACAACAACGCGCGCGTCCTGACCTTCGGGCTCGACAGCGCGCTGGCCTTGCGCGGCCCGGTCGCGGTGAAGACCGGCACCAGCAAGGACCTGCGCGACAACTGGTGCATCGGCTACTCCGACCATTTCACGGTCGGCGTGTGGGTCGGCAACGCGAGCGGCGCACCGATGCACGACGTGAGCGGCGTCAGCGGTGCCGCGCCGGTGTGGCGCACGGTGATGCAGCACCTGCACGCGGTCGTACCGGCGAATCGGGCGGCGGCGCCGGCGGGTGTCGTCGTCGCACGCACCCGCTTCGAGGGCGCCCGGGAACCGGTGCGCGACGAACTGTTCCTCGCCGGAACCGAATCGACGCGGCTGCACCCGAACATGCAGGCCACACCCGGGTCGATGTCGATGGCAAGCACCTTCGGCATCCGCTCACCGCGCGAAGGAAGCCTTTACGCGATCGATCCCGACATGCCGCCGCGCGCCCAGCGGATCACGTTCGAAGGCGAAGCGGGCACCTGGGTGCTGGATGGTCAGGTCGTGGGGCGAGGCGCGAGGTGGCAGTGGGCACCCTGGCCCGGCCGCCACCAGTTGACATTGCGCGGACGTGAGGGTCAGACGCTGCAGACGGTGCGCTTCGAGGTGCGCGGCGCCGCCGTCAAATCGGCAGCGGCGGCTCGCTGAACCCGGTCACGACTTCGAGGAAAAGACCCGCTCCATCGCCACGTCGATGACCATGCCGCACAGGCTGTAGATCAGCGAACCGATCAGCGCAGCCTTGAAGCCTGTGACGTTGAAGCCCGACAGCAGGTTCGCGGCGAAATAGAACATCAGCGCGTTGATCACGAACAGGAACAAGCCCAGCGTGATCAGAGTGACCGGCAAGGTCAGCAGCACCAGCACGGGCCGCAGCAGCGTGTTGAGCAGCCCGAGCACGAAGGCCGCGATCATGGCGGAGCCGAAGCTCTGCACCGAGACGCCGGGGTACAGGTAGGCCACCAGCAGCAAGGCGGCGGCAAGCAGGAGCCAGCGAACGATGATCTTCATTCGCGGAGGATAACTCCCGAGCGCCTTCGGCGCCGCAGCTCCGGTGTCGATGGTTGCGGTTATCCCCCGGGTTCCACAGCGTCAAGAGTTTGCTGATGGGCGCCTGCAGTTGCCTGTCTGGGATGTCGTTCGATGGGTGCTGGGGTTCCGCGCAAGTTCGATGAATTGCCGCCTGCGCACCACGCAGTGTGTCGACAACATGCGCCATTCGCGTGCCACTTCGTGACGCGGACACGACAAACCGCATGCCCAGCCTCAAGAAAGCGTGTTTCTCCTGGGAAACGTGCTTCTCAATGCCCAGGGCAGGCAGTACGATCGGCGGCGCACGAAAGCTGAGACGATGAGGACTCATGCGGTTCTCCACCAGCCCGGCACATCAACCCCTTATTTGATGGAGAGATTTGAAATGGCAACTGCGAAGAAGGCTCCGGCCAAAGCGGCTCCGGCTAAGAAAGCGGCCCCTGCAAAGAAGGCCACAGTCGCGAAGACGGTGACGGCCAAATCTGCGGCGACCAAGACCGCAGCACCTGCGAAGAAGCGCTCGCCGAATGCCGCGTTCATGAAGGCGGTTACGCCGAGCCCACAACTGGCAGCAATCATCGGATCGACCCCGATGCCACGCACCGAAGTGACGAAGAAGCTGTGGGAGTACATCAAGGCGAACAAGCTTCAGGATGCTGCCAAGAAGACCAACATCAACGCCGACGCCAAGCTGAAGGAAATCTTCAAGAAGGCCCAGGTCTCGATGTTCGAGATGACCAAGCTGGTCAGTGCTCATCTGAGCTGAACGTCTGTATCGGTGAACGCGGCGCACCCGCGCTGTGGATCGACAAGAAAAAGCCGGCGCAAGACGCCGGCTTTTTCTTGTGCGCCGTGTCTATTCGCCAGCGGCTGCTACCCGCGTGCGAGTCTGCGCTGCACGAAATCCAGCCGATCTTGTCCCCAGAATATCTCGCCGTCGATGACGTAACTGGGCGCACCGAACACGCCGGCTTCGATCGCCCGTGCCGAGTCGGCTTCGTATCGGGCATGCGCTGCCTGTGAGTACGAATCTTCCATTCGTCGCGCCGGCAGGCCGAGTGAGGCAAGCATCGCGGCCAGCACGTGGGCGTCGGCGGTGTTCACGTCGTCGACCCACACCCCGCGCAGCACCGCGCCGGTCAGTGCGAGCGCCGCCTCGGTGCCATCGTGCATGTCGACCGCGACGATCAACCGAGCTGCATCGTCTCCCGACACCGGGAAGTACTTCGGTTGCAACTTGATCGGCTGGCCGAGCGCTTCGCTGAAGCGCTTGAGTTCGAGCAGTCGGTAGGCCTGTCGCTGCGGAGCGCGCTTCGACAGCGGTACGCCGCCGGTCACCGGAAACACCTTGCCACCGAGGTCGACCGGAAGCACGCGGACCGTCGCTTTCGCGGTGCGGGCGATCTCGCAGAAGCGCTCGTGGCCCAGGTAGGTCCATGGCGACTGCGGTGACAGGTAATAGTCGACGGTCAGGCTCATGGCGCCTCCGGGAGCAGGGAGGCGCAGTCTAGTCAGAGTCGATGACGCTCTGTTTGTCAGCCGTCAAGTTGCTTCTGAAACACCAGCCCCGCGTGTTCGCGCAGCGCATGGAACTTGATCTTCGGCCAGTTGGCCTCGATGGCGCGCAGCTCGGGCGCGTACTCGACCAGCACCGTGGGCGCGTCGACCGCGTCGTAGGCCACGCGATGCGAGTTGCCGTCGATGAAGCGCTTGAGCTCGCGCTCGTCGGCCGCCGCGCCTTCGCCCGTCTCGCACGTGACCCAGCGGGCCACCTGGAAGCGGCTCGGCATGATGCGCGCCTTGACGCCGTACACGTGCTCGAGCCGGTGTGCGACGACTTCGAACTGCAGCTGCCCGACCGCACCCAGCAGCAGCACCGTGCCGCCGACCGGGCGAAACACCTGGATCGCGCCTTCTTCGCCGAGCTGCGTCAGGCCGGCCTTCAGCTGCTTGGTCTTCAGTGGATCGGCGACCTCGACCGAGCGGAACATCTCCGGCGCGAAGAACGGCAGTCCGGTGAACTGCAGCGCCTCGCCTTCGGTCAGCGTGTCGCCGAGTTGCAGCACGCCGTGGTTCGGGATGCCGATGATGTCGCCGGCATAGGCTTCATCGAGCAGTTCGCGGCGCTGGCTGAGAAAGCTGACCACGGTGTTCGGCCGCAGCTCCTTGCCCGAGCGCACGACCTTCAACCGCATGCCGCGCTCGAAATGGCCCGAGGCCACGCGCAGGAAGGCGATGCGGTCGCGGTGCGCCGGGTCCATGTTCGCCTGGATCTTGAAGACGACGCCAGTGAACTTCGGTTCGGCCGGCGTCACTTCGCGCTGGATCGCCATGCGCGGTCCCGGCGATGGCGCCAGATCGACCAGTGCGTCAAGCACCTCGCGCACGCCGAAGTTGTTGACCGCCGAGCCGAAGAACATCGGCGTCTGCCGACCGGCCAGGAATTCAGCTCGGTCGAACGGTGGCGCCGCGTCGGTCAGCAGTTCGATCTCGCCATGCGCCTGTTCGTACTGCATGCCGAAGCGTTCGGCATACGCCGGGTTGTCGAGACCGACCAGGATTTCGTCGTTGCGGTGATCGCGGTCCTCGCCCGGGCTGAACACGCGCATCTGCTTCTCGCGCAGATCCATCACGCCGTGGAACTGCTTGCCCATGCCGACCGGCCAGGTGAACGGCACGACCTCCATGCCCAGTTCGCGCTCGATCTCGTCCATCAGCACCAGCGGGTCTTTCACCTCGCGGTCCATCTTGTTGACGAAAGTCAGGATCGGCGTGTTGCGTGCGCGGCAGACTTGCAGCAGCCGGCGCGTCTGCGGTTCGACGCCGTTGGCCGCGTCGATGACCATCAGCGCGGCGTCCACCGCCGTCAGCACGCGGTAGGTGTCTTCGGAGAAATCCTGGTGGCCCGGCGTGTCGAGCAAGTTGATGACGCAGTCGCGGTATTCCATCTGCATCACGCTCGACGCGACCGAGATGCCGCGCTGCTTCTCGATCTCCATCCAGTCGGACGTGGCGTGGCGCGTCGCCTTGCGTGCCTTCACGCTGCCGGCGATCTGGATCGCACCGGAAAACAGCAGCAGCTTCTCGGTCAGCGTGGTCTTGCCGGCATCGGGGTGGGAAATGATCGCGAAGGTGCGGCGGCGCCGGACTTCCTTGTCGAGCGCGGACGGAGT
>JAURWR010000118.1 GCA_030654805.1 Burkholderiaceae bacterium
TGCTGGCGCACGCGACGTTGCGTGCGCCAGCACGCCGAGCGCCAGCAGCTGCAGCCACCACCCCTCGAACGGCGAGAACGACAGCGTGTGGGCGACGCCGGCCAGCAACACGGCCGGCGCACCCGCCAGCCAGCGCGACCACGCCGTGCCCGATGCCGACCCGCGCATCAAGCGCCGTCGGACTCGAAGGTCTGTTCCTGAGCGCGAGTGACCTTGAACCAGCGCACCGCGCCACCGCGCGTCAGCATCACGCTGAACAGCAGCCCGCCCAGCGACACCGCCTCGCCACGGCGCGGAACGCGGCCCATCTCGTGCGCGATCAGGCCCCCGATGGTGTCGAAATCGTCGTGCGGCAGCACCGATCCGAAGGCCTCATTGACAGCGGTGATCTCGGCGTCGCCGGCCACCCGGTGGCTGCCGTCAGCCAGCGTGTAGACGCTGGATTCGCCGTCCTTGTCGTCGAATTCATCCTCGATTTCGCCGACGATTTCCTCGAGCACGTCCTCGATCGTGATCAGTCCGGCGGTGTTGCCGAATTCGTCGATCACGATTGCCAGGTGGTTTCGGTTCGAGCGGAAGTCGCGCAGCAACTCGTTGAGGCCCTTCGACTCGGGCACGAAGACCGCCGGGCGGAGCAGGGTGCGCAGGTTCAGGTCGGGCGAACGCTGCAGCTTCAGCAGGTCCTTCGCCATCAGGATGCCGATGACGTTCTCGCGCTGACCTTCGTACACCGGAAAGCGCGAATGCGCGGTGCCGATGACGAGGTGCAGCAACTCGTCATAGGGCGCGTCGATGTCCAGGTGGTCCATGTGCGGCGCGGCGACCATCACATCGCCCGCCGTCATGTCCGCCATGCGAATCACGCCTTCGAGCATCATCCTTGACTCGGGGGCGATCAGCTCGCGCTGTTCGGCATCGGCCAGGGCTTCGATCAGTTCGTCGCGCGAATCCACGCCAGGCGACATGAACTCGATCAGCCGCTGGAACAGGTTGCGCTTGTCGACGGACGCGGTTCGTCGCGGAGAATTCCGGCTTCGGCCGGACGAGGCAGGTTGCGCCGGGTGGGGGTCAGACATCGCGCCAGGGCGGACAGTGAAACACCGCCACAGCTTACCCGAACCCCATGTGACAACTGTGCTAGCTTGAAAGGCTGGCTTCCGGCCCGACATGCCACCCACGTTTTTTCCAGGACATCAGCAGCATGGCTCTCATCCCCGCCACCATCCTCACCGGCTTTCTCGGCTCCGGCAAGACCACCCTGCTCAAGCGCGTGCTGACCGAAGCACACGGGCAGAAGATCGCTGTCATCGAGAACGAGTTCGGTGACGAGAACATCGACAACGAGATCCTGGTGCAGGACTCGAAGGAACAGATCATCCAGCTCAACAACGGCTGCGTGTGCTGCTCGATCCGAGAAGACCTGCGCACCACGCTGTCCGATCTGGCCGAGAAGAAGCGCAAGGGCGAACTGCAGTTCGACCGGGTGGTGATTGAGACCACCGGCCTGGCCGATCCCGGCCCGGTGGCCCAGACCTTCTTCATGGACGACGAGATCGCCGAGAGCTACCTGCTCGACTCGATCCTGACGCTGGTCGACGCCAAGCATGCCGACCAGCAGCTCGACGATCGGCAGGAAGCGCGGCGCCAGATCGGGTTTGCCGATCAGATCTTCATCAGCAAGACCGATCTGGTCGACGCGGCGGATGTCGATGCGCTGGCCCATCGCATCAAGCACATGAATCCGCGGGCACCGCAGACCCGTGTGAACTTCGGCGAGGTGCCGATCTCCAGCGTGTTCGACCTGCGCGGATTCAACCTGAACGCCAAGCTCGACATCGACCCGGAGTTTCTGAACGCCGACCCGCATGCCCATGATCACCACGACCATGCGGACGGCGAGCACTGCGATCACCCCAGTCACGCCACGCACCACCATGCGCACGACGACGACGTGAAGTCCTTCGTGTTCCGCTCCGACAAGGCGTTCAACCCGGCGAAGCTCGAAGACTTTCTCGGCTCGATCGTGCAGGTCTACGGCCCGAAGATGCTGCGCTACAAGGGGGTACTGAACATGAAGGGCTCGCCGAAGAAGGTCATCTTCCAGGGCGTGCATCAGCTGATGGGCAGCGACCTCGGGCCCGCCTGGGCACCCGGCGAGAAGAAGACCAGCAAGATGGTGTTCATCGGCATTGACCTGCCGCGAGACATTTTTCTGCAGGGTTTGGAGCAATGCCTCGTGTGAGCGCACCCCACGTCCGGTAGCGTGGCTACAATCCGCCCCGCTTTGCAATTCGGACAGATCGCATCGTCGTGGTGCAAAAGTCGCGCTCTATTTCGCGCTGAGGCGGGATAACCCCGCCGCGAGGAGATTTCAGTGACCCGATCCCCGGCCAAGACCGCGTCCACCGGCGCTCGAGCCGAGCCCGTATCCAAGAAGGCAGCCGCCAAGCCGCCGGCAAAGCCCTCGACTGCAAAAAAATCTCCAGCGCCTGCGCCCAAAGCGTCGGCCCTGCCTTCCGCGAAGCGGGCAAAGACGCCAGCCAAACGTGCGCCTGCTCCTCCCGCTTCCAATGTCACTTCAGCCAAGGCGGTGCGATCCGCTGTGGCCGCCGAGAAAACCGCTTTGAATTCCATGCTGAAAACTCCTCCCCAGGCTGCCGTTAAAGAAGCGGCATCCACGCTAGCGACCGCTCCCGTTGCAGTCGGCGCACCCATTCCGGCTGCACCGACCAAGGCGCCCCGGGCCAAGTCCGCAGCCAAGTCTCGTTACGGGGCGCCGATGCCAACCGCGCCGCTGCCACCACCCACGTCGCGCTTCGCCGATCGTTTCGCACCGCCGCGTCCGCCGACACGTCAGATGAACAACTTGGGAGTGGACACCCCTCGCGTCGCTCCGAAGTCCGATCCGAAGTTGGCCAACGCCTGGAAGACCAAGGCCGGCAAGGACCTGTCCGAAGCCGAGATCCTCGCGATGCCGGACAGCGAGTACATGAACGAGAAGCAGCTCGATTTCTTCCGCTCGACCCTGAAGAAGCTCAAGGACGACCTGCTCAGCAATGCCGGCGAGACCACCGAGCACCTGCGGGAAGACACCTCCATCGTGCCCGACCCCGCCGACCGAGCGACCATTGAGGAAGAGCACGCGCTGGAGTTGCGAACCCGCGACCGCGAACGCAAGCTGCTGAAGAAAATCGCCCAGTCGCTGAACCGCGTCGAAAGCGGCGAGTACGGTTTTTGCGATGAAACTGGCGAGCCGATCGGACTCGGTCGGCTGATTGCCCGTCCCACGGCCACCCTGTCCCTTGAAGCCCAGCAGCGCCGGGAACTCAAGCAGAAAATGTTCGGCGATTGATATGAATCCCCACGTCGCTTCGCTCCTGCCCCCCGGGCCCCGGGAGTTCCCCGTGCGTGGCCTTTGATGCTCGCTAGCAGGCACTGACCCCATGGCGGCCCCCAAAGACACGACCAGTTTCTTCCGCAAGGTCGTGAAGTTCGTGGCGAACCCGTCTACGGAGTGGAATGAGCTCGGGTCGGGCTCGGCTGGTTCGATCGAGAACGACCTCGCCAAGTCCGAGCTGAAGGCGATGATCGAGCGCAAGCGACGCAACGATTTCGTGCGCAAGCGCGAGTTCGACATGCTGCGCAAGGTGCGTCGCGAAGGCCTCACGCCCGATCAGCTCGCAGCATTGGGTGGTTCGGCGGCGATGGGCGACTCGCTGCCTCGCCTGCCGGACAGCGGCGGCGGCCGTGGCTCGGGCATGAAGGCGAAGATCGACGAGATCGAGCAGCAGATGGTGGGCAACAGCCGAATCGGCTCGCTGCGTCGGGCCGAGGAGTTCTATGCGGCCCCCACGGAGGCCGTACCGCTGGAAGACGACGCGAAGAAACGCTACGCTGCGGCGTCGCCTGCCCAGGCCGGCTCTGAGTCGGCGCCATCGGATCACTCACCCCTGACGTTCAGCGTGCGTGAAGACGCATCGGTATTCGACAACCCGTTCGCAGCGGCAGCCGTCAACGAGATCGCCCACGATCCGGAGCTCGACGAAGCGGTGATCGCCTTCGCGAACGCCGATTTCGACCTGTGCGAGCAATCTCTCACGCAATTGACCCACGCCCACGGTCCACGCGCGCAGCACGCCGAGACCTGGCTCGCCTTGTTCGACATGCATCGCGCGACCGGGCAGCTGCCCAAATTCGAGAGCCTGGCGCTCGAATACGCGCAGCAATTCGGCTGGTCGGCACCCCAGTGGTTCTCGATGCCACAGCGCGTCGCAGAAGCCGTCAGCGAAGAGCGTCAACCGCGCGGACGGATCGACGGCCAGATCGGCTGGACCAGCCCCGAGTGGGTCGACACCGACACCGTGACGCAACTGCGATCGCAGACGCTGCAGATGCCCCTTCCCTGGGTATTCGACTGGGGTGCGCTGCGTGGTATCGATGCAGAAGCCGCCGCTCGACTGAGCGAGCTGTTCCGCCTCTGGATGCCGCAGAAGCTGGACATGCGCTGGCTCAACGGAGATCGCCTTTTGCAGGTGGTTCAGGAGGCTGCACCGACCGGCGTGCGAGATGCCGATCCGGTGTATTGGCAGTTGCGCCTGGATGTGCTGCGCATGACGAACCGGCCCGATCAGTTCGACGAAGCCGCCATCGATTACTGCGTGACCTACGAGATGTCACCCCCATCATGGGAGCGCGCGCAATGCCAGGTGCGGCTCAGCGGCTCGGGCCACAGCACCTTGTCGCACTCGATGTCGGCGGTCAGTGAGGTGTCGACCGGGTTCGTTGAATCGCAGATCCTCGATGACGCCGTCATGGTGCAGGTGTCGACCGTGGAGCTGTCGGGACAGCTGGTCGGCGACATCAGCGAATTGCTGCGCAAGATGACCGAACAGCTCGGCAAGGCGCCAGTGATCAACGTGACCTGTTCGAGGCTGATCCGCGTCGACTTCATCGCCGCCGGCGACCTGCTGAACTGGGTGCTTGCCCGCCGCGCGGAGAACCGCTCGGTGACGTTCATCGAGTCGCATCGACTGGTGGCGCTGTTCTTCGGTGCGATGGGCATCAACGAGCACGCCACAGTGAAGGTCCGCACGGTCTGATCCGCTGCCTCCCGATCTGTGCTGCACGGGGTTGAACCCGGCCGCGCCAACCGCATCTACCCACGCATGAACGACAGCAGCGGACCTCCCAGCTTTCACGGCACCACCATCGTCAGCGTGCGGCGCGGCGCGCAGGTTGCGCTCGGCGGTGACGGGCAGGTGACGCTCGGCCACATCGTCATCAAGTCGTCGGCGCGCAAGGTGCGCAAGCTCTATCGTGATCAGGTGCTGGCCGGGTTCGCCGGTGCGACCGCCGACGCCTTCACGCTGTTCGAGCGCTTCGAGTCCAAACTCGAAAAGCACCAGGGTCACTTGGTGCGCGCCGCGATCGAGCTGACCCGCGACTGGCGCACCGATCGCGTGCTGCGCCGCCTCGAAGCCATGCTGGCGGTCGCCGATGCGACCGCCTCGCTGATCATCACCGGCAACGGCGACGTGCTCGAACCGGAGCACGGCATCGTCGCGATCGGATCGGGTGGCGCCTATGCGCAGGCTGCGGCGCGCGCGCTGATCGCGCACACCGAGCTGTCGCCGCACGACGTGGTCAAGAGGTCGCTGGAGATCGCCGGCGACATCTGCATCTACACCAACCAAAGCCACACCATCGAGATGCTATGAATCGTTCTGATCAGGCAACACCGAAGCCCGGGTCTCCCGGGCCGAAGGTGGCGCCCAAGGGCCACAAAGGGGCCCTTCCAGGTCACGGTGGCAGGAGCGTAGCGACTGGGGGGCTCGCGTGAGCAACATGACCCCGCAGGAGATCGTCTCCGAACTGGACCGCCACATCGTCGGTCAGCACGACGCCAAGCGCGCGGTGGCCATTGCGCTGCGCAACCGCTGGCGGCGCCAGCAGGTCGACGAACCGCTGCGCAGCGAGATCACGCCAAAAAACATCTTGATGATCGGCCCGACCGGCGTCGGCAAGACCGAGATCGCACGCCGCCTCGCGCGGCTGGCCGACGCGCCGTTCATCAAGGTCGAGGCGACCAAGTTCACCGAGGTCGGCTATGTCGGCAAGGACGTCGATTCCATCATCCGCGATCTGGTCGAGACCGCCATCAAGCAACAGCGCGAGACGGCCATGCGCCGTCAGCGCACACGCGCCGAGGACGCCGCCGAGGATCGGATCCTCGACATCCTCGTGCCGCCACCGCGTGTCGATGCCGCCGCGTCGACACCGGCCCTGACAGACAACACCGCGCGGCAGATCATGCGCAAGCGCCTGCGCGAAGGCACGCTCGACGACAAGGACATCGAGATCGACGTGGCCGAAGCCCGGCCGACGCTCGAAATCATGGGCCCGGCCGGCATGGAAGACATGGCCGAGCAGCTCAAGGGCCTGTTCGCCAACGTCGGTGCGCAGAAGCGCAAGACCCGCAAACTGAAGATCGGCGAGGCGCGCCAGCTGCTGGTCGACGAAGAAGCGGCCAAACTGGTCAACGAAGACGACATCAAGACCGCCGCGCTGATGCAGACCGAGCAGAACGGCATCGTGTTCATCGACGAGATCGACAAGGTCGCATCGCGGGGCGAATCCGGCAGCGCCGACGTCTCGCGCCAGGGCGTGCAGCGCGACCTGCTGCCGCTGGTCGAGGGCACGGCGGTCTCCACCAAGTACGGCATCGTCAAGACGGACCACATCCTGTTCATCGCGACAGGTGCGTTCCACCTGTCGAAGCCCAGCGACCTGATTCCGGAATTGCAGGGTCGCTTCCCGATCCGCGTCGAACTGGCATCGCTGAGCGTCGACGATTTCGAGGCGATCCTGACGCAGACACACGCCAGCCTGGTCAAGCAGTACCAGGCATTGCTGGCCACCGAAGGCGTCACGCTTCAGATTGCCGCCGACGGCATCCGCCGCCTCGCGCAGATCGCTTTCGACGTGAACGAGCGCACCGAAAACATCGGCGCGCGGCGCCTGTCGACCGTGATGGAGCGACTGCTCGACGAAGTCAGCTTCGATGCGCCGAACCGCAGCGGTCAGACCATCACGATCGGCGCTGCCGAGGTCGATGCGAAGCTGGCCGAACTGGCGCGCAACGAAGACCTGTCGCGCTACATCTTGTAGCCGCAACTCGCCAGGCTTTACCCAGCCACGCCGAAGCCCGAGTCTCCCGGGCCGAAGGCGGCGCCCCTTGATGGCAGGAGCGAAGCGACT
The DNA here is from genome assembly GCA_030654805.1 of Burkholderiaceae bacterium. Taxonomy (GTDB): domain Bacteria; phylum Pseudomonadota; class Gammaproteobacteria; order Burkholderiales; family Burkholderiaceae_C; genus PBB1. The sequence goes on from JAURWR010000118.1 coordinate 7,258, forward strand.
GGGGGGCTGTCTTTTTTTGATTGCAAGGTCAGCAGACCTTCGAACAACAGCGTGTCCACCGTTTCGAACGGAAGGTCGGTGATCGGCGCCAGCTTCACGGCTGCACCGCCGGTCATCAGCAGCATCGGCGCATGACCCGCACGCGCCAACAGGCGTCGGTGCATCCGCTCGACCGCACCGGCGATCGCGTGAGCGCCACCGCTCATCAGGGCATCGCTGGTGTTGGTCGGAAAGTCGACCACATCGCCGGTCGGCGCCTTCAGGCCAGCGGTTCCCATCTCCAGCGCACGCAGCATCAGACCGAAGCCCGGCAGGATCAGACCGCCGAGGAAGCGGCCATCGGCATCCAGGGCGTCCACGGTCACCGCCGTGCCGACCATCACGACCAGCGCGGCGCGCGGTGATCCGGAGGCCAGCACTCGCTGACGCGCCGCGACCAGCGCGACCCAGCGATCGGTGCCCAGCCGGTAGGGATGGTCGTAGCCGTTGCTGACCCCGGCGGCCTGCGCGGTCGAGACGGCCCAGCGCGGCTCAAGATGCCAGAGGTCTTCGATCTGTTCCGCGACGCGACGCTTGACGCCCTCGCCGGCGACGACGCATCCCAGCATGCTTGACGGCCGTGGCAGCAGCTTCCAGTCGGTTTCCGCCAACTGGTCAACGGTCTCCAGGAAGACGGCCCCATGCGTCAGCAGTTCGGCCCCGGGCTGGGCCGCCGAGTACAGCGCCCATTTGAGCCGGGTGTTACCAACATCGACTGCGAGAAAGCTCATCGCCTCTGCTCCAGCGAGAGGATGCCAGCGCGGGACGCCAGCGGCGTGTCAATGGAGGGCAACCGATACATCGGCGGCGATTGTGACGGCAAACCCGCAAGAGTCCGCGCACTACACTCGATCTCACCCTGCCGCTCCCGTCGGCCCGCGCGCCGGCCACCACCGCCATGCCTGTGTCAGACAACGATCTGGACGCCTACCGATTCGACGCTGCCGGCAAGGGCAAAGCGTTCAACCTGAAACGCATCGACCCGGCCGACAAACCCTGCTCCAGCGGTGACAAGGACACCGACAAGGCAACGGTAATCGCTCTGGCACTTGAACTGGACGAGTTGCAGAACCTGCTCTATGCGAATCGCAAGCAACGGCTGCTCGTGGTGCTGCAAGGACTCGATACCAGCGGCAAGGACGGCACCGTGCGAGGCGTCTTCAGCGCCACCACCCCGTTGGGCGTGCATGCGATCGGGTGGAAGGCGCCCAGCGAGGATGAACTCGCGCACGATTACCTGTGGCGCATCCACCAGAGCGTGCCAGCCGCAGGCGAGATCATCGTGTTCAACCGCAGCCACTACGAGGACGTGCTGGTGCCGGTGGTCAACGGCTGGATCACGCCCGAGCAGACCCAGCAGCGTTATGCCCACATCAACGACTTCGAGCGCATGCTGGTCGAAACCGGCACCGTCGTGCTGAAGTTCATGCTGCACATCTCGAAGGACGAGCAGCGAACCCGCTTGCAAGAGCGCGTGGACGACCCGGCCAAGCACTGGAAATTCAGCCTCGGTGACCTGGAAGTGCGCAAGCAGTGGGACGTTTACCAGAAGGCCTACGCCGACGCGATCTCGGCCACCGGCACCGCCTGGGCGCCGTGGACCGTGGTGCCCGCAGACTCGAAGACACATCGCAACCTGATGGTCGCCACGCTGGTGACCCGCGCGCTGCGCGAGCTGAAGATGCAGCCGCCGGCCGCCGACCCGGCGCTCGTGAACCTGAAGGTCGCGTGATCCTGACCGAGGTCATTGCTGCGGTTCATCGCTACCGCGAGCGGGCGCAGACCCAGGCGCAGCTGGCGCGCGACATCCAGCACCTGCGCGAAGTTGCGCGCATGCTGTTCGAGGACAAGCCGGACAAGACCAAGGCCGTCGAAGCGGTCAACGACATCGCCGCCAAGCGACTGGCGAGGATGGACGCCGAGGCCCTGGCGCTTCTGGACAAAGCACCGCCGATCTCGGGCGGCAGCGAATTCAGCGACTGCGGTGATCGGCTGCGCTGGCTGATGCTCGTCAACCTGCCGGGGCAGTTCCCCTACACACAGGGCATTGCCGAACCCGGTGCATCGGGCGCCGACCCCGGTACCCACACGATCCGTTCACGGACATGGCTCGCCACCGACGTGGTCGGCTTGGCCACCGCGCTGGCCGAAGGCTGGTGCTGGCTGGCCGCCGCGCGCAACGCCGGCGACGGCGTCGAGGCGCAAGCCCTGCAGATCGCTGTCGCGTTCGACGAGCACCGCGACGCCGAACACCGCGCGCTCGGCCGTGCCGCGCGGCGCCTGTGGGCGATCGGCCTGCGCGAGCACTTCGGGATCGGTGGCGACGGATCGAAGCTGGTGCTGGTTACGGGAAGCGGTGCCTCGGAACGCATCACCGTCGATTTCGGACTCGGCAACCACGGCACCGATCAGGCCGAAGACGCCGTGCTGGCCTCGCTGAGGACGCTCGTCACGCCGTCGATGCCGGATTGATCGGCGCCTCGGTGGCGCCGGAGACCTCGATACGCAGCGCCGTCTCAGGCGTCGCGACACACGGCAGGATGCAGCCGTCGAGCTTCTCGTCCGCGCTCAATCCCGGCCATTCGATCAGGTGACGCACCCGGCCGCTGAGCACGCGGCACAAGCAGGCGCGGCAGGTGCCGTTGCGGCAGGAGGTGGGCAGCACGATGCCCGCATCGCGCGCCGACTCGACCAGCGAAACACCGCTGCGGGCCTTGAACCGCCAACCGTGCGGTTCGATGACGACCCAGACCCGGTCGTCGGGCCTCGCGCTCACTGCTTCGGCTCGTCAGGCAGGCCGAAGACCACCACGCTGTCTCCGGTCTTGAACCCGAACAGCGAATTGCCGCCAGCCGCGACCGCGACGAACTGCTTGCCGCCCAGGGCGTAGGTGATCGGCGGAGCGTTGACACCGGCGTCGCAGGGCTGTGACCACAGTCGTTTGCCGGTGCTGCTGTCCAGCGCGGCGAACACCCCTTTGCCGACACCGCTGAAGATCACACCACCCGCTGTAGACAGCACACCACCGATCATCGGTTCGTCGGTCTTCAACTGCCAGCGCAAGTGCCCACCCCGACGCAGGTCAAGCGCGGTCAGCGTACCCGCCTGCTCGTCACCGTTCTGCGTGCTGGCGTACTGCAAGACGCTGCCGTCGGGCCGCTGGACCTCGTGCGCGATGTAGCGCGTGGGCAGATGCGACGCCGGCACGAAGATCAGCCCGAGCGACGCGTCGTACGACGACGGCGACCAGTTCGCGCCGCCGGCGATGCCCGGCGCGACCAGCACGCCTTCGCCCGGCTGCGGCGGCGTGAACAGGTTGCGTTGCGGCACGAAGGCGTCGGACTTGTACAGGAAGCGCCCGTCACGCCGATCGTGCACATAGACCCAGCCCAGCTTGCTCGGCGACGCGAGCGCCGGCACGCGCTGGCCGTTCAGTTCGAGGTCGAACAGCACCGGCGGGCTGGCGACGTCGTAGCCCCAGCGATCGTGCGGAACCTGCTGGTGGTACCACTGGAGTTTGCCGCTGCGCAGGTCGAGCGCCACCAGCGACGAGGTGTAGAGGTTGTCGCCGGGGCGCGAGGCGTCGGCCATGTTGGGCGACGGGTTGCCGGTACCGAAGATCAGCAACTGACGCTCGGCATCGATGACCGGTGTGGCATAGATCGCGCCCCCGCCGAACTTCCACGCGTCGGCGTGGGCGGCCGCGCGGGCCTTCTCATCGGCGATGTTGCGATGGGTCGACAGGCCATCGGCGGTGGAATCGCGGTAGGGGCCCTCCCAGCCCGGTCCGGTGATGTCGAAGCGCCAAAGCGCCTTGCCGGTTTGCGCATCGAAAGCCGCCATCAGGCCCGGCTGGCCGTACTGGCCCGAGACGCCAACCACCGCCAGTCCCTGATCAGGGTGCAGACCGTAGCCCACGCCGCTGATGCCGATGTACACCCGACCGTCGTACACCAGCGGCGCCGCGCCGATGCCGACCCCGGTGGAGCCTGAGGCGCCGACCTTCGACATCGAATCGTCGGCGCGCAACTGGCTGGTCGCCTCGGTGCGGCCCACGTACTCGGCCACCGACACATCCCACAACACCGCACCGGACTTCTGATCGAGCGCGATCAGCCGCCCATCGACACTGCCCAGGTAGACCTTGCCGCCGGCCACCGCGACACCGCGGCTCGCCGGGCCGCAGCACAGCTGCTTCGAACGCAGCAGGTGCTTGTAGCGCCACAGCTCGCGGCCGGTCGCCGCGTCGAGCGCGACCACGTGGCTGAACGGCAGAGACACGAACATCACGTCGTCGACGACGATCGGCGTGGCCTGAAACGTGGCAGAGACACCGCTGTGGAAGGTCCACTTCGGCACCAGCTTGTCGACATTCGCCGCGTTGATGCCGGACAACGGTGAATGTCGTTGCCCACCGAGATCGCGGCCGTGCAGAGCCCACGGCTCGTTCGCCAGCGCCTCGCCGTCGGCGGCATGCGACCCGCCCGGCGATCCGATCACAGCCAGACCCAGCACCAACACACGGATCGCCCGCCCGACGCGAACACGGTTCAACCACCTGACGCGCGCCAGCTGATGCATACACGCTCCCGAATTGAAAAAGTCGCTGCGCCTCAATGCGCGATGGAGGCGACCCAGATCAACGTACCGACCCAGCCCACGGCGAGCATGATCGACCCGACCACCAGGGCCTGCACACGCTTGCGCAGCGTGTCGATCGCCTGAACCAGCAAGGTGTTCTGCGCCGCCAGCGAATCGAGCAGTTCGGCTGCGGCCTGCTGGCGTTGGGTCGCCTGCGCGACGCTGGACTCGAGTACCGCTATTCGGCGGACCGCAGCCGCCAGCGGATCGGCCACGTCGGCACCCGATGGAGACGCGTCGGCGCTGTCTGAGGCGGCCTGCGCCGCTTCCTGTGTCTTCTTGAAGAAGCCGCGCGCACTCTTGGCCAGACCCGGCGCGGCATCGATCACCGTTCCCCAGGGGATGACTTTCAGCGCCTGCAGCCACACGGCAGCCATCGGATGCTCCGGTGTCCGGTCAGCGCTGCCAGACGACACCGTCGTCGGTCAGCAGCGCGTCGAGCGGCAGGTCCTCGGCACGCGCCTTCAGCATCGGCAGGAAGCCGTTCGAATAGCACAGGCCGACAGTGAACGGCCGTGGCTTCAGCGACGCCACGGTGCGGTCGTAGAAGCCGCCGCCGTAACCGAGGCGCACGCCCTCGAGCCCGTAGCCGACACAGGGCAGCAGCACCATGTCCGGATCGAATGTCTCGGTGCCCTTGGGCTTCGGGATGTCGTAGGCGTCGGGCTCCATCGGGCAACCCGGGTACCAGACATGGAAGTTCAGCGCGCCCGCCTCGCGGTCGACCACCGGCAGGCCGATGCGCCGCTCGTCGGCACCCTCGGTCCAGCGGTACAGCGCAGGCAACGGATCGAACTCGCCCTTGATCGGCCAGTAGCCGCCGATGGCGGTTTCCTTGCGGCGAACCAGCCAGACGCGCAGCACGCTCTGCAACTGCACCGCGCGTTCCAGGCGATCGGGCAACGCCTGTCGGGCAGCGATCAGCTTGACACGGAGGGCGGCGCGCTCGTCGGGGGCGTCGGGCACTTCGGCAGGATCGGATGAGCTCATGGATGGATTGTGCAAGACTGTCACGCAATGCAGGGCGTCATCGAAACAGGGCTTTTCAGTGTGCAACAGAACGAATTCATCGATCACTGCCTCGATCTGCTGAAACCCCTCGGCCTGCCACATGCGAAGCGCATGTTTGGCGGGCACGGGCTGTACCTCGATGGATTGTTCATCGCGATCATCGCCGACGAGCAACTGTTCTTGAAAACCGATGTGCCCACCCGCGCGGCGTTCGAGGCCGCCGGCTGCCAGCCCTTCACCTACCTCGCCCAAGGCAAGGTGATGCAGATGAACTACTGGTCGGTGCCGGCCGACGCGATGGAGTGCCCCGCCCAGATGCTTCCCTGGGCGCGCCTGGCATTGGAGGCTGCGTTGCGCGCCAGGGCGGCGAAGACACCGGCTCCTCGTCGCAAGCGGGCTGTGGTTCGCCTCTGAGACCGCATTTCCAGCGGGCCAGGGACGCTGTGCGGGCCGACGACAGGGCTCAGACCACGCCGCGCTCGGTCACCACGCAGGCCAGCGCTCGGTCATGGGCTTGAGACACCCAATCGGCCTCGTTTATCTCGCCGACCGACCAGGCGACGCCGACGACAGTCGCATGCGGATGCGCCGCCATCCAGCGATCGAAGTAACCACCACCATAGCCGAGCCGCCAACCCGCTGCGGTGTAGCCGACGCAGGGGGCCAGAACCACGTCAGGAACGACGGCGGGCCCATCGGGCGCGAGGATGCGGCACTCGTCTCGCCCGGTCAGCGGCTGGCGATCCCAGTCGCGGTAGTCCATGCGGTTCGGGTTGCGGAACGAGAACGGCAATGCCAGAGGCGTGTCGAACAGCTCCGGCTCGGACACGCACGCCGCCGCCGCATCGAATTCAGATCGAACTGCGCTGTAAATGCCGAGTCTTTCCGGGGCGAGTTGTCGCAGCACCGACATAAGATGCCTCGCAAGGTCGGCTTGCATCGTCGGCCAGGCGGCTTCGGCAGCCCATTCGGACCGTGCCGCCAGCAAGCGCACACGCAGCGCCCGACGTGCTGCGGTCGGTGCATCGACAGAGGACTCGGACATGGATAAATCGGCGGAATGTGGAGTGATGCAATCGTGAGCGACAGCGCAGATCGCACGGTGGGGACAGACCTGCTGGACTCGCCGAATTCAGTATATGAGTCGGGCCTCGCGACACGCGGAGCCGTGCGAGCGAAAGTGGGCTGGCGCCTGTGTGGTGCGCTCCTGGTCGTTCTCGGCATCACAAGCAGCTTGACATGGACACCCCCAGCCCGCGCGCAAGGAGCGTCGCCTTCCAACGCACGATCGGCGCCAGATCTGGTGCTCGAAGCCCGCGACGCCTACCGTAAGCGCGACCGCGCACGGTTGGCCGCACTGCGCGACGCGACGGCCTCGGCACAGAACCCGCTGGCGATGTGGGTGGCCTACTGGGATGCCAACGTGCGCCTCAGCACCTTGCAGCAGTCCGATCTGGATGCCTTCTACAGCCGCTGGAGCGGCACGTACGTCGAAGACCGGTTGCGCAACGACTGGCTGCTCGAGCTGGGTCGCCGGCGTGACTGGGCGAACTTCAGCGTCGACTTCCCGCGCTTCAGGATGAATGACGATCGCGAGGTCACCTGCTATCAGTTGCTCACCGAGCATCAGTCTGGTCACGACGTGCGAGATGCCGCACGCAACGCCTGGTTCGCGCAGCGCGACGCCGATGACGGCTGTGCCCTACTCGCCTCGACACTGCTGACCGCCAAGGTATTCAAGCCGGCCGATGCGTGGCGCAAGGCGCGCCTCGCGATGGATCTCAATCGGCCACGTGCGGTGGCGCAGGCCGTCACGCTCGTCCAACCCCAGGCAGACAGCGCGGTACAAGCGCTCATCGAGGCGCCGGCCCGCTACCTGACTCAAAAGACGCAGGCCAGCGGACGCAGCAACGCCGAGCTGGCGGCGTTGGCCCTGATCAAGCTGGCCGCCAGCGACCCCGACGCCGCCGCAGCCGCGCTGCGCGAACGATGGGAGCGTGTGTTGCCGGACGACCTGGCCGCCTGGGCCTGGGCAGCCACGGCCAAGCAGTCGGCGATGCGGCTGTCCAGCGACGCCCCGGAACAGTTCCAGCGCGCCGATCGCATCGCCACCACGGCGGCAAAAGGAGCCGAGCCCGTCGAGAACGAATGGCCCGACGACACGCTGGCCTGGAAGGTGCGCGCTGCGCTGCGAGCCAACCAGGGCATGGGCCGCTGGCAACAGGTGGTGCAGGGCATCAACGCGATGAGCACTGCGGAGCAGGGCGAGCCCGCCTGGGTCTACTGGAAAGCTCGCGGCCTGCAATCACTGGCGGCGGACTCCCAGGACGGTGAAGGGCTGCGGAGTCAGGCGCGCGCAATGCTTGGCGGCATCGCCGGCCAACTGCATTTCTACGGCAAGCTGGCGAGCGAACAGCTGGGGCTAACGGTGTCGCTGCCAGCACGGCCACTCGCACCGACAACCGCCGAGCGCGACGCAGCGGCCAGCCACCCGGGGTTGAACCGGGCGCTGCTTCTCATATCGATCGGGTTGCGCAGCGAAGGCGTGCGCGAATGGAACTACAGCCTGCTGGGCATGAACGACCGCGATTTGCTGGCGGCCGCGCAGCGTGCCTGCGATCGCGAGTTGTGGGACCGCTGCATCAACACCAGCGACCGCACCCGTGCCGAGATCGACATGCAGCAGCGTTTTCCGACGCCGTTCCGCCAGCAGGTGCTCGCCCGCACGAAAGAGATCGGCCTCGATGCTGCCTACGTCTACGGTTTGATACGCCAGGAATCCCGCTTCGTGATGGATGCGCGTTCAACGGTTGGCGCGTCCGGATTGATGCAGGTGATGCCGGCCACCGCGCGCTGGACAGCCAAGCGGATCGGCCTCGACTATCGCCTTGACCAGATCGCCGACCGCGACATGAACCTGAAGCTCGGCACGGGTTACCTGAAGCTGGTGCTCGATGACTTCGCCGGCTCGCAGCCGCTGGCTGCTGCGGCCTACAACGCCGGCCCCAGCCGATCGCGCCGCTGGCGAGAAGGCCCGCCGCTGGAACCGGCCGTGTGGGCCGAGAACATCCCGTTCAGCGAGACACGCGACTACGTCAAGAAGGTGCTGTCCAACGCCGCCTATTACGCCGCCTTGCTGGGCGGTGAGGCGGTGTCGCTGTCGCCCCGGCTCGGCAAGTCCATCGGACCACGCGAGACCGGCGGACGCGGCATCGACAAGGACCTGCCCTGACCGCGCAGAATCGGACGCTTTGTGTCAACGCTGGAGGGCTGTCGCCCGTGTCGAACGTCTTGATCTTGGGTGGTACCGGTTTCGTCGGTCGCAGCGTCTGCGAAAAGCTCGTCGAACGCTCGGGCGGCGCGGGTGGCCGCATCACGGTGCCGAGCCGACGCCCGCACCGCGCGCAACACATCCGCACGTTGCCGACGGTCGAACTGGTTCAGGCCGACGTGCACAACGACGCAGACTTGCGGCAGCTCGTCGAAGGCTGCGATGCGGTCATCAATCTGGTTGCCATCCTGCACGGCAGCGAAGCCGACTTTCAACGTGTCCACGTCGACCTGCCGCGCAAGCTGGTCGCGGCCTGTCAGACCCATGGCGTGAAACGGATCGTGCATGTCAGCGCCCTTGGCGCGGCGACCGATGCGCCCTCGAAATACCTGCGGTCCAAGGCCGCTGGCGAGGCGATTCTGAAGGCTGCGGGACTCGATATCACGGTGCTGCGGCCGTCCGTGATCTTCGGTGAGCACGATCGCTTCCTGAACCTGTTTGCACGGCTGCTGGCTGTGACGCCGGTGATGCCATTGGCCGGCGCGGCAGCGCGCTTCCAGCCGGTGTGGGTCGAGGACGTGGCCTCAGCCATCGTGGCCTCGATCGGTGACCGCACGTCGATCGGTCAGACGGTCGAGTGCGGTGGTCCCACGGTCTACACGCTGGAGGCGCTGGTTCGTTTCGCCGGGCGCTGCGCTGGTCACGAGCGACCGGTGATCGCGCTGCCCGACGCCATCGCGCGGCTGCAAGCGCTGGTCATGGGGTGGCTGCCCGGCGAACCGCTGATGTCAGGCGACAACCTCGATTCGATGCGTGTGCCCAGCGTGCTGAGCGGTGATTCGCCGGGACTCGAAGCGCTCGGCATCCAGCCTGCATCGATCGAAGCCGTGATGACCCCCCTGCTGGCGGGCCATGCCGGCGTGGCCCGCCTCGAACCGCTGCGCGCCAGCGCCCATCGACGCTGATCAACGAGCCGCCTGCATCGCCCACATGAAGGTCTGGAAAGTCGGTGGCGCTGTGCGAGACGCGGTGCTGGGGCGCCCCGTCAGCGACATCGACTGGGTCGTCACCGGTTCCACGCCCGAGGAAATGATCTCGGCAGGCTACACGCCGGTGGGCCGCGATTTCCCGGTGTTTCTGCATCCGACAACCAAACAGGAATACGCCCTGGCACGCACCGAGCGCAGCACCGCGCCGGGGTACCACGGCTTCGTCTTCCACACCGATGCGAGCGTGACGCTCGAAGAGGACCTGCAACGTCGGGATCTGACGATCAACGCGATGGCGCAGGACGAAGCCGGCGTGATCACCGACCCTTATGGCGGGCAGTGCGATCTGAAGGCGAAGGTGCTGCGGCACGTGTCGCCCGCTTTCGCTGAAGACCCGGTGCGCATCCTGCGTGTGGCTCGCTTCGCGGCGCGCTTCGGCGATTTCGAGGTGGCAGCCGAGACGCAGGCCCTGATGCGCGAGATGGTGCGAGCCGGCGAAGTCGACGCGCTGATCGCCGAGCGGGTGTGGCAGGAGTTGTCGCGTGGCCTGATGGAAGCACACCCGTCGCGGATGTTCGACGTGCTGCACGAGTGCGGCGCACTTTCGCGGCTGCTGCCGGAAATCGACGCTGACTGGCAGCAGGGTGGCAGGGTTGCCGACCGGCTGCGTCGTGCCATCGATCTCAGCGCGCGGCGCGCCACACCACTGGCAGTGCGCTTTGCCGTGCTGACACACCAGCTGAGCGGGCTCGATCGGACGGCATCGGCCACCCACCCCGCGTCGCCAACCGCCTTGCGAGCCCTGTGCGAACGCTGGCGTGTCCCTTCGGATTGCCGCGAGGTTGCCGAGGGCGTCGCGCGTGAGCGCGACGCCGTGCGTCGCAGTTCAATCATGGACGCCGAGGAACTGGTGCATCTGCTCGACCGTTTGGACGCCTGGCGCAGGCGTGAGCGCTTTAAGCTGATGCTGCTGTCTTGCGATTGCATCGAACGCGCCGCGAAGACCGCCGAAGATTCGATGCCCCTGCCGTCACCTGCCAGACTGCATCGGGCGTTGGAGCTGGCTGCGGCAGTCGATGTGGGAGCAGTGGCTATGCGAGCCACGGCGCAAGGTCAGCGTGGACCGGCTATCGCAGCCGCCGTGCATGCGGCCCGGGTGAGGGCGGTGAATGCCTATCTGAGCGACGAGCCGAACGACTGAGTGCTCGGACTCAGGCCTGTAACAAGCACGGCGATTGGAAGCATCGAGAGGAACCAGCGGCATTGAAATGCATTGGCTTCAGCCGACTCAAGATTCCTGCCTCTTCGGACGATGAAAAGAAGTCCGGATAGAGCGACCGCTCGTTCCGGGCGAACTCAGGTCTGCCACCGAACCTTGCGATCTTCTCGCGCGCATGAGCGAAGTCCAGACACAGCAACACGGCCGGCGCGTTGACACGCGTATTGAAGCGCTGAGGCCCGATCACTTCGAAGCCCAGCATCCGCTGGTAGTACGAAACGTGGCGGGGGTTAACTTCGATCAGCAGACTGTCGAAATCCATCACTCGATGCGCGTAGATGTAGGCCGAATGGAATAGAGAAGCCAGAACCCGACGAGAGCGCACCGCAGAGTCCACCGCCAGCGTGGTGAACTCGCAGATTGCGTGTCCGGCATCGCGCAACGCATTCGCCTGCTCAGCGAACAAGGTATCGACGTGCAGCCCCTCCGAAGTGTCGAATCCGACAGTGATGGTGGCAACTGTGGTCTCATGTTCACTGGCTACCAGTGTGATTCGGGAAGGCTGCGGATCAACGGGGAGCGGGGTACTTGGGTAGCCGCGCGAGGCATACATCCGGTTGATCAGGATGCTGGCCGAACTCCGCTGTCCAAAGGAATCAGCGCTGCGAATATTGAAGAGTCGCTGGCTGACCTCACCTCGATGAGGTTCCTCACACTGCGAAGGATTCTGAAGCAACGAGCGCAAGGCGCGATCCGCTTCAGCGGGCAGACCTATCATCGAATTGCTGAGCACGAGAGAACCCCCAGGAGAGTTGAGGTAACCGGCGAACCGTTGAGCGAAAACGCCAGAGTGAGCCGTTCAAACAATAGATCATCTGCGGGGAATTTTCACACGCTCGGCCGACATTCAAGCAAGCATTGGTAACAGAAGGCGACAGGAAAACGCCGCCATCTCGGGGCTGAGCCATCCCGACGTGGCGGTGGGCCGAGCCCGCTGGTCCGACCGGTTGTTTGTCGGGCACGATGCACAGCGCGGGCTGCAGATTTGCTGCGTCGCAGCAAATCTGCAGCCCGTGACATTGACTCCAAGAAGTAACGCGCACTGGCGTCGGATCAAAGGATCTTTCCCAACGCCAGCGCGATCAGGCTCAACAGCACACTGCTGCCGATTGGCAAGAAGATCTCCCGGCCGAAGAGCCGGAATCGGAAGTCACCCGGTAGCCGGCCCAGCCCGATCTTCTCCAGCCAGCGGTGCAGTCCGCCGAAGATCAGCAGGACGAGGAAGATCGCGATCAGCCATCGAATCACGTCGGTACTCCGTTGTCGTGTTCAGCGTGGCTGAGGGTTGCGCGTGCAACTGCGACAGCAACCCCCGCGGCCCAAACCATCACAGCGTGTGCGTGCGATCGCCATGGGCGAACCCGATCGGTGAGGTGGTGAAGGCAGGATCGCAGCCCCTGGCGAAGCCGATGACCTTGAACAGCTCGCCCATTTCGTGCTCGGTCAGCAGCTTCTGCGCATTCGCGAGGGTGCGGATGTCGGCACCTTGCAGCAGGTCGAGCAGACCGCAGTTCATCAGGAAGCGAGCCTGGCTGGTGTAGCCGAGCACGTCGAATCCATTCGCCTGCCCAGCGACGGCGATGCCGGTGAAGTTGACGTGCGCGGTGATGTCCTTGGTGCCCACGTCGGCCAGCGGGTCGGTGTCGGCCACATGGGCACGGTGGCACATCAACGTTCCGCCGCTGCGCTGCGGGTGGTAATACTCGGCGGCGGGGAAGCCGTAGTCGATGAAGAAAGCGGCGCCGCGCTGCAGGCGGTCGGCCAGGGTCGCGACAAAGGCTTCGGCCTGCGGGTGGATCTCGGTGATCGCACCGGGCGCGAAGGCCGCCTCAAGGTCGTCGACCGGCGGCCGCAGCTCGGTGTCGCGGTCGGCCCAGCGCCAAGGCGATGCCGTCGCGGATGTGCCTGCGGTCGCTTCGCCCGCCTCGCGCAACGCCACCCCGCGCTCGCACCAGCGCTGCCCGTCGAAGTGCAGCAGTTGCACCGGCATCGCGTCCAGCACCTCGTTGCCGACGACCACGCCCAGCATCACGTCGGGCAGTTCGTCGACCCAGCGGACGCGGTCGAGGTGCAGGCGCAGCACCTCGCGCTGCTTGTCGCGCAGCGAGCCCGACACGTCGACGATGGTGTAACGCTTCACGCGTGCGCCCAGCGTGTCGAGCAGCTCGCGCGCCAGCACGCCCGATCCGGCACCGAACTCCCAGACCTCGTCGGTGCCGCTGCCGTCGAGTGCCTGGGCAATTTGGCGGGCCAGCGCCTGGCCGAACAGCGGCGACAACTCGGGCGCGGTGACGAAATCGCTGCCCGACGACGGCAACATGCCGAACTGGCGATCGCCGCGCGCGTAGTAGCCGAGGCCGGGCGCATACAGTGCCAGCGCCATGAAGCGGTCGAAAGGCAGCCAACCGCCTTGGCGCGCCATGGCCCCGCGTATCAGCGCGGTGATCGGCGAATGGGAGGGCGCCGATACACTCGCCGGCTGTTCGTTGGGCATCGCCCGGATTGTAGAAACCATGTCCGATCTGACGCCAACTGCCTCTCGCGAATCGCACGCTGCGGCGCGCCGGGTCGCACTGGTCACCGGATCGGCCCGGCGCCTGGGCCGCGAGATCGCACTCGATCTGGCAAGACACGGTTTCGACATCGCGGTGCACTACCGCGGCGAGCCCGAAGAGGCGCACGACACCGTGGCCGAGCTGCAGGCGCTGGGTGGCGCGGCGCACGCCTTTCATGCCGATCTGTCGGACGAAACCGCCTGCCGCGCGTTGCTGCCGCAGGTGGTGGCGCACTTCGGACGGGTCGACGCGGTGGTCAACAACGCGGCGATGTTCGAGTACGACGCGCCGGCCAGCTTCAGCCACGCGGCGATGGACCTGCACTGGAAGGCCAACACCGCGCCGGCGATCCTGCTGGCGCAGGCGCTGCACGACCACCACCTCGAACACCGCCATGCGCACGAGCCGACGGCCTGCGTGATCAACCTGATCGACCAGAAGCTCTGGAACCCGAACCCCGACTATTTCTCGTACACGCTGTCGAAGGCCGCACTCGAAGCCGCCACAGTGATGCTGGCGCAGGCGCTGGCGCCACGGGTGCGGGTATGCGGCGTCGCGCCTGGCGTGACGATGCTGTCGGGACCGATGACCGCCGCCGAATTCGAGAAGGCGCACACGCTGACACCGCTGCAACGCTCGTCGACGCCGGCCGACATCGCGCGCACGGTGCGCTTCCTGATCGAGAGCCCGGCGATCACCGGCACGACGCTGTTGGTCGACGGCGGGCAGCATCTGCAAAGCCAGCCGCGCGACGTGATGTTTCTTGCGCAGCAGAACCACCCCGTTGAACCGCCGTGACCAGCCTCCTTTTCCACCCCAGCCTTGCCGACTGCCGCCGGTTGTTCCTGCGCAACCACAGCGTGGCCGTCGACATTGGCGCGCACGATTTCGAGAAGCAGGCGCCGCAGCGGGTGCTGTTCAACGTCGAGCTGTACGTGCCGCTGGCGCTGTCGACGCCAACGGCCGATGCGCTGGACGAGGTGGTCGACTACGATTTCATCCGACGTGTCATCGCCGAGCGCGTGGCGCGCGGCCACATCGAGTTGCAGGAAACCCTGTGTGACGACCTGCTGGCAGCGATGCTGGCGCACCCCCGTGTGAAGGCCGCGCTGGTGTCGACCGAGAAACCCGATGTGTATCCCGACTGCGAGTCGGTCGGCTGCCAGGTGTTCGGCCTGCGAGCCGACCCGGTCTGACCTCCGAATTTGTTTGCAAGAAGGAAAACTCATGAGTGCCGTGCTCTCTGATGTCGAAGCCAAAGTCGAGACACCTGCCGAAGCCCGCGCCGCGAACGAGATCAACAAGCTCAGCAAGCGGCTGCATCGGCTGACCGGCCAGGCCATCATCGACTTCAACATGATCGAAGAAGGCGACCGCGTGATGGTCTGCGTGTCGGGTGGCAAGGACAGCTACGCGCTGCTCGACATCCTGCTGAACCTGCAGAAGCGCGCGCCGATACGTTTCGAGCTGGTGGCCGTCAACCTCGACCAGAAGCAGCCCGGCTTTCCCGAGCATGTGTTGCCCGAGTACCTCGCCAAGATCGGCGTGCCGTTCCACATCGAGAACCAGGACACCTACTCGATCGTCAAGCGCGTGATCCCCGAGGGAAAAACAACCTGCGGGCTGTGTTCGCGGCTGCGGCGCGGCATCCTGTATCGCGTCGCGGGCGAACTGGGCGCGACCAAGATCGCGCTCGGCCACCACCGCGACGACATCGTGCAGACGCTGTTCATGAACATGTTCTTCGGCAGCAAGATGAAGGGCATGCCGCCCAAGCTGGTCAGCGACGACGGCAAGAACGTCGTGATCCGCCCGCTCGCCTACGTGGCCGAGACCGACCTCGAACGCTGGGCCGAGCACCGCCAGTTCCCGATCATTCCGTGCTCGCTGTGCGGCAGCCAGGACAACCTGCAACGGGTGCAGATCAAGCAGATGCTGCGCGACTGGGACAAGCGCCATCCGGGGCGGGTCGAGAACGTCTTCAGCGCGATGGGCCACATCGTGCCGTCGCACCTGGCCGATCGGAACCTGTTCCCCTTCGCCACGCTCAAAGCGCAAGGCATCGCCGATCCCGACGGCGACCGCGCCTTCGATGATGACGATGACTGCGGCCCAGTCGCACCCGTCGGCACCGATGCGGTCGTGACATTGCAAAGGCGCGCCGAGTCCTGATCGGAGACAGTCATGCGCCGTTTCTTCCTGCTTGCGATCACCTGTATTGCTGCTTTTGTCCTCGGTGGTTGCGCCAGCACCACGCTGAGCAGCGAGGTTTCGACCTTCGGCGACTGGCCGGCCGATCGCCAACCCGGCACCTACGTGTTCGAGCGGCTGCCGTCCCAGCAGCGCGAGCCTGAAAAGCAGCAGCGCCTCGAGGACGCAGCCCGCAGTGCCCTCGAAGGCGCCGGGTTCAA
Source organism: Burkholderiaceae bacterium (assembly GCA_030654805.1). Lineage (GTDB taxonomy): Bacteria > Pseudomonadota > Gammaproteobacteria > Burkholderiales > Burkholderiaceae_C > PBB1. The sequence goes on from JAURWR010000118.1 coordinate 23,454, forward strand.
GCCCGCCGGCGATGCGGGCATGGCCGATGTCACGGTGCAGTTGGCGGCACGCGCCGATGAGGTGTACCGGTCGGGCCTCGATGACGCCTTCTGGTGGAACAACGGGCCGTACCGGTCGCGGCTCGACTATGCGAGGTTCGGCGGCTTCGGCGGTGGCCTGGCGTTCGGTCACGGCTTCGGCATCGGCTTCGATGAAGGCCTGCGCCGCTATGCGCGTGAAGTGGCGGTCCTGATCCGTGATCGCAAGTCGGGCATCGCACTCTACGAAGCACGGGCCAGCAGCGGCGGAGTGCAGCCGCTGACACCCTCGCTGCTGAGCGCCATGTTCCAGGCCGCGCTGACGCCGTTCCCAAACGGTGAGCCTCAGGCGCGCAGCATCGCGACGCCGCTGACGCGCTGAGCCGGATCAGGGGACGGCCTGGGCGGCCAGTGCGCGTGCGTCGTCTTCCCAGTCCTTGAGCTGGGCGGCCGCCTTGGCACGCTGATCGGGCGCGCTCAGGTTGTGCACCTGGGCCGCAAAGCCGCAGTTGAACTGCACCAGCTGCTGCTGATACGCGCGGTAATCGTCGTTCGGCGACACGCGCGAACGCTGCACCAGCACCCGCAACGCCGCCATCGCCTGTTCGACCGTGGCCTGATCGGCGTTCAGGCGCGCGAGGGTCTGCAGCGTGTCCTGCTGGCGCCGCTGGCGCTCGGCCAGCCAGCGCTCCGGGTCGAACGGCGTCTGCAACGCCAACGCGGCGATGCGGTCGCGCTGCGCACTGCTCATCCGGCCATAGACCATCTCGATGCGTTCGAGCGCACGCTTGAACTGCGCCTTCACCCGGGCTTCGGGGCGATCCTGCAGGTAGTCCTCGGCGAGCGATTCGTTGTTGTCGGCGTACTTGTGCTCCAAGTGCGCGATCTGCACTGGCGACAGGCGCCGCATCACATCGGCCAGCCCGGGCAGCGCCCGCTCGAAGCCAGCGTCGAAACGCAGGTTGAGCTCGTCGAACCAGCGGCAGGCCTGTTCCGAAGTTGCCGGGCCGGCGACTTCGGAACGCGCACGCGACAGCAGGGCCGCGTAGTGCGGCAGCTCGGTGCGGCGATGCCAGGCAAACCAGTCGCCGAGGGCCTCTTTCGCGCGCAGCGACTGCTGTTCATTGAAGTCGACGTATCCGTCGAGCCACCAGTACGTGATGTCGGGCGCCTGGTTGTAGACCAGGCGCACCGCACTGCAGCCGGTCAGCCAGACCACCGCACACAGCGTGACTGCCAGCCGCACCGCCGGCCACAACCGCGATCTCACGGCATGCGCAGCGCCACCGATAATCGCTGGCGGTACGCGGCGTGCATTTGAAATAGGGGAACAGGACATGGCGTTGGACATCGTGATCATGGCGGCGGGCAAAGGCACGCGGATGAAATCAGACCGCCCCAAGGTGCTGCATCCCGTGGCGGGGCGCAGCTTGCTGGAGCACGTGCTTCTCACCGCCGTCGAGGTGGCCGCCGACCGCATCGTCGTGGTCACCGGGCACGGAGCCGAACAGGTGGAAGCCGCTGTGAGAGCGCCTCAATTGCAATTCGTTCGCCAAGCCCCTCAACTGGGCACGGGCCACGCGGTGCAGCAGGCGGCTCCGCTCTTGCACAGCGATGGTGTCACACTGATTCTCAACGGCGACACGCCGCTGATCGAGGCCGCGACGCTGCGCGCCCTGGTCGAGGCCTGCGGCGGCGCGCGGCTTGCGCTGCTGACGGTCGATCTGGCCGACCCCACCGGCTACGGCCGCATCGTGCGTCGCACCGACGCCAGTGGTGCGTCGACCGTCCAGGCCATCGTCGAGCACAAGGACGCCACCCCCGAGCAGCGCGCGATCGCCGAGGTCTACACCGGCGCGATGGCGGTGCCGACAGCACAGCTCCAGCGCTGGCTGGCGCGGCTCGACAACCGCAACGCGCAGGGCGAGTACTACCTGACCGACGTGGTCGCCTTCGCCGTGGCCGACGGCGTGCCAGTGGTCGCCGCGCAGCCGCGCCGCGCGTCCGAGGTGCTGGGCGTCAACAGCCCGCAGCAGCTCGCCGAGCTGGAGCGCCTGTGCCAGCGCGATCGAGCCGATGCGCTGATGAGCGCCGGCGTGCGGCTCGCCGATCCGGCGCGACTCGACGTGCGCGGCCAGTTGCAATGCGGCACCGACGTGGCGATCGACGTCAACTGCGTGTTCGAGGGCACAGTCACCCTGGGAGACCGGGTGCAGATCGGCGCGAACTGCGTGATCCGCAACGCGGTGATCGGCGACGACGCGGTGATCCATCCGTTCACGCACATCGATGGCGACACGCTCGGTGTGACGGTCGGCCGGGGCTCGCTGGTCGGACCCTATGCCCGCCTGCGACCGGGCGCGGTGCTGGGCGCTGCGGTGCACATCGGCAACTTCGTCGAGGTGAAGAATTCAACGCTCGCGGACGGTGCCAAGGCCAACCACCTTGCCTACCTCGGCGACGCAACGGTCGGCGCGCGGGTCAACTTCGGCGCCGGCAGCATCACCGCCAACTACGACGGCGCAAACAAGCACCGCACGGAGATCGGCGACGACGTGCAGGTCGGCAGCAACTGCGTGCTGGTGGCCCCGCTGACAGTGGGCGCCGGTGCGACGATTGGCGCTGGTTCGACCGTCACGAGACAGGCACCGGCCGGGCAACTGACAGTGGTTCGCGGCCGGCAGATGTCTTTGCCCGGATGGAAGCGGCCCGTCAAGTCGGGCTGAGCACGAACACCGGCAGCGCGCCCGGGATATCGCCTCGCATCACCATCGTCGCAAGGCCTGGCCTGCCTTCATCGATGAATCGCGCCAGGGTGCTGAGGTCCTGCCCTTCGGATGTCGGCAGGGCTCGCGGGCACATCCAGTCGTTGCGCGGCACCAGGTGCCACACCGGCTGATCCGGCGAGGGCAGTTCACCGAGCCGTTCGCGTTCGATCCAGCGGCCTTGCAGGTGGTCGGGGTGCAACCCCGGCATGACGGGTACCGGCCCGCCGTGGCGGTAGAAAAGGCGGCCGCGCGTGCAGGCAGCCGCTGTCCAGGGCTCGGCGTCCCAGGGCGGCGGCGGCAAGTGGCGCAGCTGGCGATCGAACATCTTGTGCAGCTTGGTGTCGAAAGTCTCGGCACGATCGGGGCCGATGAAATCGGCGGCCGTGGCTTGCGATCCGGTCGCAGTGCACAGGAAGAATTTCACCGCCAGTTCCCAGTGCCAAGCGTGGCCTGCGCTGTCGTGAAGCAGGAAATCGATTTCGCCGACCGTGGTGCGGTCGCCCAGGGGCGAGACGTGGCGCAGCGGGATGTTCGCGGCCACCAACCGGTGCGTCGGACCGTGACGCAGGAAGAAGGCCATCAACCGTTCGGCGCGGCGGCCCAGGCGCAGCGAGCGTGGGCGTGTCGGGCCCTGCGGGTCGCCGCCTTCGACAACGACCCGCTGCGATGCATGGACAAAGTCGAACAGCACGGCAGGATCGCACTCGACGACATCGAGCCACTCAGAAATCGAGGCCCGATCGGCCGCGCTGAATTCCTGCACCGCCGCCGGGTGCGCACCTGGTGCGGTGTCGAGCAACGGCGGAGACAGCAGCAACCAGCGCAGCTCGCGCGCAGTCTGCGCGGCGTCGTCACCCACCGGCGGGGGCGTGCTGCGCGGCGCCAGCGGACGCCTCGACGGTATCGAGCGCCAAGCACAGGTCATCCCAGGCGCGTCCCTTCTCGGACAGGTTGCGCAGCAGATAAGCCGGGTGGTAGGTGACGACCAGCGGCACGCCCTGATAACGATGCACTCGGCCGCGCAACTGGCCGATCGGCGCGGTGCTTCGCAACAGGCTCTGCACCGCAAAACGCCCCATCGCCAGGATGATCCGGGGCTGCACGAGCTGGATCTGGCGGATCAGAAATCCCTCGCAGCGCGCGAGTTCGTCGGGCAGCGGATTGCGGTTGCCTGGCGGGCGGCATTTCAGCGTGTTGGCGATGAACACCTGCTTCGCGGGGTCGGGAGTTTCACCGGCCTGGCGACTGAGCCCGATCGCGCGCAGCATGTTGTCGAGCAGCTGGCCGGAACGGCCGACGAACGGCTCGCCGGAGCGATCTTCCTCTTCGCCCGGCGCTTCGCCGACGATCATCCAGTGCGCCTGCGGGTGACCGATGCCGAACACCGTCTGCCTGCGGCTTTCGCAGAGACTGCAGGCGGTGCACGAAGCAACCGCCTCGCGCAGCGCGGGCCAATCCATCGTCGAGGCGAGTGCCGACGGCGACGGGGCATCGCTGGCGGTTTCGGTGCTCGTGCGGGGCGGACGGGCGTCTGCAACGGCCGGCACGGACACCTCCGCAGGAGCAGACACTGACGCAGGTGCCTCGGCCTCGACCGGCTCGTCCGCCGGGCTGACATCCCAGACACGGATGCCCATCTCGGCGAGCATCGCCCGCTGGCGCTCGCTCCAGGTCACTGGTGGCCGCCGGGCAGGTCGAGGCTCATGACGCAGGCGTCTTCGCGCAGCCCTTCGGCAGCGGGGTAGTAAGCACGCCGCACACCGACCTCGCGAAAACCGTAACGTCGGTAGATCTCGCGCGGCCGCACGTTGCTGACGCGAACTTCGAGCCACAGTTGCGGCGAGTGCAGATCGCGGCACATCGACAGCAGCGCATCCAGCATCGCGCGACCGTGCCCGAGCCCCTGTTCGGATGGGGCCACGGTCAGGTTCAGCAGATGCAACTCGTCGACGCCTTCCATGGCGACGAAGTACCCGATGATGCGATCGCGACGACCGCCGTCGAAGAGCACCCTCGCCGGGTAGCCCGAGGCCAGCGAATCGATGAAGTTGCCACGAGTCCACGGAAACGGATAGGCCTCGACCTCGATTGCCATCACCGCATCGAGGTGGGCCCGTGTCATGGGCTGCAGCCGATTCCAGCGACGCAGCACCGCGTTCATGTCGGCACCCCGCCGGTGATCGCGGTCACCGCAGCTGCGGCCGATTCGGCCAGTGCCTTCACTGCGGCCCGCTCGGCCATCGTCTGGGCCACCTTGTCACGCAGGTACAGCGGCAGTGCCAGCGCCGCATCGACCGCCCCGCCCTGCGCCCACAGCGCGACCGCCAGCGGCAGCATCGCGCGGGCGCGGGGCAAGGCGTTCGGCAGGCGCTGTGCATCGCCGCACGCCAGCCGGTCGCCGAACGCCGCCAGCGCCGAACCAGCAAGCGCGCGCGGAGGCGCACTTCGCCAGCGCTCGTTCAAGGCCTGAGGCGTGCCGAGGAACGGCGGGGTCACGTAGCGCCATCGCCCCGCCTCGCACACGGCGTGCGCCGCGTAGATTTCGTCCATCCGCGCATCCATCACGACCCACACGTCTTCGGCAGCACCGTCCATGCGGGCGTCCTCGGCGACGGCCAGCAGCGTGTCGATCGGCAGCACCGGCTTGTCCGCACCGAAAGCCAGGCCCTGCGCCACGGCGCAGGCCGTTCTCAGGCCGGTGAACGCCCCCGGACCGCGACCGAAGGCAATGGCATCGAGCTCGCGCAAACCGACGCCCGCCTGGGCCAGCAAATCCATGATGCCGGGGATCAGGGTGGCTGAAGCCTGCGCTCCGCCCGGACCCTGGCGGGACCAGACGGCGTCGCCCACCTGGAGCGCAATGCTCAGGTGTTCAGTGGCGGTGTCGAAGGCCAGGCAGGAGGTCAGGGGAGCAGTCACTGAAAGAGTCTAGCTGCGGTCCAGGAAGCGCTTCAGCGGCACGGATTCGACATCGCGGCCGAATGCCCATGCGATCATTCCCGGATGCTCTCGCGTGCCTCGGCGTCTGCCTGCTTGTCCCTCGTCCTGCTCGCACTCGGTTGCGGTGCCGCAACGGCGCAAACGCCTTCCTCGGCTTCGATGCGATCGCTGCCGGCCGACGTGGCCGCCGCACTGGACCGCGCGCGCGTACCGCGCGATGCGCTGTCGGTGGTGGTGCAGGAGGTGGGTCGAAACGGCGCGCCGCGCCTGTCCTGGCAAGCACAGGCGGCGGTGAATCCCGCGTCGCTGATGAAGCTGCTCACGACCTACGCCGCACTGGATCTCCTCGGTCCCGCATGGACGTGGACCACACCGGTCTGGCTGCAGGGTGCGCTGCCCAGCGGCGGCAACGGTGTCTTCGAAGGCGATGTGGTCATCAAGGGCAGCGGCGACCCGAAACTGGTGATCGAGCGCGCCTGGCTGCTGCTACGCAGGTTGCAGCAATTGGGCGTGCGTGACATCCACGGCGACATCGTGCTCGACCGCAGTGCCTTCGAGGTGCCCGAGCAGAACCCGGCCGAGTTCGATGGCGAACCGCTTCGCCCCTACAACGTGCGCGCCGATGCGCTGTTGCTGAACTACAAGTCGGTGTCCTTCACCTTCACGCCCGACCCGGCGCACGGGGTCGCGGTCATCTCCACCGAACCGGCGCTGGCCGGGGTGCGCGCCGACACCCGCGTGCCGCTGGCCGCTGGCGTCGGCGCGACCCAGTGCACCGACTGGCGCGGCGCATTGCAGGCCGATTTTTCCGACCCGCAACGGCTGCGTTTCAAGGGCCTCTATTCGCCGGCGTGCGGCGAAAAGCTGTGGCCGGTCGCGTATGCCGACCCGACCGGCTACAACGAAAAACTGCTGTCCGGTCTGTGGGCCGAGATGGGCGGCCGGCTGAGCGGCAGCGTGCGCGACGGCACGGCGCCCACCACGCCGCCGACCTTCGAGCTGACCTCACCGGCATTGGCCGAGGTGATCCGCGACATCAACAAGTTCAGCAACAACGTGATGGCGCAGCAACTGTTCCTGACGCTCGCGCTGACGCAGCGTGGGCTCGGCACGCCCGACGGCGCCCGCGAAGTGCTGCGCGGCTGGCTGGCATCGCGCTACGGCGATAGCGGTCGCGCGGCGGTGATCGACAACGGTTCGGGACTGTCGCGCGAGACCCGCGTCAGCGCACAACTGCTGGCCCGGCTGCTGCAGGACGCGGCGGCCAGCCCGCAGATGTCTGAGCTGATGGCCTCGCTGCCGGTCAGCGGCGTCGACGGCACGCTGCGGCGCGCCAAGGCACTGCCCGGCCGCGCGCACCTGAAGACCGGATCGCTGCGCGACGTGACCGCAGTGGCCGGCTACCTGCTGGCGCCGAGCGGACGCCGCTATGTTCTGGTGGGCATCGTCAACCACGCCAACGCTGGGGCAGCACGGCCCGCACTCGAAGCACTGATCCAGTGGACAGCCAACGACGGGTACACCGAGGGCGACGCACCGAAATGAAGGCACGCCCGTGAACGTGGCCAGCTGGATCGATCTGCTCGGCTACGCAGCAGCGGCGCTGACGACAGCGTCGTTCGTGCCGCAGGCCTGGTTGAGCTTTCGCACGGGCGACGTCAGCGGCATCTCGCTCGGCATGTATGCGAGCTTCACGGTCGGCGTGGCGCTGTGGTTGGCCTACGGGGTGGTACTCGGCGCGTGGCCGATCGTCGTGGCCAACGCGATCACGCTGGTCTTGGCGATGTCGATCCTGGTGATGAAACTGCGTGGCCGACGGGCCGCCAAACTCAACGACCCGGACCGCTGAAGCAGCACCGACTCAGAACGGGAGGGTGTCGAGCAGGTCGGTCGCATCCTCACCAAGCACCTGGTGTGCACCTGCGCTGAGGCGAGTCCCATCGGCCCACAGCCACGTGAACTCATCCGCCGCTGCGATGCTTCCATTCGCAGGCTGCATCGTCAGCGTCGTGCAATCGGGCAGTGCAACCGTGCAGGCGGCCTCGGTGGCGTTGACGAAGCCAAACGGCTCATCACCGTCGTCCACCGCGCGCACGATGTTGCGGAAGCGCTGAAAAGCATTGAGCAGGCCGATGCTGCGGCCGTTGTTGGTGACCTCGGCACGAAGCGCGTTGTTGAAGGATTCCGAAATGGCTTTCAGCAGGCGGACTCGTTCGGTGCGTCCGGCCTCCGCACCGAAGCCGAAGGGAGTTTCGCTGAGGTCGGGGACCGGCACATAGATGGCACGCCCGGCGGTGTTGTTCTTGTTCGTGAGGCGGTCAATCTGATCGGCGAGAAGTTCCCCCCGACGCTTTGCCTCGGCCATGGCGGCCGCTTCGGTCACGGATGCGGTGGACACGCTGCCGTAGAGCTCGAGGATGTCGTGCGTGCCGACCATGAGGGTGATCAGGTCCCGCTTGCCAAGCGTGGCTCCAGAAGCAAAAAACGCATCGAGCGCGGCAACCACATCGGCGACTTTCGCTCCGTTGGCTGCGCGCATCTGAGCGGTGACGAGAGACCCATTCGGGTTGCACTCGGCGAACACCAGCCCATACTTGAAAGCCACGTACTGCACCCAGATCGGGTTGACCAGGCAGTCGGGCACTGAATTGGCCGGTGTGGTGTTGGCGGTGAACCCGTTGATGCTGTACTTGCGTGCATCGATCGCTGTGGGGGTCGAGGGCGGCAGCAACAGACTGCTCTCGTCACCGAACACGATGAGCCGTTCTGCGCTGAACTTCACCGACTGGTTCTCGTTGCCGTTGCCGCCGCCGCACGACGCGAGCAGCAGCGTGCCCGCCATCGTCACGGCCAGCAGGCTGCTGCGCAGCGCAGCAGCGCTCCATCGATCGACTCTGAAATTCATGCGGTCTCCAACGAGAAAGTATTAGGTCGGCCGGGGTGCATCAGGTGGCCGAGGCTCGCACCAGGCGGTCTCGCACACCATCCCATTCGGCGGTTGATGGAGGTTCTTCCACCCAGATCAGTTCCGCGCCCAGATCGTCGAAGTGACGCAATACGGTGAACAGTTCGTGGGCGGTTTGATCGGCGCGCGCCGGCATGGCCTGGTGGATCGCCACCGTGCCGGCCGGCGGAAGCAGGCGCGAATATACCGCCAGCCTCAACGGCGCCTCGCTCGCCGGGTCGGTGAGCAGATCGATGGCCGAGCGCAGCAGGGCGGTGTTCATCAGCCTGACGCGGGCCTGCGGCGCGTAGTGGGCGTCGAGCGTGCCAGGCGCGCGCGGCGCAGCGGCATCGCGATTTTCGAGCGGGCGGCCGAGCACCGCCTCAATGGCCGAGCGAGTGAGCGTACCCGGTCGCAGCAGCACCGCGCGGTCTCGCGAGCAGTCGACGATGGTCGACTCGATGCCGACTTCGCAGGCCCCACCGTCAAGCACGAGCAGATCAGGCCCGAGTTCGGCGACGACATGCGATGCCTGCGTCGGGCTCAGCCGACCGAAGCGGTTGGCGCTGGGGGCCGCCACGCCGAGCACGCCGCGCTCGGCTGCCGCTCGCAGCAGCGCCAGAGCCACCGGGTGCGACGGGCAACGCAGGCCAATCGTCGACTGCCCGCCAGCACAGGCCGCAGCCACGCCCTCGGCGCGCGGCACGATGACGGTCAGCGGGCCGGGCCAGAAGGCAGCCACCAGGCGCTGTGCCAGGTCGGGCCAGGTGGCGCAGAAGGTGCGAGCTGCGGCCGCATCGGCCACGTGCACGATCAGCGGGTGGCCGACCGGCCGGCCTTTCGCCGCGAAGATGCCTGCGACCGCTCGGTCGTCGTCGGCACGTGCGCCCAGGCCGTAGACCGTCTCGGTCGGAAACGCGACCAGCTCGCCAGCGGCCAGTGCATCGGCGGCCTTGGCGATCGCGTCGGGGTCGTGTCCGTCCAGCAGCATGGTCCGAAGCAACGCCGCCGGGCGAATCAGAACGCCGGCAGGCCGAGGATGGCTGCCGCCTCCAGCGCGACTCGACGCGCCTCAACCGCGCTCGCGGCGGTCACCGTCAGGTGGCCCATCTTGCGTGCGCGCCGCGGCATGGCCTTGCCGTACAGGTGAAGGTGCACGCCGGGCAGCGCGAGCACGCCGGCCCAGTCGGGCTCACGCACCCCGTCGTTCTGTGACCCGGCATCGGGCGCGAACCACAGATCCCCGAGCAGGTTCAGCATCACCGCGGGCGAATGCAGCCGGGGCGCCACCAACGGGGCGCCGGTCATCGTGCGGATCTGCAGGTCGAACTGCGACAGGTCGCAGGCATCGACGGTGTAGTGGCCGGAGTTGTGCGGACGCGGCGCCATCTCGTTGGCGACCAGGCTGCCATCGTGCAGCACGAAGAACTCGACGCACAGCACGCCGACGTACCCAAGCGACTCGGCCACGCGCTCGGCCGCGTCGATCGCCCGCTGTTGCACTGCGGGCGTCAGATCAGGCGCGGGCACCTGGGTGACGGCCAGGATGCCGTCACGATGGAGGTTCTGCTGCAGCGGGAAATGCACCACCTGCCCGGATGCGCTGCGCGCCACGATCACGCTGACCTCGAAGGCCAGCGGCAGCCGCTTTTCGAGCACCGTGGAGACGCCGCCCAGCGACTCCCACGCGGCATCCAGCTCGGCTCGCGTCGACACGCACACCTGCCCCTTGCCGTCGTAGCCGAGGCGGGTCGTCTTCAGGATGCCGGGCAGCAGGTGATCGGGCACGGCATCAAGCTGCGCTGCATTTTCGATCACTGCATGCGGCGCACAGGCCACATCGCACCGCGCGAAGTGCCGCTTCTCGGCAGCGCGGTCCTGGCACACAGCAACCGCCTCGGAGCCCGGCGCGACCGGGCGATGCGCACCCAGCGTCATCAGCGCCTCGGCTGGCACGTTCTCGAATTCGGTGGTGATCGCCGCACTGCGCTGCATCAGCTGCGCCAGGCCCTGCTCGTCGAGGTAGTCGGCCTTGATGTGGTGGTGCGCGACCAGCCCGGCAGGGCTCGCCGGATCGGCGTCGAGCACCACGGTGAAGTAGCCCATCTGCTGCGCAGCGTGCACGAACATGCGGCCGAGTTGGCCGCCGCCCATGACGCCCAGGGTTGCGCCAGGCGCGATGAAGGGCGTCATGTCAGTTGCGCCGTCATGGCTCGGGCCGCTTCCGTCTGAAGGGCACGGTAGGCGTCGAGCCGGGCTCGCAGGACCTCGTCGCCCACCGCGAACATGGCCACCGCGAACAACGCGGCATTGGCAGCCCCGGCCGTTCCGATCGCGAACGTCGCCACCGGAATCCCCTTGGGCATCTGCACGATCGAGTGCAGCGAATCGACACCCTGCAGATGCCGGCTGGCAACCGGCACGCCGAGTATCGGCACGGTGGTCTTGGCAGCCAGCATGCCCGGCAGGTGGGCCGCGCCGCCGGCCCCGGCGATGATCGCCTTCAGGCCGCGTGAGACAGCCGACTCGGCATAGGCGAACATGTCGTCCGGCATGCGGTGCGCCGAGACGACGCGGGCCTCGAACGGGATGCCAAACTCGGCGAGAATCTCCGTGGCTGCGCGCAAGGTTTCCCAGTCGCTGCTCGACCCCATCACCACACCCACCACAGCAGGCGCGTTCATGGCCTTGCTCCGCTTTTTTCGAAGCCTTGAATTGTAGGCGGCGCAGCGTCATCTCAGGATGTCACCACCCGCTCTGCCACGGACCCGACCCCTCGCCATGATTGACATCACCCTCCAGAACTTCGAAGCCGACCTGATTCATGCCTCGGTCGACCAGCCGATCCTGCTGGACGTCTGGGCGCCGTGGTGCGGCCCGTGCAAGTCGCTGGGCCCGGTGCTCGAGAAACTCGAGGTCGCTTACGCCGGCCGCTTCAAGCTCGCCAAACTGAACGCGGACACCGAACCGGACATCGCCGGCCAGCTGTCGCAGATGTTCGGTGTGCGCAGCATCCCGCTGTGCGTGATGTTCAAGGGCGGCCAGCCGGTCGACGGTTTCGTCGGAGCGCTGCCCGAAGCCGAGATCCGCCAATTCCTCGACAAGCACGTTCCGACGCCAGAAGAGCTGCTGGCAGAGGAGGACGTGGAAGCCGCCGAGGCGATGCTGGCCGAGGGCGAAACCGACGGCGCGATCGAGAAGTTGCAGGAAGCCGTGGCGGTCAATCCGGGCAACGACAACGCACGCTTCGATTGCCTGCGCGCGCTGCTGATGGCTGACCGCATCGACGAGGCCCGTGCCGCCTTCGACCCGGTGGCCGGTAACATGCTGCTCGACGCCCGTCTCGTCGCCTGCGGACTCTGGCTCGACGCCTGCGAGAAGGCAGGGACCGCGCGATCAGCCGATGCGCTGACAGCCGCCATTGCGGCGAACCGCCGCGACTTCGACGCTCGGTTCGAAATGGCGCAACTGCATTTCGCCGCCCATCGCTTCACTGCCGCGATGGATGAGTTGCTGGAAATCGTGATGCGTGACAAGACCTGGAACGACGAACTGGCGCGCAAGACCTACGTCGCCGTGCTGACCGTCATGAGCAAGCCGCCGGCGTCGAAGGCTGAAGCGGCCGCGCCGAAGGGCACACTTGAATTGGCCGGCAAGATCAACACCGCGCCAGCGGACCCCGTGGTCGATCAATACCGGCGCAAGCTGAGCATGGCGCTGTTTTGAGCGCCGGTCGGCGCGCCCGTCAAGTCCGCCCCGGTTCGAGCGCTCGCTCGAACAGTTCGATCACCGAGCGCTGCATCTCGAGGTGACGCGCCCAATGTTGTCGGGCCAATTGTTGATGGCACAGCGACTGGTTGATGTCGCCCAGTGACCGAAACACCTGCTCCAGGCGACCGTGAGCGACCGCGATGTCCTCGACGTTCATGCCTGGGTCAATCAAGGCGACCGCTGCTTCAGCGTCGCTTCGTGCGCCCAACACATCACCGGTGTGAAACCGGCACCACGCCTGATCGGCGAGGTGAGTAGCCCGCATGTTCGCGAGTCCCTGACGGTCGGCATCGTCGAGGTGTGCCACGTACACCGCCAGCGCCTTGGCATGCTGGCCCTGGGCCGAATACACCGTGGCACGCAACATCTGCACATAGGCGTCCTGATACACCGTGCCCACCCATTGGTCGAAATTGAACGAGGCCGCAACCCAGGCCTCGGCCCGGCGCGCTTCGTCGGTGTCGACACTGCTGCCGAAGATCGTCGCCCGCAGCGCGTGATTGCTGCGATGCCCGGCGATGGTGAAGGTGATGACGCCGAGCGCCGCGTCGTCCGACTCGGCCTGCGCATGCTCACGCGCACGGATGTACCAGGGCTGAGCGAGGTCGAGACGGTCGGCGAGGTGGTACGCAGAGGCCGCGACGATCGACGCCCGCGCCCGGGCGGCATGGTGGTCGGGTGCTGCAAGCTGAAATGCCAGCGTCAGGTACTTCGCCATGTCGTCGATGTCGTCCTGGACGAAGCTGAGATGCGCCAACCAGGCGGCACTCAGCGCCTGCAGTGGCTTCAACCTGGCAGCGGCACTCAGCGCTTGGGCGCGCAGCATCTTGTCGCGACTGGCCGACACTCGACCGCTGTTCTGCTCGATCCAGGCTTCGACGATGCAGATCCACACGGTCACCAGCACCGCAGGCCGCTGGGAGAACTCGCCGCGCAGGATCGCCAGGTCGGCATTCGCCTGATCGAAAAAGCCCTGGCGCGCCAGAAAGCCGGCCCGCTCGGCCCGCGCGCATGCCGCATCAATCGGGTGCACTGACGCTGCGAGCGCGGCATCCAGCCGAGCCAGCATCGGCGACGGTGGGGCTTTCATGCAGTCAGGCGTTGCAGTGCTTCCCGGTACTTCGCAGCGGTGGCTTCCACCACCGACGCCGGCAACGCGGGAGCAGGCGCCTGCTTGTTCCACGGAGCCCCATCGACGGCGGCCTGTTCAAGCCAGTCGCGCACGAACTGCTTGTCGTAGCTCGGCGGATTGAGCCCGGCACGGAACGCTTCGTCATAGCCCTCAAGAGGCCAGAACCGCGAAGAATCGGGCGTCAGCACCTCGTCCATCAACGTCAGCGTGCCATCCGCGTCGAGACCGAACTCGAACTTGGTGTCAGCGATGATGATGCCCTTCGTCAGCGCGAACTCGGCGGCGCTGCGATAGAGATCGATGGCCACGTCGCGCACTCGCGTGGCCAGCGACGCGCCGATGATCTCGACCATGCGATCGAAGGAGATGTTCTCGTCGTGGTCGCCCATCTCGGCCTTGGTCGCGGGCGTGAAGATCGGCTGCGGCAGCTTCGACGCGTTGACCAGCCCCTCGGGCAGCGCGACGCCGCACACTGAACGACTGTCCTGGTACTCCTTCCAGCCGCTGCCCGCGAGGTAGCCACGCACCACCGCTTCGACCGGCAAGGGCTTGAGGCGCTTGACCAGCATTGAGCGGCCGACGACCTGAGCGCGCTCGTCGGAAGTGACGACGCTCTCGGGCGCGTCACCGGTCAGGTGATTCGGGACGATGCCTTTCAGGCGATCGAACCAGAAAAGCGCCATCTCGGTCAGCAACTGGCCCTTGCCGGGAATCGGCTCGCCCATCACCACGTCGAAGGCGCTGAGGCGATCACTCGCGATCATCAGCAACCGGTCGGTGCCGACGGCGTAGTTGTCGCGCACCTTGCCTCGTGCCAGCAGAGGCAGCGAATGCAGGCGGCTTTCGAGCAGGGCTTCCGTCATCGAGTGGCTTCTTGTTGTGCTGATGGTCAACGGGTTTCAGACGACCGTCTGCGCCAGCTCGCCCTTGGCGTAACGCGCCGCCACGACCGACAGCGACTGCGGCTTGATCTTCGCTGCCTGCCCTTCGCAATTGAATTCGAGATAACGCTGCTTGCAGATTTGCTTGGCGGCCTCGCGCGCTGGCTTCAGGTAATCGCGCGGATCGAACTTGTCCGGGTTCTGCACCAGGTACTTGCGTACGGCGGCCGTCATCGCCAGGCGCACATCGGTGTCGATGTTGATCTTGCGCACACCGAACTTGATGGCTTCCTGGATTTCGCTGACCGGCACCCCGTAGGTTTCACGCATGTCGCCGCCGTACTCTCGAATGATCGCCAGCAACTCCTGCGGCACGCTCGAGCTGCCGTGCATCACCAGATGGGTGTTCGGGATGCGCCGGTTGATTTCCTTGATGCGGCCGATGGCGAGAATGTCACCGGTGGGCTTGCGGGTGAACTTGTAGGCGCCGTGGCTGGTGCCGATCGCGATCGCCAGCGCGTCGAGCTGGGTCCGCTTGACGAAGTCGGCCGCTTCTTCGGGATCGGTCAGAAGCTGATCCATCGTCATCGTCGAATCGGTGCCGTGGCCGTCCTCCTTGTCGCCCTTCATCGTCTCCAGAGAACCCAGGCAGCCCAGTTCGCCTTCGACGGTGATACCGAGCTTGTGCGCCATCTCGACCACCTTGCGCGTCACCTCGACGTTGTAGTCGTAGCTGGCGATGGTCTTGCCGTCGGCTTGCAGCGATCCGTCCATCATGACCGAGCTGAAGCCCAGGTTGATCGCACCCTGACAGACGTCGGGGCTCTGACCGTGGTCCTGATGCATCACCAGCGGAATGTGTGGCCAGCTTTCAACGGCGGCCTGAATCAGGTGCTTGATGAAGGGCTCACCAGCGTACTTGCGTGCACCCGCGCTGGCCTGAAGGATGACCGGCGCGCCCACCTCGTCGGCCGCAGACATCACCGCCTGCACCTGTTCGAGGTTGTTCACGTTGAAGGCCGGGATGCCGTAGGAGTTTTCTGCGGCGTGGTCGAGCAACTGGCGCATCGAGACGAGTGGCATGGTCGTTTCCCGTGGAGTGATGGAACCCGAGAGGTGCGCTGGCGAGCCGTTGGCAGCGCGGCCGCCAGAACCGCTGCGGCGGTGGTCCTCTGTGATTGGGGCATTGTATCGAGGCGTATTTTTCAGCCGTGCAGCCTGCATCGACATGAATTGCAAGCGAAAGCCTGCCCTTTTCGAGCTCAAGGAGCCGGTATGAAAAGGCCACACTGAAGTTTGTAAGTGCTTGTACGCTGTCCACGCTGGAGCTGACCATGGCCCATATCGATCTGACCGCGCTGACCACCTGGATCACCGCCGCTGCAACCGACCACCCGAAGGATCTTCCGGAGAGGCTGGCGGAGTTGACCGGTGTGCAGCGCAGCACCGCCCTGCGGCGGCTGGGACAACTCATCGAATTGCAGTGGCTGACCCGCACCGGTCAGGGGAAGGAGGTCGTTTACGGCCCCGGCTTGCTGCGTCAAGTCGTGCATCACTACGCACTGGACGGCCTCGGCGAAGACCTGCCCTGGTCACGCGACTTCGTACGCTACGTTGCGTTGCCACCGCACGTGCTGCGCCTCACCCAGCATGCATTTTGCGAATTGCTGAACAACGCCATCGACCACAGCGACGGCAGCGGAGTCACCGTCTCGCTGCGCCAGACGCCCAGCCACGTGCAGTTGCTGGTCTCGGACGATGGGTGTGGCGTGTTCGACAAGATCTGCCACACCTTCGCACTGGACGATCCGCACATCGCCATGCTCGAATTGAGCAAGGGCAAGTTGACGACGCAGCCCGAACGCCACACCGGCCACGGCCTGTACTTCACGTCCCGCTTGGCCGACGTGTTTGACCTGCATGCGAACGAACAGGCATTTCAGCACCGCAGCTGGGAAGGCACCGGCTGGCGTTCAGGTCAACCGATGAACCGCCAGGGGACGTCGGTCTACCTGTCGATCGCCCTCGACACCCCGCGCACGCTGGAATCAGTGATAAACGCACACAGCCTGGACGGTTCGGGCGTGCGATTCGAACGCACCGCCGTCCCGTTGCAACTCGCGGTAACGCCACAGGTGGGACTCGAATCGCGTGCGCAAGCCCGGCTGGTGGCCTCGCGGCTGACGCACTTCCGGCTCGCCGAACTCGACTTCAGCGGCATCCCGTACATCGGCCACAGCTTTGCGGATGAGTTGTTTCGGGTGCTTCCGCGGCACCAGCCAGCGCTGAACTTGTCACCGATCAACATGAGCCCCGCAGTCGCTGCGATGGTCGACAGCGTCGTCGTCTGAATTGGCGCAGCCCGAGGTCGCTGCGCTCCTGCCCCCCAGGACTACACAGGGCCCCGTTGCCCTTGGGCTCAGCCGGCTTGAGGCGGCTCGGCGCGGGCTGGCCGCCCTCCGCGAGCGAAGATCATGCGACCCGGCAGACCTTCAGCATGTTGGTGCCGCCCGGATACCCCATCGGCTCGCCGACGGTGATAGCGTAGGTGTCGCCGGGTTTCAGTACGCCTTTCTCGACCAGCAGCGCCTCGGCACGGGCTAGCGCCTGATCGCGATCGGTGCAGCTGGGCATCAACAGCGGTCGCACGTTGCGGTACAGCGCCATCTTGCGCTGACTGTTGACCTGCGAGGTCAGCCCGTAAATCGGCACGTGGACCTTGTGGCGACTCATCCACAGCGCGGTCGATCCCGATTCGGTCAACGCCAGGATCGCCTTGCAACCCAGATGGTGCGCGGTGAACAGCGCGGCCATCGCGATCGACTGATCGATGCGGCCGAAATGCTTGTTGGTGAAGCTGGCGTCGAGGGCAATCTCCTCGGCGCGCTCGGCCTCGATGCAGATCGTCGACATCATCTCGACCGTCTCGACCGGGTACTTGCCGGCCGCCGTCTCGGCGCTGAGCATCACCGCATCGGTGCCGTCGAGCACCGCGTTGGCCACGTCGCTGACCTCGGCGCGCGTCGGCACCGGGTTGACGATCATCGACTCCATCATCTGCGTCGCGGTGATGACGATGCGGTCGAGCTCGCGCGCCATCTTGATCATCTTCTTCTGCAGCGCCGGCACGGTGGCGTTGCCGACCTCGACGGCCAGATCGCCACGCGCGACCATGATGCCGTCGCTGGCCTTGAGGATGCTCTCAAGCACCGGAATCGCCTCGCTGCGCTCGATCTTCGCGATCAGCGCCGCCTTGTGCTTGAACGGCTCGCCGGCCACGTTGGCGAGCTGGCGCGCCATCTCCATGTCGGTCGCGTTCTTCGGAAAGCTCACAGCCAGGTACTCGCACTGGAAGCTCATCGCGGTCTTGATGTCTTCCATGTCCTTGCCGGTCAACGCCGGCGCGGTCAGGCCGCCACCGGCCTTGTTGATGCCCTTGTTGTTCGACAGCTCGCCACCGATCACAACGGTGGTGTGCACCTCGGCGCCGCGCACCGCATCAACGGTCAGCTTGAGCAGCCCGTCGTTGAGCAGCAGCGTGTCGCCGGGGCGCACGTCACGCGGCAGCTCCTTGTAGTCGAGGCCGACGCGCGCGTTGGTGCCCAACTCGGTGGTCGCCCCGTCGAGGATGAACGACTGACCCGGCTCCAGCATCGTCTTGCCGCCGTCGAACTTGCCGACGCGGATCTTCGGGCCCTGCAGGTCCGCCATGATCGCGACCTCCTTGCCGACCCGCTTCGCCACCTCGCGCACCAGCGCCGCGCGGTCAATGTGGTCCTGTGCGGTGCCATGCGAGAAATTCAGGCGCATCACGTCGACGCCGGCGCGGATCATCCGCTCGAGCACCTCGGGTGAGCTGGACGCAGGCCCGAGGGTGGCGACGATCTTGGTGGCACGGGGCATGAAAGGAATCTCCGGAAGGTCGGACAGGGGAAAGGGTCGAGCCGTCTGAGGCGTCGCGCCCTGCCGCCTGCACCGGGTGCCGACGTCAGAGCGGTCGGGTGGTCAGACAGTCGCGTCTCGGGCTCGACGTTCGAGGATCTCGATGGCCGGCAGCACCTTGCCTTCGAGCATTTCGAGGAACGCGCCGCCGCCGGTGCAGATGTAGCCCACGCCGGATTCGATGCCGAACTTCGCGATGGCGGCCAGGGTGTCACCACCCCCGGCGATGCTGAACGCGCTCGACGCGGCGATCGCATGCGCGATCGCCTCGGTACCGTGCGAGAAGGCTTCGAACTCGAAAACACCGACCGGGCCGTTCCAGACGATCGTGCCTGCCGACTTCAATTTCTCGGCCAGCACCGCCGCCGTCTTCGGTCCGATGTCCAGGATCATGTCGTCGGCCGCCACATCGGTCGCGGCCTTGGTGGTCGCCGGTGCGTCGGCCGCGAAGGTCTTCGCGGTGACCACGTCGACCGGAATCGGCACCTCGGCGCCGCGCGCCTTCATCGATGCGATCACCGACCGCGCCTTGTCGACCAGATCGGCCTCGGCCAGCGACTTGCCGATCGGCAGACCGGCCGCCAGCATGAAGGTGTTGGCGATGCCGCCGCCGACGATCAACCCGTCGACCTTGGCCGACAGCGCCTCCAGGATCGTCAGCTTGGTGCTGACCTTGCTGCCCGCGACGATCGCGATCAGCGGGCGCTTCGGCTCGGCCAGCACCTTCGTGATCGCGTCGGCCTCGCCGGCCAGCAGCGGACCGGCGCAGGCCACCGGAGCGTACTGCGCGATGCCGTGCGTCGAGGCGTGCGCGCGATGGGCCGCGCCGAAAGCGTCGTTGACGTAGATGTCGCACAGCGCGGCCATCTTGCGGCTGAGCGCTTCGTCGTTCTTCGACTCACCCACGTTCAGGCGGCAGTTTTCGAGCAGGACCAGTTCGCCCGGCGCCAGCGCGCGACCGTCGACGATGACGCCATCGACCCAATCGGCAATCAATGGCACCTTGCGGCCCAACAGCTCGCCGACACGCAAGGCGATCGGCGCGAGCGAGTCCTCGGGCTGCATCCGGCCCTCTTTGGGTCGGCCCAGGTGCGAGGTGACCATCACCGCAGCGCCGGCCTTCAGCGCGGCCTCGATACAGGGCAGCGAAGCCCTGATGCGGGTGTCGTCGGTGATGCGACCGTCGGCGTCCTGCGGGACGTTGAAGTCGACGCGGATGAACACCCGCTTGCCGGTGACCTGGTTGGCTGCGATGAGATCAGTGAATCGAATGGCATTCATGGTGGGTCGAATGGGTTGATTTTTTCGAGTTTAAGGGGGGCCGTTCGCCGGTCGAACCGCGCTTACCAACCCCACAGAAGCCGCAGCGGAAGAAACACCGCCAGGCCCGCGAGCAAGGGCCCGAGCACGCCGGGGCGCCAGACGCACCACAGCGTCGCCGCCACCGCCGCAGGCAGGCGTGCGTCGTGCCAGGTGCCGATCAGATGGCCCTGGGTCATGACGATCTCGGGCAGCACCACCGCCGTCAACGCGGCCAGCGGAGCGACCTTCAAGCCGCGCTGCAGCCACGACGGTATCGGCACCTCTCGCTCCGGCAGCAGAAAAAAGCTGCGCGTGATCAGCGTGACCACGGCCAGCCCGGCAATGACCCACACCGTGTAGCTCGTGCCGTCCAAGGCTGACATCAGGCCGGGCCCCGCAATCGGCGGCTGGCTTTTTCAGCCTGATCCATCAGCAATCCAGCCGCGACCGCAGCCGCGATGGCGACGATGATGTTCAGCTTCAGCGGCAGCGAAAACGCAGCGACGGCGGCGGTACCCGCGACCACCGCAGCCACCCAGGTCGAGCGGTCGGACAGCAGGCCGTAGGTCAGGCCCACCATCGCCAGGGTGCCGGCAAAGCCCAGACCCCAGGCCGTCGGGATCACGTTGGCCAGCGCGATGCCCAGCATCGACGGCAGCTGCCACACGCTCCACAGCACCGCCACGCCCCCGAGGTAGTACGGGATCTGGCCCGGCTCCCGACGCGGGCCGTGTTCGCCGGACGGATAGGCACGCTGGAACGCGATCAGGTTCAGGTCGGCGGCCAGGAAACCGAGGGCCATGCGCTGGCGCCGCGGCAGGTGCCCGAAATACGTCCGCCATTGGGCGCTGTAGATGACGAATCGCAGGTTGACGCAAAACGCAGCCGCCCAGATCACCCACATCGGCGCGCCAGCCGCCAGCAGGGGCAGCGCCGCGAGCTGGGCGCTGCCGGCGTAGACGGCCAGCGACATGAACACGGCCAGCGGCACGCTCAGACCGCCCTTGACCATCGCGACGCCGGTGACCAGACCCCAGGCGCCGATGCCGGGGGCCATGCCGAGCATCTCGCGCGCGCCCCGACGGAAATCGGGGTGGCTCAGCAGCCGGGTCGCGGAGGTCATCGATCGATTGTCGGCGCTCGCGCCATGCGGCGCCTGAGCACCGCGCGGACGACCCCGCAAACGTGTTCGCTGCGCGGCCGAGGGGCGCGCCCGGAACCGTCAGTGTGCCTTCGGCTCCTTCGAGTCCTTGGGCTCCTTGGATTGCTTGCCGTCCTTGGCCGGCTTGGCGGACCGGGCCTCGGTGTCGACGGACTCGCCATCGGGCATCTTGGCGCTGGCGACCTCGGTCGTCTGCTGCGGCGGGACCGGCTCGATCTTGTTGTCGCGCATGTAGTCGTTCATCTCGCGCCAACCGGCGAACACGGCCGCCTTGTCGGCCTTCTTGTTCAGCTCGTAGCAGTCTTCGATGGCGCGGCCGGCGTGACGGCAGGCGCCACCGACAGCGCTGCCTTCGGCCTGCTTGGCCGCCGCGATCTTCTCGGGCGATTCGATGCCCAGTTGCTCGCAGCCGACAAGCAGGGTGGCGGCGACGGCGATCAGCGCGGACAGGACAAGACGCGACATGGCGGAGGGGTTCGGCGGCGCGAACGAAAGTCTTTGGAGCTGATCGTGATATCGACGGCGTCCGCTTCGACTTGAGAGGCGTCGTCCTCCGATCGGTAGGCTCAGCCCGTCGCGACTTCGAACCGCTCCCCCACCCGCATCGACTGACCCTGCAGGAACTGCGCGGCGGTCAGACGCTTGCCCCCCGGACGCTGCAATTCGGTGATTCGGACCGCGCCGGAACCGCAGGCAACCGTGATGGCGTCAGCCGACACATCGATCACCGTACCCGGGGTCTGCGTCTCCACGCCAGCGGCGACTGCCCGCGCATTCCACAGCTTGACGGCGTCGCCGCGCCACTGCGCCACGGCACCGGGCGCTGGGTTCAACGCGCGGATGTGCTGCGCCACGCGGGCGGCGTCGGCGCGCCAATCGACCCAGGCTTCTGCCTTGTCGATCTTCTTCGCATAGGTCACACCGTCTGCCGGTTGCGGCGTGGCGCGCAACCCGCCGCCGCAGGCAGCGAGTTCCAGCGCCTCGACGATCAGGCCGCCGCCCAGCACCGCGAGTCGGTCGTGCAGCGACCCGGTGGTGTCCTCATCGCGGATGTCCAGGGCCTCGGTCAGCAGCATCGGCCCCGTGTCGAGGCCCGTGTCCATCTGCATCACGGTGATCCCGGTGCGCGCATCGCCGGCCTCGATCGCCCGGTGGATCGGTGCGGCGCCTCGC
The DNA here is from genome assembly GCA_030654805.1 of Burkholderiaceae bacterium. Taxonomy (GTDB): domain Bacteria; phylum Pseudomonadota; class Gammaproteobacteria; order Burkholderiales; family Burkholderiaceae_C; genus PBB1. Next base: position 45,487 of record JAURWR010000118.1, read on the forward strand.
CAGCGCGGCAGCAGCGATGCGTGAATATTGAGGCAGCCCAGCCGGGGCAAGGTGAGCGCCCAGGCGGGAAGGATCAACCCGTAGGCAGCAACGACCATCACGTCGATGCGAGCGGCATCCAATGCATCACGTGCCGACGATGCATCGTCGGCATAGCGGCCATCGAGCCTCAAGCCCTGCGGCTGGATCACCGTCAGCCCGTGTTCGACCGCCCAGACCTTCACGGCCGAGGGGTGCACCTGCTGGCCACGACCAGCGGGACGGTCAGGCTGCGTCAACACCAGTGCGATCTCGAATCCCGCCCGGTGCAGTGCAGCCAGCGCAATCCGTGCGAATTCAGGCGTTCCGGCAAAAGCCAGCCTCATGGAGCCCCGCCGTAAAATGAAACAACAGGTAGCGAATAACCGTCAACGCCCTTCATCACGCGCCTGTTTCAGCATCTTCGTCTTGATGCGGTTGCGCTTGAGCGGGCTCAAGTACTCGACGAAGACCTTGCCCACCAGATGATCCATCTCGTGCTGCACGCATTTGCCGAGCAGGCCTTCAGCATCGAACTCCACCCGCTCGCCTTCGCGTCCCAACGCGTGCACCCGCACCCGCGCCGGGCGCAGCACTTTGTCGTAGACGGTCGGCACCGAGAGGCACCCTTCCTCGCTCAGCACCTGTTCATCACTGATCAGCACCAGCTCCGGGTTGATCAGCACGAGCTGGTCATCGCGCTTGTCGGAGGTATCGATGACGATCACCCGCTCATGCACATCGACCTGCGTGGCGGCAAGACCCACACCCTCGGCGGCGTACATGGCCTCAAACATACCGTCGACCAGACGTCGGATCCGGTCGTCGACCTCCGTCACGGGCCGGGCGATGGTGTGCAATCGGGGGTCGGGATAGCGAAGGATCGTGAGCTTCGACATGGTGGGTTCGGTGAACGGCGGCGCGGCGGACCAGAGAAAACGCTGCGAGCAGTCGGGCTGTGGATACTCTGCAACGGCAAGCCGTGTGATGACGTGCACGCTCCGCGCAGTAAGGCCCTACTTTCGTTGCGATATCAAGGGTTTAAGGGCAGAATCTTTGAATCAGATTGAAGATTTTCGCTGAATTTCCGGCCGCGTCGGCCGATACGGATATGTGAGTATTCGGCACCCATCCCCCGGCCAACCCATGGCGCGACGCTGACAGCGTCCCGTCCGGAGAATTCATCCCATGACGCGTCCCCTTTCTTCTGCGCTTCGTCACCGACCGCATGCGGTCACCCTCAGTATCGGTCTGGCTTTGGCCCTGGGGTGGGCCTCGCAGTCGATGGCCGCCCCCAACTTTCCAGTGACCGAGCAGCAACGAAGCGCAGCGCAAAAGGTGGCCTCCGCCGGCGTGGCGCTGTCAGAGCTGGCGCCCAATGCACCGGAATCCCACATCGTCGTTCGTGGCGACACCTTGTGGAGCATTTCGAGCCTGTTCCTGAAGTCGCCGTGGCGCTGGCCTGAGTTGTGGGGAATGAATCTCGACGAGATTCGAAACCCGCACCTGATCTATCCGGGCCAGACGCTGTATCTCGACACTTCGGACGGCCGTGCGCGGCTGCGCCTGGGCAAGGCAATCCAAGGCAACGTCGTGAAACTGACACCGACGGTGCGCAGCACAGCGCTGACCAATGCGGCCATCTCGTCGATCCCATTCAATTTGATCGAGCCGTTTCTCAATGAAGCGGTGATCTTCGAAGGCAATGTGCTGGACGCGGCGCCGCGCATTGTTGCAGCCCAGGAAGGCCGAGTGCTGCTGACCCGAGGCGACAAGGCCTACGTGCGCGGTGAAATCGGCAAGGACACGGTCTTCCGCATCTTTCGTGAAGCGAAAGCCCTGAAGGACCCGACAACCAACGAAATCCTCGGCTTCGAGGCGCCCTATGTCGGAACGGCCGAGTTCGTGCGCTCTGGCACCCATGGCCGTGTGGCGAGCACGGCAGCAGTTGAGACGGTGCCCGACACCTTCATCGTGACGAGCGTGAGGGAGGAAGCGAGCATCGGCGACCGGCTCGCCCCGGTTGTCGGGCGCGAGTACGACAACTACGCCCCGCATCCGCCGCAGACACCCCTGACAGGCCAGATCGTCTCGGTGTACGGCACCGCAGTCACGGCGGGACAGAACCAGATCGTTGCCCTCAATCGAGGCAAGGGGGATGGCGTTGAACGTGGTCATGTGCTTGCCTTGTGGCACAACGGCAGCAAGGCGATTGATCGGACCGACGACCGGCTCACCGAGTTGACACTGCCTGACGAGCGCCATGGCATGCTGTTCGTGTTCCGGGTATTCGACCGGATGTCTTACGCGCTGATCCTGTCAGTGCAGGAGCCGGTGCGCATCGGCGACCGCTTCACCCAGCCTTGACCGAGGCGTTGCCGCTGGCCTCGTGATCGAGCGCGACGAACTGGCAGCCTGGTTGCGGCTGCTCGAAACACCGAAACTGGGTCGCGAGTCGGCGCGTCGGTTGCTGTCGAGTTTCGGCTCACCGCAGGCGGCGGTCGATGCATCGGTCCAGGCACGTCGCGAGGTCGTCGGTGACGCAGCGGCAACGGCCCTCGCCACCCCGCCTCCAGGCCTTGGCTCGATGATTGACGCCACGCTCGCGTGGCTCGGCGATGCGGACAGCGACACCGGCGCGTCGCGAAGGGCGGTCGTCACGCTCGGCGATCCGACTTACCCGGCATGGCTGCTCGACATCGCGGACCCGCCGCTGTTGCTGTACGCGCAAGGCATGATCGAGTTGCTGACAGCGGACGCCATCGCGATCGTCGGCAGCCGCAACCCGACGCCACAAGGTGAGCAGAACGCACGCGCTTTCGCGAAAAACCTGAGCAACGCCAACTGGGTCGTCGTGTCCGGATTGGCGCTGGGCATCGACGGTGCGGCGCACGAGGGCGCCCTGGAAGGCGGCGCGGGCACGATCGCGGTGGTCGGGACCGGGCTCGACCGGGTGTATCCGAAGTGCCATCGCGAACTGGCCCATCGCATCGCCCGGGACGGACTCATGCTCAGCGAGTACGCGCTGGGCACACCTCCGCTGGCAGCGCACTTTCCGCTGCGCAACCGATTGATCGCCGGCATGACGCGCGGCACGCTGGTGGTCGAGGCCGCCCTGCAATCGGGGTCACTGATCACCGCGCGACTGGCCAGCGAGGCAGGTCGCGAGGTCTTTGCGATCCCGGGTTCCATCCACTCGCCGCAATCGCGTGGCTGCCATGCGTTGATCAGGCAAGGTGCCAAGCTGGTCGAGTCCGCCGAGGACGTGCTTGAAGAGTTGCAGCCGATCGCATCGGCGGGCCGTCGGCCTACGGTGGAGCCCTCACAAGCTCCCTCTGCAGACCCCCTTCTCGACGCGATGGGTCACGACCTGGTGTCTCTCGAAGCCCTGGTCGCGCGCACCGGATGGCCGTCGCATGAACTGAACATCCGCCTGCTCGATCTGGAATTGAGCGGCCAGGTCGCACGCCGGCCCGGTCAGCTGTTTCAGCGCATCACGATTGTCTGAGTGCGGCCCGAAAGACCCGGCCGCAAGCGCCGAAACTCCATGTCTTTCGGCTTGCGTGACGCCCAATTTGCTCGGGTATGATCGTTTCATGTTCGATGTGCTTGTCTACTTGTACGAGAACTACTGGCGACCCGATGCCTGCCCGGATCACGCGCAGTTGACTCGAAAGCTCTCGTCGGTCGGGTTCGAATCCGACGAGATTCAAGAGGCTTTGTCGTGGCTTGACGGCTTGGCAAGCGCCGCCGAATCGTATGTGGGCGAACAGGGCGAACACAGCCTGCGCGTCTATTCGCCAGCCGAGCAGGACCACCTCGGTGAAGCCTCTATCGGCTTCATCAGCTTCCTCGAATCCGCTGGTGTGCTGCCGCCACCAATGCGCGAGATGGTGATTGACCGCGCCAGCGCGATCCCGGGTGGCCCCCTCGATTTGGAGGACCTGAAGATCATCGTGCTGATGGTGTTCTGGAGCCTCGGTGAAGAGCCCGATGCGCTGATCCTCGACGAGTTGTTCGTCGACGAGGAAGACCGCCTGATTCACTGACCGGCTCGCGGGACCTGCATTGAAAAATGCCGCCTCAGGGCGGCTTTTCTCATGGGGTCGACGCCGCTGCCGCCCGGTCAATTCAGCAAGCGACTCGGGTCCACATCGAGTTTGGCGAGCGCGCTGCGAGTCGCGCGCACCGTCAGCGATTCATCCTGCACCGGCACCAGCAGACCCGCCTGCAAAAATGCGGCCAGACGCTGCTGCTGAAACAGGATTCCACGCCCCTGCGGAGACACGAACAAGGACAACTGCCGACGCATGCCTTGCCATGCAAGTTGCACCGAGTCATTGCGGTTGCGGTAGTCCAGCGTGTACCAGCTGCCGACCTGCAACTCGCGCGCCCACGCCACCATGGCCGGCGTCGGCATCGATCCACCCACCGCGACGACCTCCAATTCGCTGCTCTCGTGCCCCGACAAGTCGAGCACCAGCGACTCGTCGATCTCGACATCGTCGGCGTCCGGCAACAACTCCTCCAGCGTTTCGAGCCGCTCCATCAACTGTTCGAGACGCTGCTTCGGAATCGAAGCGGTGCGAGCCGTGAACGCGGCCGCCAGCGAGTTGTTCAGGCGCTGGATGTGCTCGTCCTGATGCGCGGCGCTGACGCCAGCGCTCTGCATGCCGTCGCGCAGGATTTTCAGCAACGGCGGCAGACGACGGATCACATCGGCTCGCTCCTCACGGGAGACCTTGGCGCTGGCCGACCAGATCAGATCGGCTGCCGTGCGCTTCATCGTCTTGATCTCTTCGCTTTGCAGCCCCGACTTGACTGCGGTCATCGCGAGCACGTCAGCCCACACATGGAACAAGAACTCGCGCACGCCCTCTTGCACCGGCATCTCGTTGAGCATCTTGCGCAGCTCGATCGTGTACTGGATGGCGAGGGTTTCGCGTTGCTCGACCTGCTGGGCGAGCGAAACACCCTTGCGCGAGGCCTCGTTCTCGTTCTTGAAGTAGTGTTCAAGAAACCGTTCGAACTCGGTGAGCACCGTTTGAAAAACTCGGCGGCCGGTGTCTGGGTAAGCCTCGACGACCTGCACGACGCGCTTGATTTCCTTCTCGACCGCCCCCCCCGCCAAACGCGCGCTGTTGGCGTCGAACCCCATCACGCAAGCCCCCATCCGGTCGATGAGGCGCCGCGCTGGGTGATCGGTGGTGGCAAAGAAATCCGGCTCGCTGACCGCGACGCGTAATACCGGCATCTGCAGGCGTGCGAACCAGACCCGAACCGAGGCCGGGATGCGCTCCTCGGTCAGGATGCTCTGGAACAGAAGCGCCACCACCTCGATCGTCGCGCGCTCTCCAGGCGACGACGCAGCGGCCTTCAGCGCCTGCTTGCGCTGATGCAGCTCTTCGAGCATCGCGGGCGTGCTGACCGGGGCGTTGGCGTGTCGCGCGCTGGGTTCCGGGGTCAGTCTCAGCGCGATGCCCTGCTGGGCGTTGGTAATCGCCGCGTCGAGCGCCGGGGAAGCCGGTCCATGCGACGTGCGCGCGAAGTCGGGCAACTGCCTGCCGATCAGGCGGTTGAGGCGACCGAGCACGGCTTCAGCATGGTCGGTCCCGCCACGTCCGAGCCCACCAGCGCGGGTCATCATCCGGGTTTCTTCACCCACGCTCTTGTCGTCGGCAAGCGCGCCACCAGATGCTTCGCTCGCAGCGGCTGACTGGGACGCTCTTTCGGCGGGAGCCAACGCGCTCAAGCCGGTCGCAGGACCCGAAGCGAACTGACTGGATTGGGTGTTGACGAAGGCCGAGTTGCGTGAGCGACGGATGAACGGCCGAAGATCAATCTCTGGCAGCACCCCCCGCTCGATCAGCAGGCGGTTCGCCTCGTGATAGGCCTCTTCGTTGAAGTGCGCGAACTCCTCGTGCAGCACGCCTTGCAGCGTGCGCCAAGCTTCATGACTGAGTCCGGCCGTGCGCCACGAGGTGATGGCAATGCGCGCCAGCACATGCGGTCGCAGGATGTCGTTGGCGTCGAGTTCCTCGCGCCCTTCGAGCATCGTCATGCGCGAGCGCAGGTCGGTGAACTCCCACGAGGCGCGGTCCATCACGGACAAAGCCAAGCGTGAACTGAGAATCTCGCCTTCGATGGTCTCGTTGTCGACCAGGCTGAAATTCTGCCGACCGCCGGCCATCGGCAGGTCGTTCGGTCGCGATGCAGACACCAAGCCACTGTGCAACGCGCCGCGCAGCATCGACATCGCACCCTGAAGCCAGAAACCGGCGGAGTTCTTGATGTCCTCGACGGCATCGCGTCGGCGCATCATCGTGGCCGGATCGGCGACCTGGCTCAGCAACAGACGGGCACCCTGGTCGACCGCGTGGACGACACCGGGCAGACCTTCGAGCAGTCCCTCGACATACGAACGGCGGGCCTGGGTGGCCAGGGCCATCGTGTGGGCGGTGGACGCCATGGGTTCAAGCTGCCTTCGGGGGTGGATGCGTTTTGACTCTACACCACCGCCCCGGCATTCGGATCGTCCGGATCGAGCTCTTTGCCCGTGGGCTTGACCAGATCGTCGCGCTTGACACCCAGCCACATCGCGATGGCCGCCGCCACGAACACCGACGAGTAGATGCCGAACAGGATGCCGATGGTCAGCGCCACGGCGAAGTAGTGCAAGGTCGGGCCGCCGAAGATCAGCATCGAGACCACCATCATCAGCGTGCAGCCGTGGGTGATGATGGTGCGACTGATGGTGCTGGTGATGGCATGGTCGATCACCTGAGGCGTGGTCATCTTGCGGTACTTGCGGAAGGCCTCGCGGATCCGGTCGAAAATGACCACCGATTCGTTGACCGAGTAGCCGAGCACGGCAAGTACCGCCGCCAGCACGGACAGCGAGAACTCCCACTGGAAGAAGGCGAAGAAGCCGACGATGATGATCACGTCGTGCAGGTTGGCGATGATGCCGGCGACCGAAAATTTCCACTCGAAACGCACGGCCAAATACATCATGATGCCGGCGATCGTGACGGCCAGCGCCAACGCACCGTCTCGCGCTAGTTCGGATCCGACCGACGGCCCGACAAACTCGCTGCGCTGCAGCTTCACCTTCTCGGCACCGACCTCGCCGCACACCGGCGCTGTGGTTTCCGCGCCCTTGTCCGACTTGACCAGCTGCGTGCTGACGGTGCCGCCTTCGGCCTTGCACAACGCCACGAAGACGCGATCGACCACCTCGGCCTGCTTGACGTCGGCGCGCACCGGCAAGCGGATCAGCACATCGCGCGAGGTGCCGAAATTCTGCACCTGCACCTCGCCGAACTGAAGCGACTCGACGGTGGTACGCACCCGATTGATGTCGGCCGGCTGCGTGTAGGCCACCTCGATCACCGTGCCCCCGGTGAACTCGATCGAGAAATGCAGCCCGCGCGTCGCGATGAAGAAGACTGCGGCGACGAAGGTCAGCGCCGAAATCACGTTGAGCACCAGCGCGTGGCGCATGAACGGGATGTCCCGCCTGATCCTGAAAAACTCCATCTTGAAATCCTTGGTTGGGCGTTTTCAGTGAAGGCTCACATCGGCGCGAAGCGCATGTGATGCCCAAACAAAAACTCCATTTGTGTTCCTTGTCCCGCGTCGGCGTGTGCGAGCTGGGGCTCAGGCCTTCAAGCCGGCATCGGAGGCCGGCTTCCAGACCTGACCGATCGAGACGCCCTTGAGCTTCTTTTGCCGCCCGTACCAGAGGTTGACCAGGCCGCGCGAGAACACCACCGCCGAGAACATCGAGGTCAGGATGCCGAGGCAATGCACCACCGCGAAGCCGCGCACCGGGCCGGAGCCGAACGCCAGCAGCGACAGCCCGGCGATCAGTGTGGTGACGTTGGAGTCGAGGATGGTGGTGAACGCGCGTTCGTAGCCGTTGTGGATCGCCGACTGCGGCGATGCCCCGGAGCGCAGTTCCTCGCGCACCCGTTCGTTGATCAGCACGTTGGCGTCGATCGCCATGCCCAGTGTCAGCGCGATCGCCGCCATGCCCGGCAGCGTCAGGCTGGCCTGCAGCATCGACAGCACCGACACCAGCAGCAGCAGGTTGAACGCCAGCGCCAGTGTCGAGATGATGCCGAACAGCATGTAGTACAGGCACATGAAGACCGCGATCGCCGCGAATCCGTACAGCACGCTGTTGAAGCCCTTCGAGATGTTGTCGGCGCCGAGGCTCGGGCCGATCGTGCGCTCCTCGATGATGTCCATCGGCGCGGCCAGCGAGCCCGAACGCAGCAGCAGCGAGGTGTCGGCCGCCTCGGCCGTGGTCATGCGACCCGAGATCTGAACCCGCCCGCCACCGATCTCGGCGCGGATCACCGGCGCGGTCACGATCTCGCCTTTGCCCTTCTCGAACAGCAGGATGGCCATGCGCTTGCCGATGTTGTCGCGCGTTACGTCCTTGAAGATGCGCGATCCCTTGGCGTCCAGCGTCAGGTTGACCGTGGGTTCTTGCGTCTGACCATCGAAGCCCGCCTGAGCATCGGTCAGGTTCTCACCCGTGAGGATGACCTGCCGCTTGAGAATCAGCGCCACGCCGTTTCGTTCGGTGTAGCGCTCGGTGCCAAATGGCACCGGCCCGGTTCCACCCGCCGCCGCAGCGGCTTCGGCGCTTTCGTCAACCAGTCGCACCTCCAGCGTCGCGGTGCGGCCGATGATGTCCTTGGCCTTGGCGGTGTCCTGCACGCCCGGCAACTGCACCACGACCCGGTCGATGCCCTGCTGCTGGATCACCGGCTCGGACACACCGAGTTCGTTGACACGGTTGTGCAGGGTCGTGATGTTCTGCTTGACTGCGGCTTCCTGCACCCGGCGCGACGCTTCGGGCTTCAGGGAGCCGGCCAGCTTGATGTCGGTGCCGTCGGGGGTTTCGGTCCACTGCAGATCGCGCAGCTCGTCTTCGAGCAGTTGGCGGGCCGCAGTCAGCGTTTCGCGATCGCGGAATCGCACCACGACCGCATTGCCTTCGCGCACGATGCCCGCGTGGCGCAGGTTCTTGTCGCGCAGCATCAGGCGCACGTCTCCGGTCAGCGACTCGGCCTTCTTGGTCAGGGCCGACTTCATGTCGACCTGCATCAGGAAGTGCACGCCGCCGCGCAGGTCCAGCCCCAGCGACATCGGCAGCGCGCGCAGCGATGTCAACCAGTGCGGCGAGCGCGACAGCAGGTTCAGCGCGACGATGTAACTCGGATCGGCCGGGTCGGGATTCAACGCTCTGCCAATGGCGTCCTTGGCCTTGATCTGCGTGTCGGTGTCGGTGAAGCGTGCCTTCACCGAGCTCCCTTCGAACTGCACGAAGTCGGCCTTCAGGCCCGCTTGCGTGAGCGCCTCCTCGACACGGGTGGCGACGCCGCCATCGATCTTCAGCGTGGCACGGCCACTGCTGACCTGCACCGCAGGCGCCTCACCAAACAGATTGGGCAGCGTGTAGATCAAGCCGACCAGCAAGGCGGCCAGCAGGATCGCGTATTTCCAGAGGGGATAACGGTTCATGACGTCTTTCTGGCGGTCGATCGGAAGGCGGTCTGCCCAGTGAACGCCGAGCGACGGCCGGGATCGAGTCGGCCGCGCAGTGGACTGAGAGACTCCCTACTTGACGGTTCCCTTGGGCAGCACCTGGACGACCGACGAGCGCTGCACCTGGATCTCGACCCCGCTGGCCACTTCGATCCCGAGGTAGGTCTCACCCATCTTGGCGACCTTTCCGAGCAACCCGCCACCGATGACCACTTCATCGCCCTTGGCGAGCGCCTCGATCATGGCCTTGTGCTCCTTCTGCCGCTTCATCTGCGGGCGGATCATCACGAAGTAGAGCACCACGAACATCAGGATCAGCGGCAGCATGGAACCGATGCTGCCGAACATGTCGGGGCTGGCGGTGGCCGCTGGCGCGCCCTGAGCAAATGCTTGGGAAATGAACACGTGTAGTCCTCTGGAGGGGCCGCGTGAAACGCCACGGGCAAAACCCCGGGATTGTACGGTGCCACCTACGCGAAAAGACCCGCACCGACAAGGGCAGCCAAGCGTGTCCGAGAGGTCGAAGACCCTGCGCCAAGACACCCGACGACACCGATGGCCCCAGAGTTTGCAATTCGCTTACACCGCCCGGCGCGCCTTGCTGCAAAGCTCATGACCACGGCAGCGACAGGGTCTCAGAACGGGTCCGCTGGATGGCACACGCCGGGAACCCCGCATGCAAGCACCTCACGATCCAAACTCGAACACCCGAAGCACGCGTGCCGCACTCTGCGGCCTGTTCCTCGCAGCCCTCCTGTCACTGACCGGATGCGGCGGTGGTGGAGGCGGCAACAGCAGTGACGGCACGGGGTCGAACCCCGACACCTCAGGCGCAACTCCGCCTCCGACCACCTCCACCGGCGGCAGCGCCCCGGCTCGCCCGGCGCCCGAAGACCGCCCGCTGGCGGTGGATGCTGCACGCCTGCTGACGCAGGCAACCTTCGGGATCGCCTCGGCGAGCGAGATCGAGACACTGCGCACCGACGGCTACGAGCGCTGGCTGTGGACGCAGTTCAACGCCACCGCCAACTTGCATACCCGCTACCTCGACGCACAGAAGGGCCGCGAGAAGAACCGCAAGGCCACCGACGAGATGAGCTACGAGGCGGTGTGGCAGCAGTGGCTGACCGGTGCGGACCAGCTGCGTGCGCGCACCGCGTTCGCGCTCGGTCAGATCATGGTGATCTCGAACATCGCACCCGACATCCGGCCGTATGCGATGTCCTCGTACATGGACCTGCTGAACCGCAATGCCTTCGGCAACTACCGCACGCTGCTCAGGGAAGTGACCTTGCACCCGGCGATGGGCTACTACCTGAACATGATCGAAAGCGAGAAGGACGACGAGGCGCGCGGCATCCACCCGAACGAGAACTACGCCCGCGAGGTGCTGCAGCTGTTCTCGATCGGTCTGGTGCAGCTCAACATCGACGGCACGCCGAAGCTCGGCAGCGACGGCAAGCCGCTCGCGACCTACGGCGAAGCGCAGGTGAAGGGCTTCGCCAAGGCGTTCTCGGGCTGGGCCTTCGCATCGCAGAACCCGTCGCAGCCCGACAGCTTCCACGACGCCAACGAGGAGCTCGACTCGAACTGGACCACGCCGATGCGCGCCTTCGCGAGCGCGCACTCGGCCGAGGCCAAGACGCTGCTGAACGGCACCACGCTGCCAGCGGGCCAGACACCCGAGAAGGACCTCGACGACGCGATCGACGTGATCTTCAACCACCCGAACATCGGGCCCTTCATCGGCCGGCAGCTGATCCAGCGGCTGGTCACCAGCAACCCGAGCCCCGCCTACATCGCCCGCGTGGCGCGCACCTTCAACGACAACGGCGCGGGCGTGCGCGGCGACCTGAAGGCGGTGGTGCGCGCGGTGCTGCTCGACACCGAAGCACGCGATGTCGCCCTGGCGGCGGGCGACCGCTACGGCAAGCAGCGCGAGCCGGTGGTGCGCTTCGCCAGCTTCCTGCGCGCACTCGGCGCCAAGAGCCAGAACGGCATCAACAGCATCCACTACCTCGACAGCGCAGACAACGGGCTCGGGCAGAGCCCGCTGCTGGCGCCGTCGGTCTTCAATTTCTATTCGCCGAATTTCCGCCAGCCCGGCGCGGTTGCGAAGGCCGGGCTGTATGCGCCGGAATTCCAGATCACGACCGAAACCTCGGTGGTCGGTTCGCTGAACTTCTTCGCCGACCTGTTCAACAGCGAAGGTTATGGCGACGGCAAGAGCCGGCTGGTGCTCGACCTGAAACCGCTGGCCGCGCTGGCTGCCACGCCGTCGGCGCTGATCGACCGATTGGACGCACTGTTCTTCGCGCAGCAGATGCGGGCGAGCACGCGGGCGCGGCTGACGCGGCTGCTCGACGCGCTGCCCGGCGCCTCCGAATACGAGCTGTCGCAGCGGGTCAAGGCCGCGCTGATCGTCATCTCGATCTCCCCCGACTTCGTGATCCAGAAATGAAGGCTGCCCCCATGCTCTCCTCCGCCCTGCGCCGCCGACACTTCCTGAAGCTCGCCAGCGCCGCGACCGCCAGCGGGCTGGGCCTCGGCACGCTCGCGCACCTGTCGGCCACCGCACAGAGCGTCGGCGACTACAAGGCGCTGGTGTGCCTGTTCATGTACGGCGGCAACGACGGCAACAACCTGCTGGTGCCGCTCGAACTGCCGGCCTACGACGGCTACCGGCGCGCGCGAACCAACCTTGCGCTGGACCGCAACAGCCTGCTGCCCATCTCGCCCAGCAACACCGGCGGCACGCGCTACGGCCTGCACCCGGCGATGGCCGGTCTGCAAGGACTGTTCGGCCAGGGCAAGGCGGCGATGCTGGCCAACATCGGGCCGCTGGCGGTGCCGACCAGCAAGGCACAGTGGGACGCGCGCTCGGTACCGCTGCCCGACAACCTGTTCTCGCATTCGGACCAGCAGGCACAGTGGCAGAGCGCGATCGTCGATGCACCGCCGCGCAGCGGCTGGGGCGGCCGGATGATCGAGCGCCTGGTCGCCGCCGAGACCGCCAACCGCGGCTACGGGCTGGTGTCGGTGGCCGGCGGCAACCTGTGGGAAAACGGCGATCTGTCGCTGGCGGCGTACAAGGTCTCGTCGTCGGGCCGCTTCGGTTTCGATTTCTACGACGCAAGCGGCGGCGACCCGCTGTCGGCTGCCATCAGTGACACCCTCTCCGAGCCACACAGCCACCTGTTTGAACAAGCCTGGACCGACGTGGTCGGCCGCTCGATCGACAACCAACGCATCCTGACGCAAGCGTTGTCGGGCAGCGATCTGACGACGGTCTTCCCCGGCACCGGGCTTGGCCAGCAACTCCAGATGATCGCGAAGCTGATCTCGGCGCGCAGCCGGCTCGGCCTGTCGCGGCAGTGCTTCTTCTGCTCGATCGGCGGCTTCGATACGCACGGCGACGATCAGCTGCAGCGGCAGAACGAGCTGCTCGGCGAGATCTCGGCGGCGGTCGCGGCCTTTTACGACGCGACGGTGACGCTGGGCGTGCAGAACGACGTCGCGCTGTTCTCGGCGTCGGACTTCGGTCGCACCTTCCAGAGCAACGGCCAGGGCTCGGACCACGCCTGGGGCAGCCACCATTTCGTCGTCGGCGGCGCGGTGAAGGGCGGGCAGATCGTCGGCCGCTTCCCCGAGCTGATCGTCAACGGACCCGACGACGCGGGCGACGGCAAGTGGATTCCGACGACCTCGGTCGATCAGCTCGGCGCCACGCTGGGCCGCTGGTTCGGCGCCGCGTCGTCGCTGAACGAGGTGTTCCCGCGCCTGTCGAACTTCGACGCCGACCTCGGCTTCATGGCCTGATTCACGTCGATCGGATCGCCCCCAACCGAGTCAGCCGCTCGACCAGCGATCGAACGGGCAGCGTCCAACGGCCGCGCTGAGCCGGCGCAGGCGCGGATCGTGGCCCAGGCCACGCGGGTGTCGGACTCTGCATCGTCGCAGGCATCGAGCCCGAGGACGAGCCCGGCATAGGCGCGCTCAGGCCCGCTGGCCGCCTGCCACCAGCCGCGCGCGGTGTCGTTGTCATGCGTACCCGGTGTAGGCCACGGTGTTCGGGACATAGCGGTGCGGCAGATAGTCGTTGTCGGCATCGCCGCCGAACGCGAACTGCAGGATGCGCATGCCGGGCGGACCAAGGCCGTCGCGCTCTGGTACGGCGAATCGCCAGGTCCGATCGGCGGAAGCACCTGCCACAGCTGCGGACCGGCGTCGTGCAGCCAGTCGATGAAGTGATGGGCCGCCGGTCCGAAATCGCCGCTGCCATGCGGGCCCGGCAGCGAGGTGACGTGCAGCAGCACGCCCGAGGCGCGTTGGTTCAGGTCCATGCGGCTGCACCCGCCGATTGTTCGAGCGCCAGCGCCGCGCCCGTCAGCGCCGCGTGCGGATCGAGGATCAGCGCGGTCGGGATCGCCTGCAGGTAGACGCGGTAGCGGCCCTTGGCCTCGAAGCGTTCGCGAAAGGCCGACGCGAAGAACAGGTCGGCGATGCGCGGCACGATGCCGCCGCCGATGTAGACGCCGCCGCGCGCGCCGAGGGTCAGCGCGACGTTGCCGGCGAACGAGCCCAGCATCGCGCAGAACACCGCCAGCGTCTGCGCGCAGCCGGCATCGCTGCCATCGGCGCCTCGCTGCACGATCGCTTCGGTGCTCAGCGCTTCGGGTTCGGTCGGCCGCCCCGACGCCGCGCACACCGCCCGGTGCAGCAATGGCAGCCCGATGCCCGACAACAGCCGCTCGGCCGACACGTGCTCGACCTCGCGGCGCGCCGCGGCCAGCACCGCAGCCTCGAAGTCGTCGGCGGCGGACAGCGTGGCGTGACCGCCCTCGCCGGGGATCGCCTGCCAGCCGGCGCCCGTCTCGATCAGACCGGCCACGCCCAGCCCGGTGCCCGGGCCGACGACCGCCAGCGTGCCGTGCGGCGCGGGCATCGCCGCGTGCGCGCGCAGGCCGTCGGCGGTCAACTGCGGCAGCGCGAGCGCCAGCGCCTCGAAGTCGTTGAGCAGCTGCAACTGGAGCAGCCCCAGTTCGCGCTCCAGCGCGCGGCGCGAGAAGCGCCAGCGGCTGTTCGTGAAAACCACCTCGTCGCCGGCCAGCGGCGTCGCCACGGCCAGGCAGGCCCGCGTCGGTGCGCTCGATGGCAGAGGCACCGACGCCAGGTAGGCGCGCACCGCGTCGGCGAGCTGGGCATGCTCATCGGCGCGCAGGCGCTGGATGTGGCACACCGGTCGACCCGGGCCGTCGACCAGGCCGAAGCGCGCGTGGGTGCCGCCGATGTCGGCGACCAGCCAGGGAGCCGGGGGCGAGGCCGTTGCCATCGTCGAGACCATGCGAGACATCCTTCGTAAAGCGTTGCGCGGGCGCTGAGACCGGGCCCCGTGAATGGCCTGTGCCGCGCGAGAAGCATGCCAGCGTCCGGGCGGCACGTGGCGATGGCACGCGCTCGCAGGATGAAGCGGGTTTCGCCCGGTCGGTCGGGAAAATTTCCCGACTACGATCGATGCCCGATCCGGCCCAGCCGCACCACGGGGCCCCCAACCGACAGCCAGCTCGACCGCCTCCGCCTGCGCCCGCCTTGATGACCGCACCTCCTCTCGCTCTGCACCACGCCGCCGTTCGCCGCCTGGGCACGCTGATCGGCTGCGTCGCGGTCGTTCTGGCAGGTTGCGCGCTGCAGACGCACGAGCCGCGTCCGCTCGATCCTGCGCTATCGCAAGCCGCGCAACTGGCCCGCCGGCCCGACGATGCGGCGCTGCGCAAAGCGATGTCGCAGCTCGGCGTCGACACCACCGTGTGGCCGCTGCCCGCCTGGGACGCGCCCGAGCTCGGCGCGCTGGCACTCGCGTCGCATTCCGATCTGGCGGTCGCGCGCGCCGAGGTCGCGGTCGCGCAGGCCGCAACCGGGTCCGCTCGGCAGCGCGCGAACCCGGCGCTGGAACTGAGCCTGGAGCACCACAGCGCGCCCGGCCAGAGCGATTCGCCGTGGACGATCGGCGTCGCGCTCGACACGCTGGTCGGCGACTGGCTGGTCGGCCAGAGCCGTCGCCAGGCGTTGACCGATGTGGCCGATGCGCAGCAGCTCGAGGCGGTCGAGCGCGCCGCGCAGGTGGCGTGGCAGGTGCATCGCCGCGTACGCGACAGCCACCGTGCGCTGCACGACGCCGAGCGCTTGTCGGCCATCGCCGACGAGACGCTGGCACTGCAGCGCGAGGAGAGCACGCTGTGGCAGCGGCGCATGACGCTTGGCGCGGCCGGCGCCCCCGAGGTGCTGCCGTCGCAGCAGCGCCAGGCGATCGCCCGACAGCAGGCGCACCAGGCGCACCAGGCGGTCGAGCAGGCACGCGCCGCACTCGCCCAGGCGATCGGCCTGCCGCTCGAACAGACCCGGCGGATGACGCTGCGCTTCGATTCGCTGATGCGTTCGCGGATCGACGCGCCAATGAACACGTCGGCAGATGCCGCACTCGAACCGCTGAACCTGCAACGCGCCGCGCTGCTCAACAACATCCCGGTGCGCATCGCGCTGGCCCGCTATGCAGCCACCGATGCCGCGCTGCGGCTGGAGATCGCGCGCCAGGTGCCCGAGCTGTCGCTGAAACCGGGCTACGCCTGGGACCAGGGCGATCACCGCTGGTCGCTGGGCATCGGCTACGCGCTGCCGCTGGCGAACCGCAACGACGGGCCGATCGCCGAAGCGCTGGCACGCCGTGCTGCCGAGGCGGCACGCTTCGATGCCTTGCAGGCGCAGGCCATCGCCGAACTCGACGCCGCGCGGCAGGCGACCGAGGCCGCCGCCACACTGCAGGCCGAAGCGATGCAGCAGGCCCAAGCCGCACGCACGCTGTCCGCGCGGGTGGACCGTCGGGTCGAGCAAGGCGATGCCGACCGGCTCGAGCGCATCGCCGGGCGACGTGCCGAACTCGACGCGCGACGCGCACTCGTCGAAGCACAGGTCGCGCTGTGCCGTGCTCGCGCGGCACTCGAAGACGTGGTGCAGCGGCCGCTGTCGCCCGCGATCGCCGCGATCGTCGATCCGGCGCTTGCATCGGCAGCGGAACCGAAGTCCGGACTCGTCGTCAACCCCCCGTCCACGGACCACACCCGATGACCTCACGCCACCTGGTTCGCCTGCTGGTCGCACAGACCGTGCTGATGGTGCTGCTCGGCTGGGCCGCCGTTTACCTGGGACGCGACGAGTTCCGCCTCGCGGTGGGGCGCGATGACGAGTCTCTTCCGGCGCCTTCGCTGCTGGCCGACGAGGAGGCTGGCCAGCTGCCCGAGGTGCGCCTGAACGCGACCGCGCAGCGCCAGGTCGGCCTCGAACTGCAGTTGCCGACCGCGACGGCGATGTCCATCGGCGCCTCTGCCAGCGAGCTCGCGGTGACTGTGCTCGACCCGCAGCCGCTGGCCGAGTGGCGCGGGCGCCTGCAGGCCGCCGCACAGGAAGTGGTGGCTGCGCAGGCCAGCGCCGCCGCCAGCCGGCTGGAACAGGCGCGGGTTCAGTCGCTGTTCGACGACGACCGCAGCGCATCCCAACGTGCACTGGAAGCGGCGACCGCGCAGGCGCAGACCGACGCGGCCCGAGCACGCAGCGCGCAGGCGCAGGCGAGCGCGCTGCGCGACAGCGCCCGCGCCCTGTGGGGCCCGGTCGTCGCGGGCTGGCTGGCCGCACCCGACGGCGCGGCGCTGCAGCGCGTGCTGTCGGGTCGCGAGGTGCTGTTGCGTGCGGTGCTGCGCGCCGACGACGCCGGCCGCGCTCCGGCGCGACTGAGTCTGACGCCGCCCGGCCGCAGCGGCCCGGTCACCGCGCAGGGCCTCGGTGCGGTCGCAGCTGGCACCGCCGACACAGCCGCAGGCGGACGCCACCTGCTGTTCGTTGCCCCCGGCGCCGGGCTCGCCACTGGCATGCGTCTCACGGCGCGCAGCCCGGGCAGCGGTGCCGAGGCGGCGCAAGAAGGCGGCCTGGTGCCGGCCAGCGCGGTGATCTGGCATGCCGGACAGGCCTGGATCTATGTGCGCGAAGCCCAGGGTGGTTCCGGTGCCGACGAGCCCGACGACGCGGCGAGCGCGGCCGCGACGCCCACCCCTGCCGCGTCGGGCTCCGCCACCGTTCGCATCGACCGCTTCCAGCGCCGCGGCCTGCCGAAGGCGGTGCGCCTGGGCGACCAGTGGTTCGTGCCGGGCCTGGAAGCCGACGACCCGGTGGTGGTGCGCGGCGCGCAGCTGCTGCTGTCGGAAGAGCTGAAGTCGCAGATCAAGAACGAAAACGACGACTGATCCCGGAATGCTCGCTGCCATCGTTCGCTTTTCGGTGCGCCACGCCGGCCTGGTGCTCGGGTTGGCGGTGGCGCTGACCGGCTTCGGCCTGCTGCGCATGACGGGCGCGAGCCTCGATGTGTTCCCCGAGTTCGCGCCGGCGCAGGTGGTGATCCAGATCGAAGCGCCGGGGCTGCATGCCGCCGCCATCGAGGCGCAGGTGACGCGCCCGGTCGAGCAGGCGATCGGCGGACTGGCGGGCTTGACCTCGCTGCGCTCGCAATCGATCCCCGGGCTGTCGGTGGTGACGGCGCTGTTCGACGAATCGTCCGATCTGCACCGCGACCGGCAGGGCGTTGCCGAGCGGTTGGCTCAGGCCGCGTCGTCGCTGCCGGCCGGCGTGGTGCCCAACATCACGCCGCTGACCTCGTCGGCGAGCACGGTGCTCGGCATCGGGCTGACCTCGACGACGCTCGACGGCGTCGCGCTGCGCAGCCTGGTCGAAGCCAGCCTGCGCCCGCATTTGATGGCGGTGCCGGGCATCGCCGATGTCAATGTCTTCGGCGGGGCATTGCGCCAGTGGCAGGTGCAGGTCGATGCGCAACGGCTCGCGCAGGCGGGCCTGTCGCTGACCGATCTGGCCGCGGCGCTGCGCAGCGCGACCGGGGTGCGCGCGGCCGGTTTCATCGAGTCGGACAACCAGCGCATCGCACTGACGATGGAGCCGCCCGGCGCCGCGCTGGGCACGCCCGCCAGCGCGGTGATCGACACGCTGAACCTGACGGTGGTGAGTCACGCAAACGCGCAGCACGGCGGGCAGGCGGTGCTGCTGCGCGATGTGGCCACGGTGGCCGAAGGCGGCGCGCCGGCCTTCAACGCCGCACAGATCGACGGGCAGCCCGGGGTCTTTCTGCTGGTGCAGGGCCAGCTGGGCGCCAACACGCGCGACACCACGCGCGCGCTCGACGCCGCGATCGCGCACATCCGGCCGGTGCTCGAACGCGCCGGGGCGAAAGTGCACCTGGACTTGTTCCGCCCGGCCAGCTTCATCGAGACCGCAGTGGGCAACGTGCGCAGCGACGTGCTGATCGGCGCGACGCTGGTGATCGCGGTGCTGTTCCTGTTCCTGTTCAACCTGCGCACCGCCGTCGTGTCGGCGGTGGCGATCCCGCTGTCGCTGATCGCCGCGGTGCTGACGCTGCAGCAGTTCGGCATCGGCCTGAACATCATGGTCATCGGCGGCCTGGCGATCGCGCTCGGCGAGGTGGTCGACGACGCGATCATCGACTGCGAGAACATCTTCCGGCGGCTGCGCGAGAACCGCGCGCTGGCCGCACCGCGAAGCGCCGCACAGGTGGTGTTCGACGCGTCGATGGAGGTGCGCTCGTCGGTGGTCTACGCGACCTTCATCGTCGCGCTGGTGTTCACGCCGCTGCTCACGCTCGACGGCGTCGCCGGCAAGCTGTTCGCGCCGCTCGGGCTGGCTTACATCGCAGCGATCATCGCGTCGCTGGTGGTCGCGCTGACGGTGACGCCGGCGATGTCGCTGCTGCTGCTGCGCCATGCCGCGCTGCCGGCCGCCGACCCGCCGTTGGTCGCGTGGATGAAGCCGCGCTATCGCCGGCTGCTGCTCGCGATCGAGCGGCGCAGCACGGCGGTGCTGAGTGCGGCGGCGCTGTGCATGGCGGCCGGCATCGGGGTGCTTCCGCTGCTGGGCGGCGAGTTCATCCCGCCGCTGAAGGAAGGTCACTACATCGTCCACGTCAGCGCGGTGCCGGGCACCTCGCTGGCCGAGTCGCTGCGCGTCGGCAAGCAGGTGTCGGACACGCTGCTGGCGATTCCCGGCGTGAAGTCGGTCGCGCAGTGGGTCGGCCGCTCGCAGAACGGCGCCGACACCTTCGGGCCGCACTACAGCGAGATGGAGGTCGAGGTCGGCCAGGTCTCGGGCGCCGAGCAGCGACGCATCCTGCAGGACATCCGCCGCGCGCTGTCGGGCGACGACGGCGACGACGACCGCTCCGACGAACAAGCGCTCGGCAGCACACCGTTCCCGGGCCTGGTGTTTGGCGTCAACACCTTCCTGACCGAGCGCATCGGCGAGACCGTCAGCGGCTACCCGGCCGACGTGGTGGTGAACTTGTACGGCCCCGACCTCGATGCGCTCGATCGCGACGGCAAGGCCGTGGCCGCCATGCTGTCGCAACTGCCCGGCGCCACCGACGTGCAGTTGCAGGCACCGCCGGGCGCGCCGGAGCTGTCGGTGCGGCTGCGCCCGGAGCAGCTCGCGCTGCATGCGATGAATGCCGGCGAGGTGATGGACGCGGTGCAGATCGCCTTCGATGGGCTGGTCGTCGGCCAGCATGCGGGCGCGGTGAAACCGACCCCGGTGGCGCTGGTGCTGGCGCCGTCAGGGCGGCGCGATGTGAGTCAGGTCGAGCACCTGCCGCTGCGCACGCCCGGCGGGCGCCTGATCGAACTGCGAGATGTTGCCGACGTGGCGCTGGTCGAGGGCCGTTACAAGGTGCTGCGTGAGGGCGGCCAGCGGGTGCAGACCGTCATCGCGAACCTGAAGCGCGGTCACGACCCGGAGGACTTCGTTGCGCAACTGCGCACCCGACTCGCGGCGCACGCCAGCGGCCAGGATGGACAGGGGGGCCAGGACGGCAGCGGCTTCGCCGCCGGCAACCACGCCGAAGTGACCGGCGCCGCCGAGGCGCAGGCACAGGCGCGCAACGACCTGCTGGTTGCTTCGGCGTTGGCGACGCTGGGCGTCGGCAGCCTGCTGCTGCTGGCCTTCGGCTCACTGCGGCACACGCTGCTGACCGCCGTCAATCTGCCGTTCGCGCTGATCGGCGGCGTGGTCGCGGTGCTGGCCACCGGCGGCTGGCTGTCGCTGGGCTCGGTGGTCGGCTTCGTCACGCTGTTCGGCATCACGCTGCGCAACTCGATCATGCTGGTGTCGCACTATCAACACCTGGTTCAGGTCGAAGGCCAGCCGTGGAACCTGGAGACCGCACTGCGGGGTGCCGAGGAGCGCCTGCCTTCGATCCTGATGACGGCGCTGGTGACCGCGCTGGGCCTGCTTCCGCTGGCGCTGGGCAGCGCGGAGCCGGGCCGCGAGATCGAGGGGCCGATGGCCATCATCATCGTCGGCGGGCTGATCAGCTCGACGGTGCTGAACCTGCTGGTGCTGCCCACGGTGATGCTGCGCCACGGCCGCTTCGGACCCGCCGCCCCGCCGTCGGCGGGCTGAAAGTGCCAGCGGCTCAGCGGGAATGCGCGCCACGCGCAACCCGGATCGTCGGCAGGGTCAGAGCGCGGGCTTCCATTTGGAATCCGCACTCAGCACGACCTTCGCGGTATTGGGCGCCAGGGTCACCGGCCACGTGACCGCCTGCCCGGCCAGATCGGACACGACGCAGGTGCGCAGCGTGCCCGACGGGCAGTCGACGCTCTTCGAGACGGCGGTTTCGTTGACCAGCAGGGTCGATTCGCGGCTCGGTGCAAACAGCTCGTAGCTGCTGATCTGCTCGATCGTCACATCGCGCAGACGCAACGATTTGCCCGACAGCCCACTCATGTTCAGGCGCCCGTTGTCGCTGCTGGTGGCGTTGAAGAGCGCGTCGATCACGGTTTCGCCCGTGCTGCCGAGTGCCTGGTTCATCAGGACGAAGCCGAGCTGTCCCCAGTCGCCGCCGTCGCGGTTGATCGCCATCGTCACCGCGACACCCGGTGCCAGCCCCAGGGCACGCACGCGCAGACGGTGCAGACTGCTGCCGGCGGCGCTGGACATCCGGAAGGTGCTGCTCATCGCGAAGTCGCTGTTGCTCCCCGGGGCGAAGTCGGCGCAGCCGGTCGAGCAGGTCCCGAACGTCAACTTGCCCCCCGCGGCAGGGGTCGGCGACCAGAACATCCAGGCCGTGCCGGGGTTTTGCAACGCACCGTTCTGCACCAGGTTCGCACCGCCCGAGGTGATGAGGAAGGGACGCGCCGCGTAGGCGGACTTCACGCTGTCGCCCGTCGCGTAGGCGCTCCATTGCGTGGCATCGAGGGTTTGATGGTTCCACCCGCCGAGCAGCGACCATCGAACGGCGGCGGGCGCGCTCATCGTGCCCACCACGTTGCGGCGCACGATGTTCGGGTTGGTGCCAGCGAACATCAGCGCGGCGTTGCTGCCGTGGACCCACTCCTGCGCATAGACATCCCGGGACACGGGTGCTGTGGTCGCGGGCACCGATGGCGTGAGGTGGCTCGACGCGTAGAGCTCGTTGTCCTGAATCACGTTGCCGCGCACGGTTTCAACAGCGCTGCTGTTGTGCACGCGTACAGCAGCCCGGTCGACCAGCCAGATGCGGTTGGACTGCACGGTGTGATTGGCGCTGTTGTGCAGGTTGATGCCCACGCCCACCCGACTGATCATGTTGTTGACAACGTCGTGCGTGGCACTCTCTTCGTCAAGGTAGATGCCCGCGACCAGCGTGGTCGCGCCGCCAATCGCGCCTTCAGGGTTGGGCGCCATGTCGCTGATCGCGTTCGAGCTGATCTGCGTGCGCTGCGCCAGGCTCGGGGCGCCGCCCGAGTAGATGGCGCCGCAGTCGGTGAAGCGTTTGCAGGCCTGCAACAGCGTGTTACCGGAGACCGTCGAACCGGTGGCATGAGACAGCACGATCGCCGCGAAGGCCGAGTTGGAGATGCGGTTGTCCTGCACGGTGCCACCAACCGACTTGATGTAGACGCCAGCCGACACGCCGGTGCCTGCAGCACCGACACCGGTGTTGTCGATCTGGTTGCCGACAATCCGCACACTGGAACTGTCGACGCTGATGCCCATGCCGCCAGCGTTCGAGATCACGCTGCGCTCCACGCTGGTACCGGTCGATTGAGCGGCACTGCCGCCTTCGATCAGGATGCCGGTCAGGCCCGCATCAAGCGAGCTCACCTCGGTGACGGCGGTCCGCTGACCATCCACGATGTAAAGCGACTGCTGCCTGTGCCGTTCGAAAGCGAGCTTGTCGATCCGCACATCGGCGACCTTCGACACTGACACACCGACGTTGCGCTCGACCGTTTCAAGCACGCCGCTTGCCGGGCTGGCTCCGGTGGGAGTCCAGACATACAAGAGTCCTGTCGCCGGATCGTGAAACCATTCGCCTGCGGTGTCGAGCAGGGCCAGCTTGCCTTCTACAAAATAGCCTTGGCCTGCCTGCGGCGCGTAGGTCGCCAATGCATTCAAGGTCACCGCACCGCTCGAATCGCTGCTGGCGATGTCGTGCGATTCCACCAGCCACGGGTTGGTGCGTATGAACGCCTTGGCACCGCTCAGGTTGGTGCTGCCGAGCAAGGCGGCGTCGGCGGGGCCGGTGACCAGCGTCTTGCCGTTGCGTACCGAAGCGATCAGGCCGAACTCGTGCCCGATGCCGCCAAAGTTCGGATACCTCGCGCGGACCAGCGGCGTTCCGTTCCAGTAAAGGGCCGTCACCGCCTTCGACCAAGGCGCCACATAGACCGGCTTGCCCCCCAAGGCGGGGGCAACGGTCCAGGTCACACCCGAGACGGTGTCGGCTCCGGAAATGATCGGTCGATTGGTCGAACTGCAGGTGCCCCAGGCTCCAACAATCGCGCCACCCGCCGGTGCATTGATCGAGTTCAGCGTGAAGGACTCACGCCAGATGCTGCCGCACTTGAGCAGCACGGCGTCACCAGCGGCCAGCGTCTGCTTTGCCGCGCGGGCCAGCGTCTTCCAGGGGGCCGCAGACGAGCCCGCACCCGTGTCGCTGCCGGCGGTTGCATCGACAAACCAGGCGCGCCCGGTGTACGAGGTGGCTGTCGGCACGGTCGGCACCACTGGAGCCGTCACCGAGGCGACCGGCAACGGGAATCTCCCTCGGACCCGAGAGGCCTGCACCAGCGCCTGCTCGTCAGACGTTGTGGATGCGTTCTCGACGCTGACCGCTTCGGTGGAAGCATCACCCCCACCGCCGCAGCCGGGGAGGACAAGTGCCGCACCCAAGGTGAGCAAGGCGGCTGCGCCACGCGCCAAGCTGTCGGAAAGGGTGAGACCGGGAAGGTGAGGCCAGCGGTACATGGAGGGTCCAGACAGAAGAAGATTCGAAGAGCACGACGCAACGCCCAAGGCGTCTTGTCCATGGTTTCGACCTGCCAGCACACCTCTGGAGCTCAATTCAGTAAGGAATCTGAGCTGCCTGTAACCGCCTGTGGACTTCCCCTTCCTCTTTCAAGCCAAACCCCGGATCGGCCGTGACGGTTGTCACTAAACAAGGCGCCCTATCTGGACCAGATGGCCTCGCTTGGATGGACGTCGACGCCCTCTCGCGATTCCTGCCGACAAAAAACAAAACGGGCGACCCGAAGTCGCCCGTTTTGCCGAATCGCCGGATTCACCGGCGTTGATGACCGCTCAATGCGTCACTTCATGACGCCCGGCGGCGAGTGAAGGCGCCGATGCCGGCGAGACCCAGCAGCGCCAAGGCAAAGGTCTCGGGCTCAGGCACGGTCGCCGAATCAGCCTCGATGAACGAGGTCAGTGCGTAGCGCCCGCCTTCGGTGCCGACGCCTGTTCCGAAGATCGCATAGGCATACAAACCTGCGCCGCCACCCGCGGCGTTGAAGGCGCTGCCAGTCGTGGCATCGAACGAAAAGATCGCAGAAAGCGAGTCATCCGAGGTGTTGAACACGCCGTCTATTCCGGCGCTCGCGAGCGCATAGGCCCCGTCCGTGATCGAAAAATCAGGCGCATCGTCATCAGAGACAACGACACTTCCCAGCAGATTGAATCCAACCGGAACCGTGAATACGAAGATGTCGGCAAACGCACCAGTCGCCACGGTCTCGCTCTTGAAGAGGAAAGGGGCGGTGTGCACACCCAGATCCTCAAAGACATCGGCCTGCGCGCTGGTCATCGCCACCGCTGCGACCAAGGCCAGAGGGATCTTCTTCAAAAGACGCAAATTCATGGAGTACTCCTGTTGGAACGAGCCGTCGCCGGCTTTCGCCTGGACTCGCGGATTCTAGGGTCGCCCGTGCCTTCGTCCACACCGCGAATGGGGGGCGAGTCAGCCAGCCTTCGCCATGGCGTGACGGCACCAGTCGTAGGTGCGAGCCAAGCCCTCGGTGAGCGACACCCGCGGCTCCCAGCCCAGCACCTCACGCGCCTTGCGCCAGTCAGCCGCGCGGTCGCCGTCGCCTTCGCGCCGCGTCGGGTCGTAACTGATGTCGATGTCCTTGCCGGAAATGCGAGCGATCTCCTCGGCGAGTTCGCGGATCGAGGTGCTGTAGTCGGGGCCGATCTGGATCGCGCCCCGACCCAGGCCGACATCGACAACGCGCAACAAGGCATCGACGATGTCGTCGACATACACGAAGGCGCGACGCTGCTTGCCCGAACCCCACACCACGTAAGGTTCGTCGGGGTGTCGAATCGCCTTGCGAATCAACGACGGGATCACCTGAGACCGCTCGGGTGACATCTCGCAGTGAGGTCCGTAGACGTTGTGAAAGCGCAGCAGACCGACCTGCAACAGGCCCTCGTTCATCGCCAGCTCGGCGTGGTACTCGCCCATCAGCTTCGACCAGCCATACGACGATTCGGGCAAGGCCGGATAGACCTGCTCTTCGCGGAACAGCGGCGTGCGGCCCTCGG
Organism: Burkholderiaceae bacterium; assembly: GCA_030654805.1. Taxonomy (GTDB): domain Bacteria; phylum Pseudomonadota; class Gammaproteobacteria; order Burkholderiales; family Burkholderiaceae_C; genus PBB1. Next base: position 70,996 of record JAURWR010000118.1, read on the forward strand.
CATCCGAAACCGACAGCGCAGCCGGGTAGCTGCAGGCTGTACCGACATACACATACTTCGGTACCTTGTTGGCCACCGCGGCATGCAGCATGTTGGAGTCGATGCGCAGATTGGTGTTGAACAGCGAGAACTGGTTGCCGAACACGTAGTTGATGCCCGCGACCACGTCGGCCAGGTGATACACGAGATCGCAGTTCGCGGTGACCTGCGCACAAGCGGCTGCGTCGGTCAGATCGACCTGATGGAAATCACGGTCCATGTCGATCAGCGGCTGGCCGCCGGGCGCCAAATGCTCTCGCTTGCCGCGCCACAGACTGTCGGCCACGCTGACCTGCGCACCACGCTGCACCAAGGCGGCCACGAGGTGCGAGCCAATCTGCCCGGCCCCACCGGTCACGAGCACGCGCTGCCCTTTGAAAATGGTGTCAAGGCTCATGAAGTTCTCCTGCAATGATTGAAGCCGGGGGTGCTGTCGATACCGAGGGATGCAAACGGCGCGCCAGCCGCAAGGCCAGAGCCACGACCGTCAGCGTCGGGTTGGCGTGGCTGCTGGTCGGCAGCACCGAGGCGCTGGCGACATGCAGGTTGCGCAGGCCATGCACGCGGCAGTGAGCATCGACCACGCCGTGCGCCGGGTCGGCCGCCATGCGGGTCGTACCGATGTGATGGCCGAGCACCGCTTTGAGGTCGGTCAGCTGCTCGCGCGCCGCCGCATCGAAAACCAGCTCGCCAACGCGCTGGGCGCGCAGCTCGGCCGCCAGCAGCTCATGGGTGCGCCAGACAGCGTCGAGGTCCTGCGCCTGGACCTTGAAATCGAGCCGCAGCCGTTGCTGGCCGAGGGCGTCCCGTTCGTCCAGCAGACTCACACCGGTGCCTCGATCGGGCACCTGCTCGGCCTGGAAGTACAGATGAAAGGTGTTCGAGCGCGAATCGACAGTCAGCGACGGCAGCCGGCGCTTCTGCAGGAAGCGGCGCCGGGCGAAGCGTGGCAGGAACGATGCCACCTGCGGCGAACCGGCGAGTACGTTGCGCAGGTGCTGCCAATAGATCGCGTACTTGCCCGAACCCAGCTGGTCGTCGCGCTGGCGCTGGAACAGCTTCTTCGCGAGAAAAGCCGCCGACAGCACCGCGCTGCCGTGACTCGGATCGTCGATCAGCGGACGATCGAGCAGCATGTAGGTGTTGAGCAACCCGAGCTCGCGCTGCGTGCGCTCGGACACGCACAGTCGGCGTCGCACGAACACGCCGTCGGCGTCCTGCTCATAGCCCGAAACCACCGGCTGGGTGGTGTGGAACTTCAGCGTCGCGATCACGCCATGCACGTGAGACATGTAGCCGCGGCCGAGCCAGCCACTCGCACCGCCGATGCCGCGCCGCTCGCCCTGCCGTGAGGTCATCAGCAGACGCGTCGTCTCCAGCCCACCGCCGGCCAGCACCACCTCGCGCGGCCGCACGACGAAACCCGACCCGCCGTGGCCGCCCGATGCGCCGCTGCGCTTCACGTCGATGGCGGTGATCTGCCCACCCGCCTCGTCGGTGCGCAGATCGACGGCCACCGCCTCCATCAACACACGCACTGTGCGCGATGCCTGCAGCGCCTTGCGGTGAGCCTTTCCGAAGTGCGTCGGTGGGCTCCAGCGTTCGAGCGATCCGGTGTCGATGGCGCCATCGGCCCAGCCGGGCACCATCGGTCCGGCGGACGCTCCGAGCACGCTGGCGCTGCGGTAATCGAACGCACCACACTCGAGCCAGCCATGCGCTTCGGCGTAATACGGCTCGAGTGCCTCGCGGCCGAAGGGCCAGCCGCTGTGCGGCACCCACGGACGGGCTTCGAAATCGATGGCGTCGTAGGGAATGCACCTGCCGCCCCACAGCGCGCTGGTGCCACCGAGCTGGCGATAACGCGCCTGGTCGAGCGGCAGGTGGCGCGACGGGTCGGTGACCTGCCCCGCGTACAGCGCCTGCGCCGGACCCGCGCGGTTCATCTGGCCGGCTTCGAGCAGCAGCACCGAACGTCCGGCTCGTTCGAGCGCGAGCGCGAGCGTGATGCCGGCCGGGCCGGCGCCGACAACGCACACGTCGCATTCGATCGTGCTGCCGTCCGGCACATCGCGACTGCGCTCGATCATGATGCGAACGCGCCCGTGCGATCTGGTCCGCCGATACCGGCAAGCGAGCGCAGGTTCTCCTCCAGGTGCGCTCGGCTGCCCATGCCGATCAGCGCAACCGCGACGGCCGGCGCAGCAAGCACCGCAGCCAGCGCCTGGCTGCGCACACCGGCCAGCGCACCGCCGCCGAACACCTCGCGCGCGATCACGCCAATGCCGCGGGCGCGCAGGTCGCTCAGCAGGGCCAGCACATCGGTCGGCAGCGCGCAGACGCGACCCAACGGGTCGACCCCCGGGGTCAACGGCAACTGCAGGCAGTGCAGATCCGGCCACCGCGCCCAGCGCGGTGCGTGCGAGATCTGCGCGGCGGAGACACCGAACCAGCGCAGCTTGCCGCTGTCGCGCAAGCCCTGCAATAACGCGAGCACGTCGTCGCGTTCGGCCACTTCGACGGGCGGGCTGTGCAGCAACAGCAGATCGATCCGCTCGACGCGCAGGCGCCGCAGGCTGCCTTCGACGTGGCTTCGGAGGTACTGCGGCTCGAAACACTGCCGCTGGCTCGCTTGTCGCAGGGAAGTGGTGTGGGCGCGGCCCCCTCGCCAACGGCGCAACAACGGATTCAGCACCGGCTTGACGAGCCGGATCACCGCCTGGGAGTGCGACAAGCGCATGCCGACCTTCGTGCACACCACGAGCGGCTCGCGCCGGCCGGCCAGCAGGCGGCCGAGCAGGCGCTCGCTGTCGCCCTGGCCGTACACGTCGGCGGTGTCGAAGAAGTTGACGCCGCGCTCGACGGCCGCGAGCAGCGTGGCCTGCACCTCGGCCGGCGTATGGCGGGTGGCGAGCGAAGCAATGGTCGAGCAACCAAAGCCGAGCGGTGACACGCGCAGGTCGGTGGAACCAAGCAGCACTCTTGCATTCATCAAGACGTCCTCAAGCCGACGTCACCCGCCGATAGACGGCTTCGGTCGTCTGCACCAGCGGATCCCATCCCTGGTCGATCGCGGCCTGGCGCAGGAAGGGTTGCATGCGTTCGCGCAGTGCGCGGTCGTCGATCACCCGAAGCAGGGCATCGCACAACACCTGCGGATCGGCGGGCGGGATCAGCAGGCCGGTGCGCTCGTGCGCGACGGCTTCGGCGGCGCTGGCTATGGTGGTCGCCACGACCGGCTTGCCGTAGCCCAGTGCCACCGGGATGACACCGCTGTTCCAGCCCGCTTCGTAGGGCAGCACGACGGTGTCGGCGCGCTCGAAATAGCCGGCCATGCGTTCGAACGAAACGTACTCGGCCACCAGGTCCACATGGTCTTGCATGCCATGACGGGCGATGCAGTCGCGCAGCGGTGCCAGGTCCATCAAGGGCTTGCCGACAACGGCCAGATGGGTGTCGGGCCGCGTCTGCCGAAGACGCCCGAAGGCTTCGAGCAGGGTGCCGATGCCCTTGCGCGGCTCGATCAGACCGAAGCAGAGGATCAGGGCCCGACCGGCCGGAACGGCAGGTGCTTCGGGTCGAACGTCGCTTCGCATGAAATCGAGCAGGTCAGGAACCGGGACAACACTGGAGTGCTCGACGTCGAGATGCAGGTCCTGCCGCACGAACTCGCGGTTTTCGGCTGAGTTGAAGAACACATGCTGCATGCGGCCGAGCAGGCGCTTGCAGGCTTGATCGTGGTGGGCACGACGGTTGTTCGATTGCAGCTCCTGCGGGGTGTAGACCGCTTGCGCAGACGAGGCGATGCGCAACACGTTGTCCAGCAGCAGCAGCATGTCGGGGTGCTGTCCGCCCTGGTAATGAATCACCTGCGGACGCAACGCGCGCAACTGGCGCCAGGCGCGGCACCACAGAAGCGGACGCGGACGAAAACGGTCGATTGCTTCGATGACGGCGTAGTCGGTGGCGTACTTCGAGAGCTCGTATCCGACGCTCGTCAGCAAGGCCACGCGATGCCCCCGCCGGCCGAGGTGCGAGGCCAGGTTGTGGATGTACTGCGGGGTTCCGGCGCGCGCCGTCGGGCAGACGAACAGGATGCGCAGCGGGTCGGGTGCCGGAGAAGCGATGTCTTGCACGTTCATGCCTGGATGGATGCGCCGTAGGCGGACAGCTGATCAAGGGTCACCGCACGCATGTCCTGGCCCTGCGCGCAGGCGCGAAACCACGCCGACGTGCGTGCCACGCCTTCGGCGAGACGCCAGCGCGGTTGCCAGGGCAGCAGCTCGTGCGCCTTGGTGCAGTCGAGCTTCAGGAAATGCGCCTCGTGCGGCGCATCGGGCGGTGGGTTGTAGACGACCTCGGCATCCGGCCAGTGGGCGCAGGCGAGGTCGACGACCTCACGCACCGAGCGGCAATCAGCATCCTCGGGACCGAAGTTCCAGCCATCGGCCAAGGCCTGCCCCTGATTGACCAGCGCCTCGGCCAGAAGCAGGTAGCCACGCAGCGGCTCGAGCACATGCTGCCAGGGGCGGACCGCGCCGGGTGAGCGCACCTCGAGCGCACGCCCGGCGATGAACGCGCGCATCGCATCGGGCAGCAGACGGTCTTCGGCCCAGTCGCCGCCGCCAATCACGTTGCCTGCACGCGCCGACGCGATGAACGGGCCGTTGGCGAAGAACGAGCGCCGCATCGCGCTGGTCACCAGTTCAGAGCAGCCCTTGCTGTTGCTGTACGGGTCGTGCCCGCCCATCGCATCGCCTTCGCGGTAGCCCCACATCCACTCGCGGTTTTCGTAGCACTTGTCGCTGGTCACGATCACCACGCCCTGCACGCTGGCGGTGTGGCGCACCGCTTCGAGCAGGTTCACCGTGCCCATGACGTTGGTCGCGTAGGTCTCGACCGGCTCGCGGTAGGAGCGCCGCACCAGCGACTGCGCGGCGAGGTGCAGCACGATGTCGGGCTGCGCCTGCGCGAGGCTGGCCTGAAGCGCGGCAAGGTCACGCACATCACCGTGCACATGCGTGATGCCGGTCGCCACGCGAGCGAGGCTGAACAGGTTCGGCTCGCTCGGCGGCGCCAATGCATAGCCGGTGACCTGCGCACCGAGAGACTCGAGCCACAGCGCAAGCCAAGACCCCTTGAAGCCGGTGTGGCCCGTGACAAAGACGCGACGGCCGGGCCAGAACGCCGCATCCGGCAGGCGCAGCGGATTGGATGGGTCGACGTTCATGCCCACGTCTTCCACGGTGCCCGCCCCTCGCTCCACAGCGCTTCGAGCGCCTGCTTGTCACGCAGCGTGTCCATCGGCTGCCAGAAGCCCTCGTGCTGGAACGCCATCAGCTGGCCATCGGCCACGAGTCGCTCCAGTGGCTCGCGTTCGAGCGTGCTGTGATCGCCTTCGAGGTAGTCGAAGATGGCCGGTTCCAGAACCAAAAAGCCGCCGTTGATCCACCCGCTTTCGGTGATCGGCTTCTCGGCAAAGCGCATGACCTGGCCGCCGTGGATGTCGAGCGCACCGAAGCGCGCCGGCGGTCGCACCGCAGTCATCGTGGCGGTCTTGCCGTGGGACTTGTGAAACGCCAGCAATGCGCCGATGTCGACGTTGGACACGCCGTCGCCATAGGTGAGCATGAAGGTGCCGTCGGTCAGCCAGGGCTTGAGGCGCAGCAGCCGACCCCCGGTCAGCGTATCGAGCCCGGTGTCGACCACCGACACGTCCCAGTCGGTGTCGCTCGCATTGAGCAGTTCGCGCTCGCCGTGCAGCAGGTTGACGCGGTAGTCGTTGTGGAACAGGTTGAAGTTGAGGAAATAGTGCTTGATCATTTCGCCCTTGTAGCCACAGGCGACGACGAAATCCTTCAGGCCATGCTGCGCATAGCCTTTCATGATGTGCCACAGGATCGGCTTGCCACCGATCTCGATCATCGGCTTGGGCCGGCTCTCGCTTTCTTCGGCGATGCGTGTTCCGCGCCCACCTGCCAACAGCACTGTCTTCATGGGTCCACTCCCCTTGGGTTTGAAGTTCAAAACGTTCTCAGGATCGTCACCAGCAACCGGTCACCCTGCCGCCGCAGGTCGGAGGCCAGCACCCGGTCGTCGACACCCTGGTAGCGCAGGTTGAGCCAGGTCTGCCGATCGAACGGCAGCGTGTACGACAGGCGCGGCCTCAGCGTCCGCACGGAAAAGGCGCCGGGGTCGTCGAGCGGCCGGAACTCGGCGACGCTCAGCGAGACGTCGAATCGCGAACGGTGCCCAACCCGCCAGCTGGTGCCCAGCCGGACGCTGCGCATCTCGTACATCCGACCCAGGCCGGCCGGCGCGCTCACGTCGCGTTCGATCGCCAGATCCCACTGACCGCGCGAGTAGGTCTGGATCACGGCGGCGCGCCACAGCGCCAGCCCGCGGCCGTCGCTGCCGCGCGCCGCACCGATCGCCGCCTTGCCGTACAGCGTCGGACTCCATTGCTGTTCGCCCTCGACCCACACGGCGGTGTAGCGTCCGTTCGGCTGCGACTGAAACTCGGCGCGACGTTCTCGCAGCAGCACACCCAGTCGCTGCATCGATGTGGGCTGCCAGTGCGCACCGAGTTCGAAGTCCTGCGCCTGGGTGCGAACGTAGTCGGGACTGTGCGAATCCGCCCAGGTGCCGATCCAGCGAGCCGACAGATCGGTGCGCGGGTCGGTGCGCCAGCCGAACCCGAGTTCATGTCGCTGGTAACTGGTGGAAAACCGCTGATCGGCCGTGCTGCCGGGCACCGGCCCGGCCGGTGTGCTGCCGGCCGGATCGTGCGAACGCAACAGCGCGCCGAAGTAGTTGACCACGGTCGTCTGGCTCGGCAGGCCGATGGCACTGCCCTGGACGGCCGATCCGTCGACGCGCGAGCCGTCGTAGTCGCCCTGGACGTGCTGGAGGAGGTCCATCGACGCGTCGATCTCGATGCGGTGACGCGTGCCTTCGTTCAGCCAGCTGAGCCCGGGCGACACGATCAATGCCGTGCCGTTGCGAACGTTCGTCGGCGACAGCAGCAGGTTGTCGTCGGCCTCCAGGGTCGCGGCGAGTCGTGACTGCCACGGGTCGCGGCTGGCGCGCGGTGGCAGCAGGGCGCGGTTGCCGAGTTCGCGCAATGGTTGCTGCTCGGCTGGAACACGTGTGCTCTCGACGCTGTTGAGCCCGGTGCGCAGTTCACCGAACGCAAGCACTGGCCACAAAGGCGGTGCAACGGGCTCGGCGACCGGGCTGTCGCTGTCGGCGGCGTGCGCCGCACCACACGCCAGAGGCAATGCGCAGGCCAGGGTCAGCATGAGCTTGCCTCGGCAGGTCATTGCACGATGACGATGTCGCCGGGCGCGAGCTCGGCAAGGCTCGGGCCGTCGCCGCGGACGTAGGCGCTGTAGTCGAAGGTCTCGCGTGTCTCGGCACCGCCACGCCGACGCACGACCAGCACCTTGTCGCGCTTGGCAAAGGGCGTGAATCCATTGGACATGGCCAACGCCTGCACCACACTGACCGGTCCGCGCAGGATCAGTTCGCCGGGGCGCAGCACCTCGCCGAGCACGTAGACGCGGTAGCTGTGCACCTGCACGAGGCTCACCGTGACCAGCGCCCCCCGCAGCTGCTCGCCGAGCTTGGCGGAGAGCACGGTCTCAACCTCGGCAAGCGTGCGACCTACGACGTCCAGAGGGCCCGCCAGCGGATAGCGCAGTGTGCCGTCGGGGGCGACGGGCAACTGCAGGCTGAGGGCAGGCTGCTTCCAGACCGTGACGCTCAGCACATCCCCCGGTCCGAGGTGGAACGCCGCCGGCGTCTCGGCAGCGGACGGCCCCGCCTGCGCGTGGGCCGGACGGCCGGTCCCGAGCACAGCGACGAACGTCACCGCAAGGCACCAGTGCAGCACAAGGGAACAGGCCTGCCGACATGGCCGACCCAATGGGATGCCGTTCGGGGAGGACGCGCGGATCAGGGAGTGGGTGAGAAGCATCTTGGATTCCATTCGATGGGGTCGGCGACTCAGGGCAGCACCTTGGTCGGCACGGCACTGTGCTGCTGAACCCGCAGCCGCATCTCGCGGCGCGGCAGGCCTTGTTCGCGCGAGCGCATCACCTCGCGGTAGATGGCGGTCGTGCGGGCGGCCATGGCGGCCAGCGTGAAGTGTTGCTCGACCCGCTCGCGTGCGGCCCGACCCAGGCGCTGTCGCAGCGCCGGGTCGGCCAACAGCACGCCGGCCTCGCGCACCAGCGCCGGAACGTCACCGGGCGGCACGATGAGACCGCTTTCGCCGTGGACCATCATTTCGCGGTTGCCACCGACATCGGTTGCAATGATCGGCAGGCGCATGCTCATCGCTTCGAGCAGCGAGTAACTGAAGCTCTCGACATACGACGACGACATCAGCACATCGAGGTTGCCGAGCACGGCGGGGATCTCGCTCGACGGAACGTTCGTCAGCACCGCACGGCCGGTGAGGCCGAGTTCGTCGATGGCACGCGCGACCTCGTCCTTGTAGTGGCCCCAGCCGGGCGGCGCATCACCAATGATGAGAAACCGGGTGCGCGCATCCCGCGCGGCGATCTCGCGCGCCGCCTTCAGGAAATCGAGCTGCCCCTTGACCGGATGCACGCGGCCGACCATCCCGAACACGAACACATCCGAGCGGCCGAAGAAGCGTTCGCGCATGTCGGGCACCGGGACATCGGGGCGGAATCGCGAGATGTCGACGCCGTTGTGCACCACGACGACGGGCGATCGCTGCGCCCCGGCGCCGGCAAAGCTGGCCATGTAGCCCGAATCGGTGATGACCGCATCGGCACGCGCCTGCGCCTTGCGGTCGGCCCAGGTGTAGAGCGCGCCCCGCGTGAAGCGACCGCTGAAATTGGTCCAGCCGAAGAATGCATTGACCAGCGCCACTTTCTCGAGGCGCGCGGCGAGCAGGCCGATGATGTCCGCCCGGTGATCGAGCGCATGCACGATGTCGGCGCGCTCGCTGCGGATCAGCTCGCGCAGCCGCGTGCAGTCCTGCAGGCCGAACTTGGACTCGACCTCGACCAGCTCGAGCGGCAGTTGGCGCCGACGCGCCTCGATGATCCAGGGCGTCTGATCCATGCCGGGCTTGATGGCCGCCACGAGGGTGGCCTTCACCTCCTTGGGATCGAGCGCCTGCAGCAACGCGAACGCATAGCTTTCGGCGCCAGTGACATCGTTGATGCCACGCGCATTGCGGAAATACAGGACGCGGAGAGGACGTGTCGCCATGGCGTGGGTGAGTTCGTGATTCAGGCGGTGGGAGGGATGCCGGCCGAGGCGGACAGCGGGGCACGATGGCGAATCGCATGAGACACCATGCCGACGATCAGGGCGGATTGCAGCAGGCGTGAACCCGTCGTCGCCCAGGCGGCCCCGAGCACGCCATGCTCGGGGATCAGCCAGGTCGCCAGCAGGCACCAGGCGCCGAGCGCGGCAACACCGGACATCGCATAGCCCTGCGGACGCCCCAGCGAATACAGCACCAGGTAAAGCGGGTGGCTGATCAGTGTCGCGATGAACCCCGGAAGCAGCGCGCGCATGACCTGCGCGCTGTCGACGTAGGCGTGACCATAAACCAGACCGACGATCAGGTCCGCCAGTGGGATCAGCAGCAGCAGCGCGCTACCAACGACAAACAGACGTGGCAGCAGTCGCTCGACATATTGGCGCAACCCCGGCAGGGTGTCGATGCGCGAGGTGGCGGGCAGCTTGACCGTCAGAAGCGCCACCGTGAACTGATCGATGACCATCAGCAAGGTAGCCGCCGCCGCATACACGCCGGCCGCCACCGCACCCTTGACCTGGGTGAGCACGGGCACGGCCAGGTAGGCCTGAAGCAGGAAGCAAAAGTTGGCCAGGGCAGTCCACTTGCCGAAGGCAAACAGCTCGCGCAAGGTGCGCAGATCGAATTCCATCCGCCGCAGATCGGCACGCAGCAGGCTCATGCCGATCACCGCAGTCAGCACGAAACACAGGACCTGCGTCCAGATCAGCGGCCAGAACGACAAGGCTGCGACGAGCCACAGCAGGGGCACACACAGCAATCGCAGCAGATTGCCGAAGGGCGTCAGCAGGGCATAGGCCGTGAAACGCTCGCGAGCCTGCAGCACTGCGAGCGACAGTGTCGCGAAGCTGGCTGCGACCGCGGTCAGCGCGCCGACACGAACAACATCGGCCACATCCGGCGCAAACCACAACGCGCTGCCCACCCAGAAGAGCGCGAGCATCGGCACGACCAGCAGCCCGCGCATGATCAGCGCCGATCCGAGCACCGCCGACGCGCGCCCGGCATTGCCCCCGTGATGCTTGGCGTAGAAACGCACGACGCCAGGATCGAAACCCTCGCCGATCAGGTTGTGCGCCCAGATGGTTGCGACGGTGAAGGTCGTGAACAGGCCGAACTCGGCCGGGCCGAACACGCGGGCCACCAGCAGTCCGATCAGAAAGCCACAGCCCGCACGCAGCATGTTGGCGGCAAACACCATCAGGGCCGGGTTGGAGGCGCGGTGACGCACCGCTCGCCACAGGCGGGCACTCGGTGCGTCAGAGGTCGGCGGTCTGGTCATCGCCCTGCGAGGCCCGACGGCGGAGCAGTCACGGCATGAATCTCGAACGCCGCGTTGCGAAACACCGGCTGCAACTGCGTGACGTTGGCGGCCGCGAACCGCGCCAGGTCGTCGGGATGTTCGTAATCCATTTCCTTCGCCAGAGGCCCGAGACCGACGACGACATGCGTGACGCGGTGTTCGGCGATCAGGCCCCACAAGGCCTCGTCAGTGCGGAAACCGAACGGCGACACGCTCACCCGCTGGGTGTTGAGGGCGATGGCGCGGGCACGGCCCACCAGAATCACCGCATCGACCGGCGTGCGGTCGCGCAGCCAGGCATAGACCTCGCGCGATTCAGCGTCGCCGGTTCCGGGACGGATCTCGGTGCGGCTCGCCGCAGCGTGGCCGCTGCCGTAGGCCACAGCGATGGCAGCGACGAGCAGCGCCAAGGCCGTCGTGCCGACACGCGGGCTCAGCAGACGGCGGATCACCTCACCACCGACCCAGGCGTAGTACAGAAACAGCGGAAACAAGGGCAGCAGGTAGCGCTGCTGAATCATCGTGCCGACCCAATAGATCACCAGCGGCACGAAGTAGAGCCAGGGCACGACTTCGAGTACGCCGATCCCGCGACGCAGGCTGGCGATGTAGCCCACGCTGGCGAGCACCAATGTGCTGACAAACAGCGCAGCGCGGAGTCCGAAATCCCAGGGTGAAGGCAGCGCGTTGGTCCACAGCACCGACAAGCTGGTGACGTAGTGCAGCAGGTTGTAGCGAAGCGTGTGCGCATCGAGGGTCAGGTTGCCCGCATAGCCGGCATCGGTGTGCAGCCAGGCCGACTGCAGGATCACCAGCACGGCGCACACGAGCGTCGCGGCGATAACCACCGGGGTCGGTCGACGCAGCCGCCAGAGGTCGACCAACCACAGCGCGGGCAGCAGGACCAGACCGAGGCTGCGCGTTCCATACGCGAGGTAGGCGACGACACCGAGTGCCAGACCGCGCCAAAGCGTCCGAGCGGACCAAGGGTGCGCATGGCCCGCCCAGCGGTCGCCGAGCCACAGCGTGGCCAAGAACAAGAACATGAACAGGGTATCGGGCCGCACCTCGTTCCGGAAACCAACGAAGAACGGGCTCAGCCCCAACAGCGCCACCAGACACAGCGCGGGCTTCACGCCGAGACGTGGCCGCCACAACGCATAGGACATGGCCAGCGAGGCGCCAAGCATCGCGATTCCGAACACCTTCAGGGGTTGCAGGTCCAGCCCCCACACGGCGACGACCGGGGTGATCATCAGCGGGTACACCGGCGGATAGGTCGGGGGCCCTGGAACGGCCCACGGGTTGGGCAAGAAACCGGTGTCTGCATAGGGCTTGCCAGACAGCAGGTTCAGCGCATGCGACAGGTACATCGCATAGTCGTCCCCCCAGTCGTGGCCTGGGCGCAGCTGCGTGAGGTGCAGGACGACGATCGCGCCGACCAGCACAGCAAGCGTCAACCACTCGCTGCGGCGGGTCGACTGCAACTCCGCAGGCAGGAACAGCGTGTTCATCGGCAGCCGCACGGGCTCACTGGGGTACCTTCGTGCTGCGCACTTCGGTATTCGCCCTTGGGGCGGCCCGGCGGGCTCATGCCGCACGCTCCTCGTACTTGGCGCACTTGCGCAGGCCGGTGCGGTGCAGCACGTACTCGCCCAGGATCGCCAGGATGGAGAAGCCGGTGCGCCAGACATTCAGGTGGTTCTCTTCGTCCCCGTAATGCGTCGGGATCGGCACTTCGACGACGCGCAGGCCGAACACGCGGCACTGGATCAGGATCTCCACGTCGAAGTGGTAATACCCGGCGTTGCGCTCCAGCGGCAGCCGCGCGAGGGCATCGCAGCGGTAGGCCCGATAGCCGGAATGAAACTCGGACAAACGCCAACCGAGCACCAGGTTGGCGATGCCGGTGAGGAACTTGTTGCCGAGGTAGCGGTGCAGCGGCATGTTGCCCGCCAGCGCATCGCCGGCCAGACGCGAACCGAAGCACATGTCCGCCTCGCCGCGCTCGACCGGCCCCGTGATGCGATCGAGCAGTTCCGGGGCGTATTGCCCATCGGCATGCAGCATCACGACGACGCTGTGTCCGCGCTCGATGCAGCGGCGGTAGGCGATCTTCTGGCTGCCGCCATAGCCGGCATTCACCGTGTTGCGGATCAATGTGAAGCGCTCCGGCCCGAGCCCGAGTTCACGCGCAGCGTCGCTGGCGATCTCGGACGTGCGGTCGGTGCTCGCGTTGTCGACCACGATGATCTCGGCGGTTCGCGCGAGGAAGTCAGCCGGGATGCGCCGCATCACCTGCGCCACGAAGCGCTCGGCGTTGTAGGCCGGGATGTAGATCGCGAGCGTCATGTCTGTCCCGGCAGTTGCGCTTCGTCGGATGGGCCTTCTGCAGGGCGCGTGCGCACCTTGTGTTTCATGATCTGGCCCAGTGCGGCACCGAATGCCACGGTGAACCACATGTCGCGCACCATCGGGGTCAGGCACACGAACACCAGCTGTCCGACCAGCACCACCAGCAGGGTGCGCGCATAGGGCCCGAGCACCGGATCGCGCCAGGCGGCCTGCACGCCACGCAGCGCGAAAGCCCACAGCGCCAGCAGCGTGAGCAACGCCAACAGACCCGCCTCGGCAGCCACGCCGACAAACGCGTTGTGAATGTCCTGCGGGTGAAACGGACTGTCGGCCCAGATGGGCAGAAACGCCATGTACACGTACAGGGCCTGACCCAGTCCGACACCGGTCAGCGGGTGGGCGAGGAACAGGTTCCAGCCCCCGACCGACGACTCCATGCGGAACTGCAGCGAGCCCGCGCTCGAGGTCAACTGGTCGGCCCGCAGATGGCTGCCGAAGTTGCGCAGATGCTCGATCGTCTGCGCCAGATCCGTCAGGCTCCAGCCATGGACAGCAAGCGCCAGCACGAGAGCTACAGCGCAGCCGATCACCAGCGCCCGCCCCACCCGCGACCAGATGCACAGCGCAGTCGCCGCCATCGCCACCAGACCGAGCATCGAACTGCGCGAGACGGCAGCCGACCACGCGTACATCAGCAATGCCACGGCACCGAGCGCCAGCAAGCGCCCCCCAAGCCGTGCCTGCAGGCCAACGAGCATGGCAAACGGCAGCACCATCTGCAGATACCCGGCCAGATAGATCGGGTGCGGCGTGGTGCCTTCGGCTCGGAAGTCCCCGCTCGTTCCTTCGACGTTGTTGATCGCAGTCGAGCGCCAATCACCCGGCAGCACGAGCCGGAAATGAACCTGTGCCATCACCACCAAGGCCTCGATCACGCCGGCGATCACCATGACCCGCGTGACATCGCGCACGTCCTCATCGCTGCGCACCATGCCGAGCGTCAGCAGAAACAGCACCATCCGCGTCACATAGCCGGTGAATTCCTTGTTGACCCGAACGCCGTCCACCAAGGCGCCGTGCATCAGCGAAGCCGTCGCGACCGACAGCGCGATCGCGACGAAAAACAGCGTGCCGGTCAGCGCAGCCGGACTGCCGACCGGGTTGGGCCACGGGCAGCGGCGCAGGATCGCATTGCCGACAATCGATGCAACCACCAGCGGAATCACCAGACGCGTGACCGTGAGCCCGGAACCGAAATCAACGGTCACGGGGATCGACGCGATCAGCAGCCAGAAACTCCAGCGCGGCTGGGCCAGCAGCAGCACGGCGCACGGCGCGGCGATGACGAGCGCCAACGCCTTCGTTCCCAACTCGGCAGCAGCAAAGCCCAGCCCGACCGCGAGCCCGGCGGCCAAGAGCGTACCGGGTTGAATGCGCAGTGCGGTCATGTCGTGACGGAACAGAGGCGTGGCAAAAAGCGAATCGCTCAGGGCGCAACGTCGGCTTCGAGCAGCGTGATGCGGCACTCGTCGGGAGCCTGCGCGTTGTACGGATCGTCCGCATACGCCAGCAGCAGCATCATCTCGGTGCCGTTGTTCTTGAACGCATGTGCCACACCGGGCGAGACTTCAATGATCACGGGCTGGTCGGCACGGAGCTCGGTTAGCGCCGACTCCCCGGTCGCGATCACGCGGGTGGCCATCGTCGCCGAGCCCTGGATGACGCAGAACCATTCGCGCGCGCGCTCGTGATAGTGGTTGCCCTTGACCTGACCGGTGTGTGCGGCGGTGATGTAGATCTCGCCGAACTCTCGGTTCTCGACAATGTGCTCGCGCATCAGCAGCTTGAGCAGCCAGCCACGGGCGTCCTCGCGCCGCAGCAGTTCGCGACGCATCACCCCAGGAAGGATCGACTCGGTTTTCATCGGAGGTTCCTCAGATCAAGGCGCCAGCGGCCAGCGCTCGGCGGTACCACGGAATGACTTCGGCAATGCCGTCGGCGAATGAGATTCGGGGTTGCCATCCCAGCGTTTCGCGAGCACGGCTGGCATCCCCGCAACTGCGCCAGAGCTCCGCCTCGCGGTACTTGAGCAATCCGAACTGCGGATGGCCCCGGCTTTCAGCGAGCCGGAAAATCAAGGCCACGGCGTCGCGCACCGAGGTTTCTTCGCCACTGCTCAGGTTGAATATCTCGCCGTTGATCCCGGGCACCAATGCGGCGCGCAGGTAGCCGTCGACCATGTCGTCCACGTGCGTGAACTCGCGCGTCTGCTCGCCGAGCGTCATTGGAAACTCGCGGTCTTGCAGGGCCGCGAGGATGGCCTGCGGGATCAGTCGCACCGCCTCCTGCTCGGGCCCGTAACTCAGGAACGGACGCATCGTGACAACGGGCACGCCGCGCGCTCGATAGGCCATTTCGCACCACATCGATGCGGCCGCCTTGGATGCCGAATAAGGTGACACCGGGCGCAGGCGCGCCGCCTCGGTGACCGGCGGTTCGGTGTCGCCGTACTCCTCGCAACTGCCGGAGTTGACGATGCGCTCGACCCCGCCATCGGCCAGCGTGTTGACCAGCCGGACGGTGCCGATGAGGTTGACATTGAGTGCAAGCTCGTCGTTGCCCCGATCGCGGCCGACGTTGGTGAACGCAGCAAGGTGGAAGGCATAACGCGGACGGACTTGCGCGATGACCTGCGAAAGCGCGGTCGCATCGCAGAGATCGGCCCGCAGCACGGTGATCCGTTCGGCAATTGCCTGAAGCTTGTCGAAGCGCGACGTCGGACGCAGCAACACGCTGACTTCGGCGCCGAGTGCCACCAGCGCACGGGTCAGATGCGCCCCGATGAATCCGGAGGCTCCGGTGACCAGCACGCGCTGTCCGGCGAAAGCCTTCAGATCGACCATGGAAATCGCCATGTGTCGCTCCCGTTCAACGGACCGGCGGACCGGTGCGGACCCGGAACTCGTAGGCGGCGTTGTCGCCGACGCTCTTGCGCCAGGCCGTGATCTCGCCCTTGAAGTGTTCGCCGAGTCGGGGTGTTTGGCAGCAGATCTCGGCAATCAGGAAGTCGCCAAGCGTCAGCGCTTTGACTCTCGGCATGCCTGGCAGCACCTTGCTCATCACGTCGGTCAGGACCGCCGAACGATCGAGAGTCTTGTCGCCGACAGCGGCGAATTCGGGCAGGAACATCGGCCGCTGCGTGACCTCACCCCAAGCGGCATATCCCGGAGCGAGCGCGTGTTCAATCAACGCAGCATCCTTGCTGGGCGATCGCCCCCACTTCGGATCAATGAAGTAGGTGCTCTGTCCGACCCAGTCGATGTAGTCGTCGCCGGGATAGTTGAACTTGGGATGCAGCCAGACACTGTAGTCGTCGGCCTTCGGGTCCATGTAGCCACTGTTGGCGTACATGAACCACGTGACGTTCTTGACACCTTCGGCACGGAACATGTCTATCACGTAGCGATGCGCATCGCGCAACCGCTCGGGACCGTCAGGCCATCGCGGGTCGCCGTACTTGCCACAGATGTCGTCGGCCTGAGAGATTCGGGTCTCGCCGTCTTTGCCGAACATCATGGCGGACTGCCAGTTGAACTCGCTGAACAACGCCAGCATGATGGGCTTGTCGAAGGACTTGATCTCCTGGGCGACCTTGCGGATGTAATCGTCGAACTCGCCTTTGAGCAGACGCGGCACGGTGACCTTGGTCTTGCGCATGCCGAACCACCACGCGTAAGAAGTCCAGTCGCAGCATTGCACGGCCCAGGTCACGGCCAACACCGAACCCTGCGACTCGAGCTGGCGTGCCAGCTGCACCGGCGTGATGCCTTTGTCCTCCATGTCAGCATTGAACGTGCGTAACTTCGGACGGGCTTCCGCGAAATCGGCGTCGACGATCCAGTCGTGGAACGTGAACACAATGGCGGGCACATGGCCGGTCTTGCGCTTGAATTCGTTCACATCACTGCGGGTGGTGCCAATGCTGTAGACGCCGGCATAGATGCCGTCTGGCGAGGGCAGCACCTTCACCGCATCCGGGGACTCGCGGGTGCGCGATGGGGGCAGCGTCACATCGCGACTGCACGAGGCTGCGGCATGATCGTTCTTGAGACGGAATTCGTTCTTCTCGCCAGCGTTCGCGACAACACCGCACATCAATACGCCAGCCAGCGCAATCGTCCCGAGGCGGCTCCTGCCGGGTGCCCTGTGTCGCACTCGAATCTCAGGCATGCGCAGCCCCCGTGGAACGACGGTCGAACTGCACCACCAGGAAATAGCCGAACTCGCGAACCCACGGCAGCCGTTGGCACAAGGCATCGGCCGCACGCAGCAACCAGGTCAGAGGCGGAACGCGCTGGTGCAGCACGTAGAAGTCGACCAACCGAAAGAAAACGAACTCCGGGTGATGCACCTGCACCGTGCCATCGAAGTGCTGGCGCATCGTCTCGAAATCGGCCGGTCGCAGCGGGTGTTCGTGATCGTCACCGTAGCGCGGTATGCCCAGGCGCCCGACGATCCGCTTCCGCGCCCACATCAGCAACGGATTGCGCGCGGAGTTCTCGACGAACACCGCGCGGCCACCCGGCTTGAGTACACGCTGCAGTTCCTGCATCGCCCGCGGTATGTCGACGTGATGCAGCACGCACGCTCCGAAAGAGAGATCGAACGACGCATCCGGGTAGTTCAGTTCTTCGAACACCAGCGTGCTCAGCCGCACCTCGACGCCGTTGGACTGGGCGAGTCGGGCAGCGATCGCGAGGTCCGGCTCGGAAATGTCGAAGGCACTCACCAGGGCTCCACGCTTCGCGAGCATCACCGACGTGTGCCCCTTGCCGCACCCGCAATCGAGGAGCTGCTTCCCCTGCATGCCGTTGAGCAGGAGCATCGCATGCTGGTACTGGCCATAGAGCCCGCACAGGTTCAACCAATAGTCATGCGGTTGATACCAGCCGTCGTCGCCAACCCAATCGGGATCGGATGGGGAACGGGCAAGAGTCAGGCTATCGGCAGTGGCATTCACAGACGTGCTCCTTCGAGAATCAGGGTTGCATCGCATGGCGCGGTGACAGCAACCAGCCGTACACCCACCCAGGAATGACCAGCCGGCGACGGTTCAGCACCACGCCCATCAGCCGGCCACCGGCCGCTTCGATGATGCGCAGGGTCTGCATCGCGTTGACGCCGGTCGTGTGCTCGGCCTGAACGACCAGAATGACGCGGTCGACGATCTCGGGCAGCCACAGCCCGTTGCCGGAACTGCCCACAGCAGGGCCGTCGAGCAGTACCACGTCGTACTGCTCGCACAAGGACTGCAGGGCCTGGCGTGCGGTCTCGATCACCGCTGCGTCGGTTTGCGACATGTCGATCCGCGCCATGCCGGCCGGCAACTTCAGATGTTGCTCCGATGCGTCCACCAGAACGCAAGCGTTCTCGCGACGACCGAGCAACGCGGCGAGCTCCGCCGCGATCAGGGACTTGCCTTCACCGGAGCTGGTGCTCGTGATGAGGATCGACAGGCCGCGCGTGCTGCTCGCACGCTCCTGCCGCAGGGCTTCGGCTATGCGCCGAACTTCGATCTGGTTGACAGCACCTGCTGCCTTTTCAAGTCGTGTGTCGAGCAGACTCGCGACCACCGGCACGCCAAGCTGGTCGGCCGCTTCTTCACGGGTCGCGATGGTGCGACGGAAATACTCGCACAAGAAGGCAAGCGCGAGTCCTGCAAGCAGCCCGGTCCCAAGTCCGACGAAGGTGACAAGCATGACCCGTGGACGGGACGGCCGGTCCGCCACGCTGGCCGGCTCGATCGGGACCACATCGCTGACACGGTGCTCGTTCAGCAATCCGCCGAGCCGCTCTTCTTCTTGTTTGCGCAGCGATGACCGCAAGGCCTCCTCCGTCAGATCGACGTCCCGATCGGTCTCGTGCAACTGCGCCTCCAGCGTGTCGAGTTCCTTGAGTTCGGCACGATAGGTGTCGATCTGGCGGCGCAGGTCGGCACGTGAAGACAGTGCACTCAGACGAGCACGCTCGGCCAGCAAGCCTCGCTCAACCTCGCGATACGTCGTATCGAGACCGGACACGCGCGAGCTGTTGATGCGCTCCTGCTCGTTGGGCATCCGAGCCTTCACGCTGTCGATCTCGATTTCAATCGATCGGGCCGCGGGGCTGCCCGGAAGGTAATTGCCACGCTCGATTTCAAGCTGAGCCAGCTGCTGGCGCAAGCTGTCGAGCGCCGGATTGCGTGACGTGGTCGCCTGGAGCTCGACCTCGGGCGCCCGACGCGAGAGCTGACGCTCGGCTTCGGTGATCCTGCGCGCACTCTCGATTGCGTCAATGTTGGCGCGGGCCAGCGCGGCCTCTGCGTCATTCAGTCTTTGCAGCAATAGCTGCTTTTGAGGCCCGACCGAAACCACTCCGCCACTCGACTTCAGCGCCTGCCGCCGTGCCGTTGCAACTTCGAGCTCGGCACGCAAGCGTTGGGATTCCGTCGCAAAGACGCCGGATGTTGCGGCGACCTGACGCACGGCGATGTGATGGTCCAAGTAGACGTCGATCACGGTATCAACGATCAGCGCGGCAAACTGAGGATCGGGCGCCTCGACACCAACCGTGAATACTGCGGCCTCGCGCACCGGTTCGAGTGAGAGGCTCGCACCGACCTTGCGCATCGCAAGTTGAGTTGGCGACATCGGCTGACCCACCGGCCGACCGAGCACGGTCTGCATCACCCACTGTCGCACTGGATCGATGATGTGGTCCGGCAGCTCACGCAGCCAGTCCCACCGCCAGCGCATCTTGTCGAGCACGACTTGCGGACCGAGCCGATTGACGGTTTCGGCAAGCACGACCGGACTGGAGATGATTTCAAGTTCGGTGCGAACCTGCTCGCTGCGGTTGAGACCGAAAGGCACATCCTGCCCCACCGCGCCGGATCCCACGCGCACCGCTTGTCGGTTCTGCTGGACAACGATCCGCGCCGAGCTTTCCCAGACCTTGGACTGCAACATCGCGACTGAAAAACTGACCACGCAAGTCAGCAGCGCAATACCCAGAATCAGAGTCTTGCGCCGGAAAAGGGTCGAGAGGCTCTCTCGCAAACCGAACTGACTGGCGGGTGTCTTCATCGAGAGGCAGAGGAGAGTGGTGTCGTTCCGGAGGTCATGCCGTGGCGCCGGAGAGCAGACGGTCGAAGTACTCGATCGTGTGTGCGAGTCCCTGGCGAAGCGCAACCTTGGGCTCCCAGCCCAGCGTTTCACGTGCAAGGGTGATGTCCGGGCAGCGCTGCAGTGGGTCGTCGCTGGGCAGCGGACGATAGACGATCTGTGATCGCGAGCCGGTCATTTGAATAATCAGTTCGGCGAGTTCGCGAATCGTCGACTCGACGGGGTTTCCGATGTTGATCGGGCCGACAACGTCATCGCCGGTATCCATGAAGCGCAATGCGCCGTCGATCAGGTCGTCGACATAGCAAAACGACCGCGTCTGACTGCCGTCACCGTACAAGGTGATGTCAACGCCCGTTAGCGCCTGCACGATGAAATTGGAAACCACACGACCGTCGTTGGGATGCATCCGCGGACCGTGCGTGTTGAAGATGCGCATCACCTTCACACGCACGCCATGCTGTCGGTGGTAATCGAAGAAGAGCGTTTCAGCGCATCGTTTGCCTTCGTCGTAGCACGCGCGAATTCCAATCGGATTGACATTACCCCAGTACTCTTCACGCTGCGGGTGCACCGACGGATCACCATAGACCTCACTGGTCGATGCCTGCAGGATCTTCGCGCCAACGCGCTTGGCCAAACCCAGCATGTTGATTGCACCATGCACACTGGTTTTCGTCGTCTGCACCGGGTCGTGCTGGTAATGCACTGGTGACGCAGGGCAGGCAAGATTGAATATCTCGTCAACTTCCAGATAAAGCGGGAAAGTCACGTCGTGACGCATCAACTCGAATCGCGGGTTGTCCAGAAGCGCTTCGACATTGCGCTTGCTGCCGGTAAAGAAATTGTCAACACAGATCACTTCATGGCCGCGTGCAAGCAGCTGCTCGCACAGGTGGGAGCCAAGAAAACCTGCGCCGCCAGTGACAAGTACCGACTTGCGAGACTCGCCCTGCGAAATGTTCACGCTCTTCATGTGGTCTCCCGTTCGCCGCTCGAAGCGGTCCGCTGCGCCGTGACGACGCCACCGGACCAGGAACCAGGACTGAAGCGATCGATCAGGTCATGCGCTTGCGCAATCGTGAACGGCTTGATGAGCCTCAACACGATCAGGACGGTGCAGACGAGGATTAGAAAATCCAGTCTGGCGGAGTAATTTTCGTCAGTCGCCTGGCAGTAGTGCGACTCCAAGCAGAGCCGTTCACCATCGGAAATCTCTTCGCGACCGATCAGCTGCACGAGTCCCGTCAGACCCGCAGGCGTGCCGAACCGGTCCTCGACTGCCGGATACAACTCACGTAACGAAGCGATCACGTTTTCCGGCAACGGCCTGTTGCCGACGATCGACATGTGGCCCGTGATGACGTGCAGGACCTGCGGTAATTCAGTGATCTGGAAGCGTTCAACCCACCTTCCAAGCGGTGTGAACAGTGGTGAATCAGCGGGTGTGTTGAGAAAACGCTGGTTCACGATCGGCACGACTTCGCGATTGCAGATGGCCTCAGCATTTCGGACCATCGTCCTGAACTTCAGGATGCGCATGTTGAGTTTTCGCATGACACGTCGATTCGATCGATAGAAGATGGGCATGCCTTCGACAACGGCCATCAAGACAATCGTGACGATCATGACGGGCGCCCACACCGGCGACGTCAATACGACCAGAATCAAATCAAAAAGACGCTTGGACACCTGCCACCCCCTTACATGTTCGGCTCAACGATCGGTCCGCGATCCTTGCCAGCAGACCATCGGCAAACGACCAACGCGCCGACACCTTAGAAAACGCTAAATGCGCGGCAAACCATCCCTCGCTTGCACCGGCGTGACGCCGCAGTTCGGCGAGACTGCACCGACAAGCGTCCGGACCGCCTTCGCCAGCACCCAAAGACGTGCGTCCAGCCCAACCACCCGGGCGACCGGCTTGTCGGCGCTCGCGATCGCCACCAATCTGCGTGCGAGCGAGCCATAAGGCGTAGCGAAGAGATCCGCGATTCGGGAGAAACCACACCTCTCCACAAGGCGGCCCGGGTAGAGCACCGACATTCGCGACCCCACGGAGTCGCGCAGAGACGCTGCGACGACCGCCTCGGCGAGATTCTTGAAAGCAGCGTAATACGCACGATCGCGCGGCGGCACGAGGGCGATCACCGTCGAAACCAAGATGACATGAATGCGATCGCGGCTGTTCGATACAAGCGTCGACAGCAGTCGTGAATCCCACGCGAGTCTCTCCATGTGCCGATCGATATCCGGTTGCGCCGGATGCGCCAGACCCAAAGCGCATACGACGATGCATTTCGGTTGCACCGTGCCAGCACGCTCCGTGCCATCAACCAAGGCCGACTCCGGGTACAGGGCCAGCAATGAGGCGCGCTCGGCAGGCGTCCCGCCGTAGGCAACGAACGTCCGATGCCCCGCCCGACTCGAGGCCGCATACAGCGCCTGGGCCAGACGCGTCTTTCCGCCCATGAGCAGGAGGTCGCATGGCGATGATGGCCCGGCGTTAGCGATGAATGCCACGTGTCGGAATGCAGGTCACGAATGCACGACCTTGGCTCTTCGTCCACCAATTTCGTAGTGCTCGATGCGCCCGAACATGCCGCGGAAAGCGCCATAGCCGATGGCGCCAGCCTGAACCACAAGAAATACAGGGGCCAGCAATTTCAGGTGCAGAGGCCCATTCATCCGGAAAGCAAACGGGAGCGTGGTACCAACAGTGACGGCAAGGGCCAGGGCAGCAAGCCACCAGAGTTGTGCCGACAGGAAAAACCCGCCGACGCTGAACAACACCGCCAGACCCACGAGCAATATTTGCAGCTTCAGCGTTTGTGGCGTGTAGCTGTCGGCAGCGAGCTTCTGGGGATAGCGCTTGAACACCAGCGTGCGCCAATAGCCACGACCGATCTTCTTCTTGATGTAGTCGACCCAAGTCGCGGGGTGCTGATGGTAGACGAGACCTTTGGGGGCGAAGACGATTGGATGCCCCGCAACAGCCAGTCGATAGGACAACTCGAGATCGTCCGCGTTGTTCGGGATCCGCTCGTCAAAGCCCTTCGCATCAATGAACGCCTCGCGACGCACCGCCGCAGAATGAGTGAACGCAATATCAACGTACTTGTGCTTGGCGACATACCGGTAGCGATCTTCGAACTCTGCCTGCGCAAGCCGTGCAACCGAACTGGCCTGCTTGGTCAGGTATCCGCCCGCCACCGCCTGCACAGTCGGATCTTCGAGCGGTTTCATCATTTCCTCGATCCAGTTCGACACGGGCTCGCAATCGGCATCCGTGAACAGGACCACCTGGCCGCTGCCCTCCTCCACGCCACGATTTCTCGCCGCACCGGCGCCGCCCCAGGGCTTGCGGATCAGTCGCAGGCGTGTCTTGACACCTTCTGCGACCCATTGCTCAGCCATGTCCTCCACCATCTTGGCGGTCCCGTCCGTGGACTCGTCATCGATGACGATGACCTCGAAACGATCCGCCGGGTAGGTCTGCGTTTTCATCGCCTCAAGGCAGAGAGGCAAGACCCCTGTGCCGTTGCGCACGGGCACCACCACGGTTACCGTTGGTTGCGTCATTACAGTCCTCGCAAAATTGTTCAGCAGAGCAATCGTTGACAGCTGAAGCCCACTGGCTTCGTACACATCGAATCCAACGAGAAAAGGGAACCACCCGTCGCTTGCCACAAACTAAGGGAAACCCCTCAGGCCTTGATTGTTACGAACACCGCGCCTCGGTACAACCCCTCACTTAAGTTGGCATCCCCTGCAATCAAAGGATGTTGCGACGTCCGTCACAGAGTGAAGAATGCAGGGCTGGCACAAGAAACATTCCATGGGTTGCGGGCTGATCGCGCTGGCCGCACCCAGTCGGATCAGATGAAACACGTCTGCTGAATCCAGAAATAATCGTCGGGTTAACTTGAAGGTGAACACTACCCTCTCTTTAATTCTGGCCCCAAGCTCTGCTCGGCATACCAGCTTTAGGTCTTGGCACGTCTCGTGCTGAACTGGATTCCACCCATCGGGAGTTGCTTTGTCGCAAGCAAAAAACAAAATCGCACTCGTGACCGGCGTGACCGGACAAGATGGTGCTTACCTGTCCGAATTCCTTCTGGCCAAGGGCTATGAGGTTCATGGCATCAAACGACGCGCCAGTCTTTTCAACACCGACCGCATCGACCACCTGTATCAGGATCCGCACGTCACCGGCGCTCGCTTCAAGCTGCACTACGGTGATCTGACGGACAGCACCAATCTGATTCGCATCGTGCAAATGGTGCAACCTGATGAGATCTACAACCTTGCAGCGCAGAGCCATGTTGCCGTTAGCTTTGAAGAGCCGGAGTACACCGCAAACACTGACGGCTTGGGAACGCTGCGCCTGCTTGAAGCGATCCGCATACTCGGTCTAGAAAGTAAAACCCGTTTTTATCAAGCCAGCACCAGTGAGCTCTACGGGTTGGTGCAGGAAGTCCCGCAAAAGGAAACCACCCCGTTTTATCCGCGCAGCCCGTACGCCGTTGCCAAGTTATATGCCTACTGGATCACGGTGAATTACCGTGAGGCCTATGGCTTGTACGCCTGCAACGGTATTTTGTTCAACCATGAAAGCCCACTGCGCGGAGAGACATTCGTCACCCGAAAAATCACGCGCGCCATTGCTCGAATCGCTTTGGGCCTCCAAGACTGCCTGTACTTGGGCAACATGAGTGCCCTGCGTGACTGGGGCCACGCGCGCGACTACGTGCAGATGCAGTGGTTGATGCTGCAGCAAGACAAGGCCGATGATTTCGTCATCGCCACCGGCGTACAGCACAGCGTCCGGCAATTCGTCGATTTCGCTGCGGCGGAGCTCGGCATCCACCTCGAGTTCAAGGGCGAGGGCGGACAAGAGATCGGCGTCGTCAGTCAGGTCAGCGCGATCAAAGGCCAAGACAAAGCCAAATGCAAGCCAGGTGACGTGATCATCAAGATCGACCCGCGTTACTACCGTCCGACCGAAGTGGAAACACTGCTCGGAGACCCAACCAAGGCCAGGGAAAAACTTGGCTGGACGCCAACAACATCACTGCAGGAACTTGTGCGCGAGATGGTGACCTCCGACTACGAGGTGGCGCGACGGGACAGCCTGATCAAGCTCGCCGGCTTTCGAGCGTATGACCATCACGAGTGACGATCCCATCATTGCTGCTTGACATCCCGAGGCTGGATGGATGAATTCGAAATCAAAACTCTTCGTCACAGGGCATCGTGGCATGGTCGGCAGTGCCATCGTTCGACGGCTACAAACCTCAGGGTTCAAAAATATTCTCACGCGTAGCCACGCTGAACTCGACCTGCTCGATCAGTCTGCAGTGCACCGCTTCTTGCAGGACCAGAAACCCGACTACGTGTTCATGGCTGCCGCCAAAGTCGGTGGAATTCAAGCCAACAACCTGTACCGTGCTGACTTCCTCTACCAGAACCTGCTGATCGAGGCGAATCTCATTCATGGCGCCCATGAGGCCGATGTCCAGCGTTTGATGTTTCTGGGGTCTTCTTGCATCTACCCACGCGATTGCCCGCAACCCATCAAAGAAGACTACCTTCTGACAGGCCCCCTCGAGCCAACCAATGAACCTTACGCGATCGCCAAGATCGCCGGCATCAAGCTCGCCGAGGCTTACAACCAGCAGCATGGCCGCCAGTACGTGAGCGTCATGCCCACCAATCTATATGGGCTGAACGACAACTATGACTTGAGCTCGAGCCACGTATTACCAGCGTTGATCCGCAAGGCACACGAAGCGCATGAACGCGGCGATACCGAATTTGTCGTATGGGGCAGTGGGCTACCTCGGCGTGAGTTCCTGTTTGCAGACGACCTGGCCGACGCCTGCGTCTATTTAATGGAACAGGACTATGCCGGCCCGCTAATCAACATCGGTACGGGCATCGACGTCACCATCCAGGAACTGGCCGAAGCCGTGATCCAGGTGGTGGGATTCAAAGGTCGAATCTCCTACGACAGCACCAAACCCGATGGAACTCCACGCAAATTGCTCGATGTATCGCGGATGACCTCGTTGGGCTGGAAAGCCAAGACAACCCTATTGGAAGGGATTCATCGCGCCTACCGGGATTCGCCTTTCTTCCCCTCATGACGAACAAGAGAGGAAAAGCAAAAAGCGCCGGATAAACCGGCGCTTTTGTGACTTGTGGTTGCGGGGGCAGGATTTGAACCTACGACCTTTGGGTTATGAGCCCAACGAGCTACCAGACTGCTCCACCCCGCGACTGAGCCTATAAGTATAGACGATTAAGCCTTGGCGCGGTGAATTGATTCACCGCGCTGGGCTCATCATTCTGCGAGTTCGGCACCCTCGGTCGCAGCGACATCGGGGCGATCAACCAGTTCGACGAACGCCATCGGCGCGTTGTCGCCGACACGGAACCCCATCTTGAGAATGCGCGTGTAGCCGCCCGGACGGGCCTTGTAACGCGGGCCGAGTTCGTTGAACAGCTTGGTGACGATGTCGCGATCGCGGGTGCGGTCGAAGGCGAGGCGGCGGTTCGCCAGCGTCGGCTCCTTGGCCAGCGTGATCAGCGGCTCGACCACGCGGCGCAATTCCTTGGCCTTTGGGACAGTGGTCTTGATCGCTTCGTGCTGCAACAGCGAATTGCACATGTTGCGCAGCATCGCGAGGCGGTGCGAAGAGGTGCGATTGAGTTTGCGAAGTCCGTGACGGTGACGCATGGAGTGGTTCCTTTTTCTTGCCTGACTTATGAACCCCAGCCGTGTCAGGTACTGGGGGTTGTGATCAAACGTGCGAACCTGAAGGCCCTGCGCGCTTGTCCTCTCCGATGACGGCCTTCAGGCCGTCTTTACCTCTTGTCGAGTCCCTGCGGTGGCCAGTTTTCCAGCCGCGCGCCGAGCGTCAACCCACGCGACGCCAGCACTTCCTTGATTTCGTTGAGCGACTTGCGACCCAGGTTCGGTGTCTTCAGCAACTCGGTCTCGGTGCGCTGGATCAGATCGCCGATGTAATAAATGTTCTCGGCCTTCAGGCAGTTCGCCGAGCGCACCGTCAGTTCGAGCTCGTCGACCGGGCGCAGCAGGATCGGATCGAACTGCGTGTTGCGGTTTTGCGGCTCGTTGAACGCAGCGATCTCGCTGTTCTCGAGCTGCGCGAACACGGCCAACTGCTCGACCAGGATCTTCGCCGACGCACGGATCGCTTCCTCTGGCGAGATGGCGCCGTTGGTATTGATCTCCATCACCAGCTTGTCGAGGTCGGTACGCTGCTCGACGCGGGCGCTTTCGACGGTGTAGCTCACGCGAGCCACCGGCGAGAACGACGCATCCAGCACGATGCGGCCGATCGACTTGGTCGGCTCGTCGCCGAAGCGGCGCAGGTTGCCCGGCACGTAGCCACGGCCCTTCTCGACCTTGATCTGCATGTCGAGCTTGCCGCCTTGCGACAGGTTCGCGATCACGTGGTTCGGGTTGATGATCTCGACGTCGTGCGGCGTCTGGATGTCACCGGCCGTGACCGGGCCTTCGCCGTCCTTGCGCAGCACCAGCGTGACTTCATCGCGGTTGTGCAGGCGAAACACGACACCCTTCAAGTTCAGCATGATGTGCACGACGTCTTCCTGGACGCCGTCCACCGTCGAGTACTCGTGCAGCACGCCGGCGATCGTGACTTCGGTGGGCGCATAGCCGACCATCGACGACAGCAAGACACGGCGCAGCGCGTTCCCGAGGGTGTGGCCGTAGCCACGCTCGAACGGTTCCAACGTGACCTTCGCACGATTGACTCCGAGCGGCTCGACATTGATGGCTTTGGGCTTGAGCAAGTTCGTTTGCATTCGGTCTTTCTTTCAATACCCTCGGCTCGTTACGCCGATAAGGCTGATGAACCCGTCGGTGCCGGCGACACCCGCCGACACCGATCTTGGGGAATACCCACCGCAGCGCACGCCACCGACCCAACGGTCCGGGGCAGGTGCTGCAACCGGATCAGCGTGAATACAGTTCGACGATCAAGGCTTCCTTGATGTCGGCACCGAACTCGTCGCGATCAGGCGTCTTCTTGAAGACACCTTCCATCTTGGAGGCGTCGACCTGGATCCAGTTGGGCAACCCCATCGACTCGGCCAGCTTCAACGA
Organism: Burkholderiaceae bacterium; assembly: GCA_030654805.1. Lineage (GTDB taxonomy): Bacteria > Pseudomonadota > Gammaproteobacteria > Burkholderiales > Burkholderiaceae_C > PBB1. The sequence goes on from JAURWR010000118.1 coordinate 99,318, forward strand.
ATCGGCGATGCGCAACTGCTTCTTGGCCTTTTCGCGAACCGACACGGCATCGCCGACCTTGACCATGTACGACGCGATATTGACGACACCGCCATTGACCGTGATCGACTTGTGCGAGACCAGCTGACGCGCTTCGGCACGGGTCGAACCGAAGCCCATGCGGTAAACAACGTTGTCCAGACGCGATTCGAGCAGCATCAGCAGGTTGGCGCCGGTGTTGCCCTTGCGGCGCTCGGCTTCGGCGAAGTAGCGGCGGAACTGACGTTCCAGCACGCCGTACATGCGCTTGACCTTCTGCTTCTCGCGCAGTTGCAGACCGAAGTCGGACGTGCGTGACCCGGAGGTGCGGCCGTGCTGACCTGGCTTGCTGTCGAACTTCGCCTTGTCGCCGATCGGACGGCGGGCGCTCTTGAGAAACAGGTCCGTGCCTTCGCGACGGGACAGTTTCGCCTTGGGACCGAGATAACGTGCCACGTTGATTCCTTGTTTATCTGTCTGACGCAGGCTGCCGTTTTCAAACAGCGGCTTGCGCGAGTCTGGCGAGTGTTGTTATGGGACGCTCAGACGGTGGGCTTAGCGGGTATCGGACGAGGTGAAACATGGTCCAATCCCAACAAAAAATGTCGGCGCTGCCCCAGGGCACCGCCGACACGGGTAAAACGAACTCAGATCCGACGGCGCTTTTGCGGACGGCAACCGTTGTGCGGCACCGGGGTCACATCAGAAATCAGGTTGATGCGGATGCCCAGCGAAGCCAGCGCGCGAACCGATGATTCGCGGCCAGGGCCCGGGCCCTTGATGCGCACATCCAGGTTCTTGATGCCTTGTTCCTGCGCGGCACGGCCTGCCACTTCGGCAGCGACCTGCGCGGCAAAAGGCGTGCTCTTGCGCGAACCCTTGAACCCCTGACCACCACTGGACGCCCACGACAAGGCACCGCCTTGGCGATCGGTGATGGTGATGATGGTGTTGTTGAAGGACGCATGGACGTGCGCGATGCCGTCGGCCACGTTCTTGCGAGCTTTCTTGCGCACGCGCTGGGCGGCGGTATTGGGTGCTTTGGCCATGTCTGTTCTTCCTTAAACGGGTGCGGTCGTGCGGCTGCTGTTGCCGTACTGGGCCATCACTTCTTCACCAGCGCGCCGGACTTGCGCGGGCCTTTGCGTGTGCGGGCATTGGTCTTTGTGCGCTGGCCGCGCACGGGCAGGCCGCGACGATGACGGAAGCCGCGATAGCAACCCAGGTCCATCAAGCGCTTGATGTTGATCGACATCTCGCGGCGCAGATCGCCTTCGATCGTCAGCCGGCCGATCTCGTCACGAATGCGCTCGAGATCGGTGTCGGTCAGATCCTTGATCTTGCGGTCGAACGGCACACCGCTGTTGACGCAGATCTTCTGTGCCGTGGTGCGGCCGACACCATAAATCGATGTCAGACCGATCTCTGCGTGCTTGTGCGGCGGAATGTTGATACCAGCGATGCGTGCCATGGGCTTCCTCTAATGTGCTTGTCGTCGGGGATGCGAATCAACCCTGGCGCTGTTTGTGACGCGGATCGGTGCAGATCACCCGCACGACTCCTTTGCGCCGAATGACTTTGCAATTCCGGCACATCTTCTTAACGGATGCAGCAACTTTCATGATGTTCTCCTGGCCCCGATCGGGACCGCCTCAGCACTTAACAATGAATTCGCGGTACTTACTTCGCTCTGAACACGATGCGCGCACGACTCAGGTCGTAGGGCGTCAACTCCACGGTCACCTTGTCGCCAGGAAGAATCCGGATGTAATGCATGCGCATCTTTCCGGAAATGTGTCCCAACACAATGTGCCCGTTTTCCAGCTTCACCCGGAACGTCGCATTGGGAAGATTTTCGAGAATCTCCCCCTGCATCTGAATAACGTCATCTTTCGCCATGCGGTCCGATACGTGACACCAGGTTGCTCGACGCTGCCCTTCGGCAACGCGATCAACTCGGTTTGAAATTCGCTTTCTTCAACAACGATTCGTATTGCTGGCTCTGCACATAGCTTTGCACCTGAGCCCAGAAATCCATCGTCACCACCACGATGATCAGCAGTGATGTGCCGCCGAAATAGAACGGCACGTTGTACTTCAACACCAGAAATTCGGGCAGCAGACACACCAGCGTGATGTAGACCGCTCCGGCCAGCGTCAGCCGGGACAGGATGCGGTCAATGTGACGCGCAGTCTGATCGCCCGGCCGGATGCCCGGAATGAATGCGCCACTCTTCTTCAGGTTGTCCGCTGTTTCACGGCTGTTGAAGACCAGCGCCGTGTAGAAAAAGCAGAAGAAGACAATCGCAGTGGCATACAGCAACACGTAAATCGGTTGTCCAGGCGACAGCAGACCGGCCAAGTCCTTGAGCCAGCGCAGGCCGTCACCGGTGGCAAACCAGCCCACCACCGTCGCCGGCAACAGAATGATGGACGAGGCGAAGATCGGCGGGATCACGCCTGACATGTTGAGCTTCAGCGGCAGGTGCGACGACTGCCCACCATAGACTTTATTGCCAACCTGGCGCTTGGCGTAGTTGACCAATATCTTTCGTTGCCCTCGCTCAACGAAGACCACGGCGAAAGTCACGAAGGCGACAACGATCAAAATGAACAGGCAAGCCACATAACTCATAGCACCGGTATTCACCAGTTCAAACAGACCGCCAATCGCGCTCGGCAGGCCTGCAGCAATGCCAGCGAAGATCAAGATCGATATGCCATTTCCCAACCCCCGCTCGGTGATTTGTTCACCCAGCCACATGAGGAACATGGTTCCGGCAACCAGACTCACCACCGCCGTCATCCGGAAACCAAATCCGGGTGAAATCACCAGCCCTTGCGATCCTTCGAGCGCCAATGCGATACCCAGTGACTGGAAGATCGCCAATCCCAGCGTGCCGTAGCGCGTGTACTGCGTGATCTTGCGTCGACCCGATTCGCCTTCTTTCTTCAACGCCTCAAGCGAGGGAACCACGTAGGTCATCAACTGCATGATGATCGACGCCGAGATGTACGGCATGATGCCCAGCGCGAACACGGTGAAGCGCGACAATGCGCCACCCGAAAACATGTTGAACAGGCTAAGAATGCCGCCCGCCTGCCCCTTGAACAACTCTGCCAGCTGATTCGGATCGATGCCAGGCACCGGAATGTGCGCCCCCATCCGGTACACGACCAGCGCGAGCAACAGAAACGTCAACCGGCGACGCAGGTCTCCGAATTTGCCGCTTTTCGCAAGTTGATTCGCGTTGGTTGCCACGGTTGAGATCAGTCGTTCAAGTGCAGATCAGCCGAATTCAGGCGACCGAGCCGCCAGCCGCTTCGATGACGGCCTTGGCACCCGCCGTCGCGCCGACGCCCTTGAGCACCACGGCACGGGTCAACTCGCCGGTCTTGATGACCTTGACCACCTTGGCGAGTTGGCCGACCAGACCGGCTTGCTTCAGAGACAGCAGGTCCACCTCGGCAGCGCCTAGACGCTCCAGGTCGGTCAGCGTGATCTCGGCGTTGTACTTCAGCGAGGCCGACTTGAAACCGCGCTTGGGCAAACGACGTTGCAGCGGCATCTGTCCGCCTTCGAAGCCGACCTTGTGATAGCCACCGGCACGCGACTTCTGACCCTTGTGACCACGACCTGCGGTCTTGCCCAGGCCAGAGCCGATGCCGCGACCGACACGGCGGCGCTGGCGTTTCGAGCCCTCGGCGGGCTTGATGGTGTTGAGTTCCATGGTCATTTTTTCCAGATCTATCTCAGAGTACCTTGAGCAGGTACGAGATCTTGTTGATCATGCCGCGCACAGCGGGCGTGTCTTCGAGTTCGGACTCGCTGTTGAGCTTGCGCAGCCCGAGCCCACGCACGGTGGCGCGATGGGACTCACGGGTGCCTGCAATGCTGCGGACCAGCTTGATCTTGACGGTGGGTTTGTCAGCCATTTTTTTCTCCAGCTCGATGTCAGTTGAAGATCGCTTCGACCGTCAGGCCGCGCTTCGCGGCGACTTCGGCGGGGGTGCTGGTGTGCTTCAACGCATCCAAGGTCGCCCGAACCAGGTTGTATGGGTTCGATGAGCCGAGGCTCTTGCACACGATGTCGGTCACGCCCATCACCTCGAACACCGCGCGCATCGGGCCGCCGGCGATGATGCCGGTACCGGCCGGGGCCGGGGCCATCAACACGTGCGACGCGCCGTGCTCGCCCACCACCTTGTGGTGAATCGAACCGTTCTTCAACGACACCTTGACCATGTTCCGACGCGCAGCTTCCATGGCCTTTTGCACCGCCACAGGCACCTCCTTGGCCTTGCCCTTGCCCATGCCGATGCGGCCATCGCCGTCACCGACAACGGTCAACGCTGCGAAACTGAGCGTGCGTCCGCCCTTCACGACCTTGGTGACGCGGTTGACCGCAATCATCTTTTCCTTCAGGCCGTCGTCATTGCCTTCGGTCTGTGCGCGGGGTTGAAACTTTGCCATTTTCGAATTCCTTGCTTAGAACTGAAGGCCGGCTTCACGAGCGGCTTCAGCCAACGCCTTGACGCGTCCGTGGTAGGCGAAACCAGCCCGGTCGAAAGCGACTTTCTCGACGCCCGCAGCCTTGGCCTTCTCGGCGATCCGTTTGCCGATCAGCGCCGCAGCGCCGACGTTGCCGCCTTTACCCGCCGCACCAAGTTCTTTGCGGACATCGGCTTCGACAGTCGACGCGCTGGCCAGCACACGATTGCCATCGTCAGATATCACGCTGGCGTAGATGTGCAGATTGGTGCGGAAGACCGTGAGGCGAACCACCCGCTGCCGGGCAATGCGAACCCGGGTCTGACGCGAGCGACGGGTGCGCTGATCTTTTTTATTCAACATGTCATCCGCTCCTTACTTCTTCTTGGTCTCTTTGATCGTGACCTTCTCGCCAACGTATCGAATGCCCTTGCCTTTGTAGGGCTCGGGCGGACGAATGGCTCGGACTTCAGCGGCGATCTGCCCCACCACTTGGCGGTCGGAGCCCTTGATGATGATTTCAGTCGGCGTAGGGCATTCGACTTTCACGCCCTCAGGCATGTCCTTGCCCACCGGATGCGAGAACCCGATCTGCAGGTTCAACTTGCTGCCGACGGCCTGGGCCTTGAAGCCCACGCCGACCAGAGACAGCTTCTTTTCGAAGCCCTTGCTGACGCCGTTGACCATGTTCGCAACCAGCGCGCGCATCGTGCCGGACATCGCGTCAGCCGCCGTGCTGTCATTGGCCGGAACGAATTCCAGCTTGCCTGCTGTGTTGCTCACGGTGACCAAGGGACTCGCCGGACGAACCAAGGTGCCGAGCGGTCCCTTGACGGTGATGCGATCTGCGGTGACCGAGAAGTCCAAGCCCTGCGGCAAGGACACCGGCATTTTTCCAACTCTGGACATATGCTGATTCCTTCCTTAGGCGACGTAGCAAAGAACTTCACCGCCGATGCCGACTTGGCGCGCCTTGCGATCGGTCATCACACCCTGAGGCGTGGTGACAATCGCGACACCCAAACCGTTCTTGACGTTCGGAATATCGTGGCGGCCCTTGTAGACACGCAGACCCGGACGGCTGACGCGCTCAATGTGCTCGATCACAGGCTTGCCGGCGTAGTACTTCAATGCGATCTGCAACTGGGGCTTGGTCGCCTCGCCAACCACGGCATAGCTGTCGACATAACCTTCGTCCTTCAACACTTGGGCAATCGCGATCTTCAACTTCGAAGACGGCATCGACACCGATGGCTTCTCAACCATCTGGGCGTTGCGAATGCGGGTCAGCATATCGGCGATAGGATCACTCATGCTCATACGAATATCTCCTGATCGACGCGCCGCTTACCAGCTCGCCTTGATGACACCGGGAATGTCGCCCTTGAAGGCCAATTCACGAATCTTGTTGCGGCCCAGGCCAAATTTCCTGAAGGTGCCACGTGGGCGACCGGTCAGAGCGCAACGGTTGCGCTGGCGGGTCGGATATGAATTCCGCGGTAGCTTTTGCAGTTCGAGTCGAGCGGCATATCGCTCTTCATCGGACTTCTTGGCGTCGTTGGCGATTCCCTTGTACTCGGCGTATTTCTTCGCGTACTTGGCAGCGAGTTGCTCGCGCTTGAGTTCGCGCTGGATCAATGAAACTTTTGCCACAGTCAGCCTCAGTTCTTGAATGGGAACTTGAATGCAGCAAGCAGAGCCTTGCACTCATCGTCGTTCTTAGCGGTGGTGGTGATGCTGATATTCAGCCCACGCAATGCATCCACCTTGTCGTACTCGACTTCAGGAAAAATGATCTGTTCTTTCACGCCGATGTTGTAATTACCACGGCCATCGAAAGAGCGGCCCGAGATGCCCCGGAAGTCACGCACACGCGGCAACGCGATGGTGACGAAGCGATCGAGGAACTCGTACATCTGGACGCCACGCAGCGTGACCATGCAGCCAATGGGCACACCGTCACGGATCTTGAATCCGGCAATGGCCTTCTTCGACTTGGTAACCACGGGCCTCTGCCCAGCAATCTTGGTCATGTCGCTGACGGCATGCTCCATGACTTTCTTGTCCGAGACCGCCTCGCTCACGCCCATGTTGAGCGTGATCTTGGTGATGCGCGGAACCTCCATCACAGATTTATAGCCATACTTGGCGACCAAAGCCGGAGCGATCGTGCCTCGGTAGATGGCCTGCAGGCGAGCGGGTTGTTGTTGAGCCATGTCAGACCTTTAAACCTTGATTTCTTCGCCGCTGGACTTGAACACGCGGACCTTCTTGCCATCGGCGAGAAGCTTGATTCCGACGCGATCCGCCTTGCCAGACGCCGAGTTGTAAATCGCAACGTTGGACTGGTGGATCGGCATCGTCTTTTCGACGACACCGCCCGTCGTGCCCTTCATCGGGTTGGGTTTGACGTGCTTCTTCACGACATTGATGCCATCGACCGTGACACGGTCTTCATCAACGCGAGCAGCCACCACCCCACGCTTGCCTTTGTCGCGGCCCGTCAAAACGATGACTTGGTCGCCTTTACGAATCTTGTTCATAAGCCAGTTCCTATATCAGCTCAGAGGACTTCGGGCGCCAGCGAGACGATCTTCATGAAGCGCTCAGTGCGCAGTTCACGCGTGACCGGGCCGAAAATGCGCGTGCCGATCGGCTCCAACTTTGCGTTCAACAAAACGGCGGCATTACCGTCGAACTTCACCAGCGAACCGTCTTGGCGACGAACGCCTTTAGCAGTGCGAACTACAACAGCGCTATAAACCTCGCCTTTTTTGACGCGACCACGCGGCGCAGCCTCTTTAATGCTGACCTTGATCACGTCGCCGATACCGGCGTAACGACGTCTGGAGCCGCCCAGCACCTTGATACACATGACGGACTTGGCGCCAGTGTTGTCCGCGACGTCAAGCCGCGATTGCATTTGAATCATTTTTCGTATGTCCCAACTTGTACCAACAACCCAGCGCCAAAGGCACCAGGCAGTCGATCAGTCTTGGGCCCGTGACTCACGCACGACGAATCGCGCAAGAGCAGTTTTGGGCGGATCCGAAAGCAAGACCGAGAGATCGGTCGTTGATTCCAGCGAAGTCGACGATATTAGCAGGAGACAGCTTTTGCCGTCAACCCCCGCCACACCATCTATGCGAAACATTCCTGCACCCGCTGAATCAGCGGGGTCTTCTATCAGACCTCACGAGCTTTCTGAACCAGCTTGGTCACGACCCAGGCCTTGGTCTTGGAAATCGGGCGGCTCTCGGAAATCTCGACCACATCACCGTTCTTGAACTCATTGTTCTCGTCGTGTGCGTGGTACTTGCTCGTCTTGGCAACGATCTTGCCGTAGAGTTCGTGCTTGGTGCGGCGCTCAATCAAGACGGTGATCGTCTTGCTGCGCTTGTCGCTGACGACCTTGCCGACCAAGGTACGAACGGTCTTTTCCTTGACGGCGGGTTGAGCTTCGGTCATTTCGCAGCTCCTTTCGCTTCACGTTGCTTCTGGGCAATCACGGTCTTCGCGCGGGCGATGTCGCGCCGCGTGTTGCCGAGCTGGGTGTGGTTGGCCAACTGCTGTGTGGCCTTCTGCATGCGCAGGCCAAAATGGGCCTTCAGCAGATCGCTGACTTCCTTCTGGAGGCCAGCGATGTCTTTGGCGCGGAGTTCAGATGCTTTCACTTGGAGTTCTCCGTGGGGTGTCAAGCGCCGACCTGGCGTGCGACGAACGTGCAGCTCAGCGGCAACTTGGCAGCCGCGAGAGTGAACGCCTCGCGCGCCAGCGCTTCCGGAACGCCGTTGATCTCGTAGAGCACCTTGCCGGGCTGGATCTCGGCCACGTAGTACTCGGGATTGCCCTTGCCATTGCCCATGCGAACTTCAGCCGGCTTTTGCGAGATGGGCTTGTCGGGAAATATCCGGATCCAAATGCGGCCACCGCGCTTCACGTGACGTGAAATCGCGCGACGTGCAGCTTCGATCTGACGCGCGGTCAAGCGACCACGTTCGGTGGCCTTCAGTCCGTATTCGCCGAACGACACTTTCGCGCCGCGGGTGGCAACACCCGTGTTGCGGCCCTTTTGTTCTTTGCGATATTTTCTGCGTGCAGGTTGCAGCATGCTTATTCTCCTTTGGCCTCACCCGGCGTGGGCGGGGCGGCTTTGCGCACGCGCTTGACCGTGGGGGCCTTGCTCGAATCACCCGCCTCAGGCGGCTTGGCTGCCAGGTCGGACGGACCCGCCGCGCGCGGACCCCGATCGGCGCCCGGAGCACCGGGACGACCCCGGCTCGGTGGCGCGCCAGGACGGGCATTGCGACGTGGGCGGCGATCGTCTTCACCTTCCGGCTTGTTGACGACGCCCGGAGCTTCGCCATGACCCAGACGGTCACCGCGATAGACCCAGCACTTGACACCGATGATCCCGTAGGTCGTCTTGGCTTCGGAGAAGCCGTAGTCAATGTCGGCCTTCAGGGTGTGAAGTGGCACGCGACCTTCGCGGTACCACTCGCAGCGGGCGATCTCGATGCCGTTTAAGCGACCCGACGACATCAGCTTGATGCCCTGGGCGCCCAAGCGCATCGCGTTCTGCATCGCGCGCTTCATCGCCCGGCGGAACATGATCCGCTTTTCGAGCTGCTGCGTGATGCTGTCGGCGATCAACTGTGCATCGATCTCAGGCTTGCGCACTTCTTCGATGTTGACGGCGACCGGCACGCCGAGACGGCGGGTCAGTTCGGCCTTCAGGTTCTCGATGTCCTCGCCCTTCTTGCCGATCACCACGCCCGGACGTGCCGAGTAGATCGTGATGCGGGCGTTTTTGGCGGGGCGCTCGATCAGCACGCGCGAGACCGCAGCGTTCTTCAGGCGCGCCTTCAGGAACTCACGAACCTTCAAGTCCTCGGCCAGCATCGTGGCGAAGTTCTGGTTGTTCGCGTACCAGCGCGACGCCCAGTTGCGCGTGACCGGCAGTCGAAAGCCGATGGGGTGAATCTTTTGTCCCATGATCTTTGCCTTAGTTGCCGACGGTGATGTAGATGTGCGCGGTCGGCTTGCAGATGCTGTTGCCCCGTCCTTTGGCACGCGCCGAGAAGCGCTTCAGGATGGAGCCTTGCTCGACATAGATCGTTTTGACCTTGAGTTCATCAATGTCAGCGCCGTCGTTGTGTTCGGCATTCGCGATGGCCGATTCGAGCGCCTTCTTGATGATGCCGGCCGCCTTCTTAGGCGTGAATGTCAGGATGTTGAGGGCTTGATCAACGGGACGGCCACGGACCAGGTCGGCGACCAGGCGCCCCTTGTCGGCGGACAGTCGAACGCCACGAACGATTGAACGGGTTTCCATCGTGGTTCCTTATTTCCTTGCGGCTTTCTTGTCGGCCGGGTGTCCCTTGAACGTGCGCGTCAACGCAAATTCGCCCAACTTGTGACCGACCATCTGATCGGTCACGTAGACCGGAATGTGCTGCTTGCCGTTGTGCACGGCGATCGTCAGCCCGATGAAATCCGGCAGGATCGTCGAACGACGCGACCAGGTCTTGATGGGCTTCTTGTCCTTGATGGCAACCGCTTTGTCGACTTTGGCCATCAGGTGATGGTCGACGAACGGGCCCTTTTTCAGCGAACGGGTCATCTGGCGGCCCCTTTACTTCTTGCGACGCGAGACGATGAACGTCTGCGTGCGCTTGTTGTTGCGAGTGCGGTAGCCCTTGGTCATCGTGTTCCACGGCGACACAGGGACCTGACCTTCGCCGGTGCGACCTTCGCCACCACCGTGCGGGTGGTCGACCGGGTTCATGGCCACGCCACGCACCGTCGGACGGATGCCCTTCCAGCGGATCGCACCGGCCTTGCCGTACTGGCGCAGGCTGTGCTCTTCGTTCGAGACTTCACCGATCGTCGCGCGGCAGTCGATGTGGATGCGGCGGACCTCACCTGAACGCAAGCGAACCTGCGCGTAGGTGCCTTCGCGCGCCAGCAGCGTACAGGACGTGCCGGCCGAGCGGGCAATCTGCGCCCCTTTGCCCGGCAGCATCTCGATGCAGTGGATCACCGAACCGACCGGGATGTTGCGGATGGGCAGCGTGTTGCCAGTCTTGATCGGTGCTTCGGCGCCGCTCAGCAGCGTCTGACCGACGTCCAGGCCACGCGGCGCGATCACATAGCGACGCTCGCCGTCGGCGTAGCACACCAGAGCGATGTGAGCCGTGCGGTTCGGGTCGTACTCGATGCGCTCGACCTTCGCCGGAATGCCATCCTTGTTGCGCACGAAATCGACGACGCGGTAGTGGTGCTTGTGACCACCGCCCTTGTGACGGATCGTGATGTGGCCATTGTTGTTGCGACCGGCATGCTGGAATTGCGGCTCCAGCAGCGACGCTTCCGGCTTGCCCTTGTGGAGGTGCGCATGCACCACCTTCACCACGGCACGACGGCCTGGCGATGTTGGTTTGACTTTGACGACGGCCATTACGCGGCCTCCCCAGAGATGTTGAGTTCCTGTCCGGCCTTCAACGACACATACGCCTTCTTGACATGATCGCGGCGACCGATCGAGCGACCGAACTTCTTGACCTTGCCTTTTTGCAGCACCGTTTGAACGGACTCGACTTCGACCTTGAACATCAGCTCGACGGCGGCCTTGATTTCAGGCTTGGTCGCATCGCGCAGGACCTTGAACAGCACCTGGTTGTGCTTCTCGGACGCCATCGTGGCCTTCTCACTGACGATCGGCGCGATCAGGATCTGCGCCAGCCGGTTTTCAGCATGTTTGACAACGGTGCTCATGCCAGCATCTCCTTGAGTTGCTCGATGGCAGCCTTGGTGACCAGCACCTTCTTGTAGTGCACCAGCGACAGCGGATCGGCGTGACGCGGCTCGACCACCAGCACGTTGCGCAGGTTGCGCGAGGCCAGCAGAAGGTTGTCGTCGACCTGGTCCGAAATCACCAGCACCGAGTCGAAGCCCATCGCCTTCAACTTGGCAGCGAACGCCTTGGTCTTGGGCGAATCGACTTCCATCGAATCGATCACCGCCAGGCGGCCTTCACGCGCCAACTGCGAAAAGATCGCGGCCATGCCGGCGCGATACATCTTCTTATTGACTTTCTGGGTGAAGTTCTCGTCGGGGCTGTTCGGGAAGATCCGGCCGCCTCCGCGCCACAGCGGCGACGAGGTCATGCCGGCGCGGGCACGACCAGTGCCCTTCTGGCGCCACGGTTTCTTCGTCGAGTGCTTGACTTCGGCGCGATCCAGCTGGGCACGGGTGCCTTGGCGTGCGTTGGCCTGGAAGGCCACGACGATCTGGTGCACCAACGCTTCGTTGTAATCGCGGGCGAACAAGGTGTCGGGCGCGTCGACTTTCGACGTGGCCTGACCTTGCGCATTGAGGAGCTCGAGCTGCATCAGTTGGCTCCCTTCTTGACCTTCACCTTGACGGCAGGGCTGACGACGATGTGACCGTTCTTCGAACCAGGCACCGCGCCACGCACCAGCAACAGCTGGCGGGCCTCATCGATGCGGATGATGTCGAGGTTTTGCGTCGTCTTGGTCACGTCGCCACGGTGACCGGACATTTTCTTGCCCGGAAACACGCGACCCGGATCCTGCGCCATCGAGATCGAGCCCGGCACGTTGTGCGAACGGCTGTTGCCATGCGACGCGCGCTGCGACTTGAAGTTGTGGCGCTTGATGGTGCCAGTGAAGCCCTTGCCGATCGAGGTACCCTGCACATCGACCTTCTGGCCGACCGCGAATACACCAGCCACAACGACTTGAGCGCCAGGCTGGTAGCCGGCGGCGACGTCGGCTTCAACGCGGAATTCCCGAAGGATTTCGCCTGCTTCGACACCGGCTTTCGCGAGGTGCCCAGCCAGCGGCTTGTTGACCCGAGACGCCTTGCGCGTACCGAACGCGACCTGGATCGCGCTGTAGCCGTCTGTCTCTGCGGTCTTGACCTGCGCCACACGGTTGTTGGACACGTCGAGCACCGTCACGGGAACGGCGTCGCCGTCGTCCGTGAAGATGCGCATCATGCCCACCTTGCGGCCCAGCAATCCGAGGCGGTTGCTTAGACTCATGATGGTTCTCCGGCCCCGCGAACGAGACCTTTGTTGCACACACCCGACATCGATTGGCCGGGCTGATTTGATGGGGCCGCCACCGAAATGACGTGCCCAGAAAAGCCTGCGAGTATAGCAGTCACGGAATCATCCGCAACCGCTAACTCGTTTTTAAAGTCACTGCAGCTTGATTTCGACGTCCACGCCAGCCGGCAGGTCGAGCTTCATCAGCGCATCGACGGTCTTGTCCGTCGGATCGACGATGTCCATCAGGCGCTGGTGGGTACGGATCTCGAACTGATCGCGCGAGGTCTTGTTGACGTGCGGCGAACGCAGGATGTCGAAACGCTGCATGCGAGTCGGCAGGGGCACCGGGCCCTTGACGATGGCGCCGGTGCGCTTGGCGGTGTCGACGATTTCGAGTGCCGACTGGTCGATCAACTTGTAGTCAAACGCTTTCAGACGGATGCGGATCTTTTGCTTTTGCATGACGGTTCCTTAAAGAGCAGTGCGGCCGGCTTTCGCCTCCAGGCCGCGTTGATTCACGAAGGCCGGCAGCCAACAGAACTGACTGCCGGTCGTCACGCGTTTACTCGATGATCTTGGCGACGACGCCGGCGCCGACGGTGCGGCCACCTTCACGGATGGCGAAGCGCAGACCCTCTTCCATCGCGATCGGGTTGATCAGCTTCACCG
>JAURWR010000126.1 GCA_030654805.1 Burkholderiaceae bacterium
AACCTGTTTCCAGGTGGGTTCAACAACCTGACAGCCGAGATGCTGCCGCTGGCGGTGCAGGCGGCGATGGCGGCGATCGAGAAGATCTGCCCCGAGGCCAAGAACCTGCTGCTGATCCCCGAGAAGCACACCCGCAACACCTTCTATCTGGCCAATGTCGCGCGGCTGATGCAGATCTTCCACATGGCCGGCATGAACGTGCGCCTGGGCACGCTGGACGACACGATCACCACGCCGACGCCGATCGAACTGGCCGATGGCACGCAGTTGACGCTGGAGCCCTTGGTCCGAACCCGAGGGCGCCTCGGGCTGAAGGATTTCGACCCTTGCACCATCCTGCTCAACAACGATCTGTCGGCCGGCATCCCGAAGGTGCTCGAAAACCTTCACGAGCAATACCTGCTGCCGCCGCTGCATGCTGGCTGGGCCATCCGTCGCAAGACGAACCATTTCGCGGCCTACGAGGAAGTGGCAAAGAAGTTCGCGAAGCTGCTGGGCATGGACCCGTGGCTGATCAACCCGCTGTTCGCGCGTTGCGGTGAGGTGAATTTCAGCGACGGGACCGGTGCCGAATGCCTGATGAGCAACGCCGAGGCGCTGCTCGCCAAGGTCAAGCGCAAGTACAAGGAATACGGCATCCAGGAGAAGCCGTTCATCATCGTCAAGGCCGACGCGGGTACCTACGGCATGGGCATCATGACCGTGCGTGATCCCAAGGAACTGGCCGAACTGAACCGGCGCTCGCGCAACAAGATGAGTGTCATCAAGGACGGGCAGGAGGTCAGCGAGGTGATCCTGCAAGAAGGCGTGCCGACCTACGAGCGCGTCAACGACGCGGTGGCCGAGCCGGTGGTCTACATGATCGACCGCTATGTGGTCGGCGGCTTCTACCGAGTCAACGCCGAGCGTGGGATCGACGAGAACCTCAACTCACCGGGGGCGAGCTTCGTGCCGCTCGCCTTCGCCGAGTCGAACCAGCTCCCACGGCCCGGCGTCAAGCCGGGGGCGAGCGCACCCAACCGCTTTTACATGTACGGCGTGATCGCACGCCTGGCGATGGTGGCAGCGAGTTATGAGCTGGAGGCCACCGACCCCGACGCCGAAATCTACGAGTGAGGCTGGAGCAAGAGTTGTTGCGTCGCAACATTTTTGCCTGAAAGACACACCACTGCCCGGTGCGCTCCCCGAGGCACCGGCGTGTCGGGGAGCACAATCCATCGTCGTTTTGCACGCGCCCTGGCCGGCTCTGACGCCGGTTCACCTTGACTCCCCATCGCCCCGCTTCCAGCCTTGCCGCCCTGACCCTGGGCGCCCTCGGCGTCGTCTATGGCGACATCGGCACCAGCCCGCTGTATGCCCTGAAGGAAGTTTTCCACGGGGGCCACGTGGCTCCCACATCGGACAACATCCTTGGCGTGCTGTCGCTGATCTTCTGGACGATGACCATCATCGTGTCCGTCAAGTACGTGCTGCTGATCCTGCGTGCCGACAACAACGGCGAAGGCGGCCTGATCGCGATGCTGGCGCTGGCCACCACGGCAGTCAAAGACCGGCCCGCGCTGCGGCGCGTGCTGATGACGGTGGGCCTGTTCGGCACGGCCATCTTCTACGGCGATGGCGTGATCACGCCGGCCATCTCGGTGCTGTCTGCGGTGGAAGGCCTGGAAGTGGCCGCGCCCGCCTTGCACAGCTGGGTCATTCCACTCACCCTGATTGTTTTGACGGGTCTGTTTTCCGTCCAGCGTTTCGGTACGGGTGGCATCGGGAAATTCTTCGGGCCGATCACGCTGGTGTGGTTCGTCGTGTTGGTGGCGCTGGGTCTTCCGCACATCCTGTCCAACCCGGCCGTGCTGGTGGCGCTGAACCCGGCCTACGCCGTCGCGTTCTTCATGCACAACCCGACGGTGGCCTTCGTTGGCCTCGGCGCCGTGGTGCTGTGCGTCACCGGCGGCGAGGCGCTGTACGCCGACATGGGCCACTTCGGCAAGCAACCCATCCGCATTGCCTGGTATGCCTTCGTGATGCCCGCGCTGGTGGTGAACTACTTCGGCCAGGGCGCGATGCTGCTGGCCCACCCCGAGGCGATCGACAACCCCTTTTTCAAGATGACGCCGGGTTGGGCGCAGCTGCCGATGGTGTTCCTGGCCACGGCCGCCACGGTGATCGCCTCGCAGGCGCTGATCTCGGCCGCCTTCTCGGTCACCAAGCAGGCCATCCAGCTGGGCATCTTGCCGCGCATGGCCATCAAGCACACGTCGGTGCGTGACACCGGCCAGATTTACGTGCCGCTCGTCAACTGGGGCCTGTTTGTCTTCATCGTGCTGGCGGTGGCCTTGTTCAAGACATCGTCCAACCTGGCCTCGGCGTATGGCATCGCAGTCACGCTGGACATGACCATCACCACCGTGATGACCTTCTTTGTCATCCGGTATGGCTGGAAGTACGCGCTGATTCCCAGCCTGCTGGCGACGATTTTCTTCTTTGTCATCGACATCACCTTCTTCCTGAGCAACATGCTCAAGCTGCTGGCCGGCGGCTGGTTCCCGCTGGTGCTGGGCGTCGGCATGTTCGTGCTGATGATGACCTGGGTGCAGGGTCGCAAGCTGATGCACGAGCGGCTGCGCAGCGATGCCATCGAATTGAAGGGGTTCCTCGACGCGGTGTTCATCAGCCCGCCCACGCGCGTGGCCGGCACCGCCGTCTTTTTGGCTGCCGACGAGGGCCTGACGCCCAACGCGCTGCTGCACAACCTCAAGCACAACAAGGTGCTGCACGAGTACAACCTGTTCGTCAGCGTCAAACACCACGAGGTGCCCTGGGTGGGCTTCGACAAGCGCATCCAGGTGGAGGCGTTGGGCCACGATTGCTGGCAGGTGGTGCTGCACTTCGGCTTCAAGAACGACCCCGACGTGCCCGAGGCGCTGAAGCTGCTGCAAACCCGCGGTATCCCGTTGCCCGAGATGGACACCAGCTACTTCCTCAGCCGCGACATCGTGATCCCCACCATCGGCGACGGCATGGCGCTGTGGCGCGAGAAGCTGTTTGCCAGCATGCACCGCAACGCAGCGGCGGCAGCGGACTTCCTGCGGCTGCCGACCAACCGTGTGGTGGAGCTGGGGTCCAAGGTCGAAATCTGAGCTGGCTGCCGGCGTCGCTGACGCAGGAGTCGGTCATGCACAGGGCTCTGCGCTTCTGAGCGCGCTGGCGCTGGTTGTGCAACAGTGGTGGCCGACATCTCCACGCCTCTCGAGAAAGCCGACCCCATGAAACTGCTGTTCGTCGCCGACGCGCTCGAAGGTTTCAACACCGCCAAGGACACCACGTTTTCGATGATGCGCGAGGCGGCGTCGCGCGGGCACGAGCTGCTCGCCTGCCACCCGCGCGACCTGATGTGGCAACGCGGCGGCCGCGTCACGGCTTACGTCCGCGAGATCACGCTGACGCCGGGTGGCCCCGCGTGGTTTTCAGCCCGACAACAGCCGCCCGACGAGATCCCGGTGGCGCTGGCCGACATCGATGCGGTGGTGATGCGCAAGGACCCGCCGTTCGACAGCGAGTACTTCTACGCGACCCACCTGCTCGGCCAGGCCGAGCGCGAAGGCGCGCGCGTGTTCAATCGGCCGTCGGCGTTGCGCGATCACCCGGAGAAGCTCGCGATCCTGGAGTTTCCGCAATTCATCGGCCCGACCCTGGTCACCCGCGATGCGGACGACATCAAGCGCTTCCACGCCGAGCACCAGGACATCATCCTGAAGCCGCTCGACGGCATGGGCGGCATGGGCATCTTCCGCGTCGGGCCCGACGGCCTGAACCTGGGCAGCATCGTCGAGACGCTGAACCGCCACGGCGAGCAGACCGTCATGGTGCAGCGCTACCTGCCCGAGATCACCCAGGGCGACAAGCGCATCCTGCTGATCGATGGAAAGCCGGTGCCGTTCGCGCTGGCGCGCATCCCGCAGGGCAGCGAGATCCGCGGCAACATGGCGGTGGGCGGCAAGGGGGTGGCTCAACCCCTGAGCCCCCGCGACCGCGAGACCTCCGAAGCGATCGGCCCGGTGCTGGCGGCCCGTGGCCTGCTGCTGGTCGGCCTCGACGTGATCGGCGACTGCGTCACCGAGATCAACGTCACCAGCCCGACCGGATTTCAGGAGATCACGAAGCAGACGGGGTTCGATGTGGCGAAGGTGTTTGTCGATGCGCTGGAGGCGGCGATCACGCACCAGGGGACATCGTGAAGATGCTTGGAATTGCTAACGAGATACGATAGTATTTCGGCGTGGCGATCCTATCGTTCAAGTGCAGTGACACGGAATCTTTGTTCAACGGTGCTCGTGTCAGGCGGTTCGTCAACATCGAGTCGGTAGCCATGCGCAAGTTGGCGATGCTCAACAGGGCGGGATCGCTCGGCGACCTTCGGGTGCCGCCGGGCAACTGCCTGGAGGTCTTGGTTGGCAATCGGCAAGGGCAGCACAGCATCCGCATCAACCAGCAGTGGCGCGTGTGCTTCGACTGGACAGAGGCCGGCCCCGCCCATGTGGAGATCGTGGACTATCACTAGCAACAGCGGAGCGATTGATGCGCAAAGTGCCTTACCCCACCCCCGGCGAAATCCTGCTTGAAGAGTTCCTCAAGCCCATGGGCATCACCCAGTACCGTCTTGCCAAAGAGATCGGCGTGTCTCAGCGTCGCATTGGCGAGGTCATCGCTGGCGCGCGCGCTGTCACGGCCGATACCGGGTTGAGGCTGTCCACGTTCTTTGGCATGTCCGAGGGCTTTTGGATCGGCCTTCAACTCGACCACGATGCGGCGCAAGCCAAAGAAAAAATCAGCGACGCGCTCTCGAAAATCAAACCGTGGCGCGAGAACGCTCTGGCTCAGCAAGTCGCGCCAGCTGAAACGTCTTCTATGCGGCTCAAACCGGCTGGGCGGTGAACTTCAACCGCACGGGCCACTTTCGAAACGACCGACCAATAACGATTGGCGTAGCTGCTTTCCGAGAGCACAGCCACGACGTCGATGACCGAGAACCACCATTCGTTCTGGTGTCAACTGCGGCGGATTGTCTGCTCCTGGAACAGGATGAGGCGGCCTTGCTCGGGCGCGGAGGAGTCTGAAGTCTGCTTCGTCATGGCGCGTCCCCCGTTGTTTCGTCAGCCGCCCAGTTTCGATCAAAACGACGCTGCTGCATTCATCGTGACCAGCTCTCGTGCACTGTCGAAATTCCGCGCCGCGCCACTGATCGGATCGACGAAGGCGATCGTTCGCGCCAGCAACTGCAACGGCTGCTCATGGTCGTCGGTGTCGGCCGGCAGCAGCGTCGGATACATCCGGTCGCCGACGATCGGCAGGCCGAGCGCGGCACAGTGCACGCGCAGCTGGTGGGTGCGGCCGGTCAGCGGCGTCAGGCGGTAGCGAGCGAAGTCGCCTTGCACGTCGAGCACCTCGAACAGCGTCTCTGCATTCGGCTCGCCGGGCACTTCTTGCATCCGCAGGAAATGATCGTCCTGCACCAGCCGGCTGCGGTGCGTCAGTGGAAACGTCAGCTCGGGCCGCCACGGCGCGATCGCCTCGTAGTGCTTGGTCACCTGCCGCTGCGCGAACAGCGCCTGGTACGCGCCGCGCGTGTCGGGCTGCACCGCGAAGACGACGACGCCGGCAGTCTCGCGGTCGAGCCGGTGCAGCGGCGCCAGCGTGGTGATGCCGAGCCGGCGCTTCAGCCGCACCAGCAGCGTTTCCTGCAGGTGCTTGCCGCCCGGTGTCACCGGCAGGAAATGCGGCTTGTCGGCCACAACCAGCAGCTCGTCCTGGAACAGCACGACCTCATCGAACGGCACGCGTGGCTCGTCGGCTATCGAGCGGTAGTAGTACAGCCGCCCCCCCGATCGGTACGGCCGGTCCGGCGTGACGGCGACGCCGTGCTCGTCGACCAGTTCGCCCTGCTGCATCCGCGTTCGCCAGGTCGCGGCCGACACCGCCGGGAAACGCTCGATCAGGAAGGCGCTGATCGTGGCCCAAGGCCCCGGCGTCAGCGCGACGCAGCTGGGGCCGACGCCGTTTTTCGTCGGCAGTGGAACGGGGGGCTGAGGTCGTCGGCCCCCCGTGCTCGGCGGCGCCGGGGTGTTCACGGCACGGGCCGTGTGGCGTCAAACGCGGTGGCCTCGGCCTCGTCGGGTTCTGCTGATCCCGCCAACTGCTGCGCGCGCCGCAGCCGCCACGCCTCGTCCGGATCGCCCGCGTAGACCTGTTCGGCGGTGGTACCGGTCTCGTGCAGCCGGGTGTCGAGCGCGATGCGGTTGTCGAAGACGAAGCACTCGCCGTCCCAGTCGCGCTCGGCGTCGGGCATTTCGGCGAAGTAGTTCAGGATGCCGCCTTCGAGCTGCAGCACCGTCACGCCGCGCTCGTGCAGCCACGCGCTGGTCTTCTCGCAGCGGATGCCGCCGGTGCAGTACATCGCGATCTGCTTGCCTTCGGCCTGCCAGGTCGGCAACTGCGCTTCGATGTAGGCGGGGAAGTCGCGGAAGTTGCGCACCAGCGGATCGACCGCGTTGCGGAAGCGGCCGAGCCGCACCTCGAAGTGGTTGCGGTTGTCGACCACGACGACGTTCGGGTCGTCGAGCAGCTCGCGCCATTGCTTGGGCGTCACCTGCAGGCCGACGTGGCCGACCGCGTTCACGCCGCTGTGTCCTGAGGGCAGGCCCAGCGGCAGGATCTCCGGCCGGCTGTGCACCTTCATCCGCTGGAACGGTGCGGTGACGCAGGGGCTGCGCTTGAACGCGATGCCGGTGAAACGGCCGCCCAGCCGCGGATCGTCCGCGAGCGCGACGCGAAACGCATCGAGCGCCGCCGCCGTGCCGGCCAGCGTGCCGTTGAGGCCCTCGTGCGCCACCAGCAGGACGCCGGTGAGCGCCGCGGTCAGTTCGCGCAGCGTCGCAGCGGTGCTGTCGACATCGGTGATGTCGGCGAACTTGTAAAAGGAATCGTGAAGGATGTCGGAGGCGGGCATCACGGCATTTTCGGCGCTCGGGCCGCAGGCACATCGCGGTCGTGTCAGGGTCAACCCTCACAATCGAGCCATGGCTGTCTTCTCCCTCTCCAATGCCCACCTGGCTTTCGGCCACGTGGCCCTGCTCGACAACGCGGCGTTCTCGCTCGACGCGGGTGAACGACTCGGCCTGATCGGCCGCAACGGCGCCGGCAAGTCGTCGATGCTGAAAATCATCGCCGGCCTCGAAAAGCTCGACGACGGCCTGCTGCAGATGACGCAGGGCGTGCGCATCTGCTATGTGCCGCAGGAGCCGCAGTTCGATCCCGGCCACACGGTGTTCGAGGCGGTCAGTGAGGGCGTCGCCGAGGCGCGCGCGGTGCGTCAGGCCTACGAAGAACACGCCGACGGCGTCGACCTCGATGCGCTGCAAACGCGCATCGAAGCGCTCGACGCCTGGAACTGGGAGCAGCGCGTCGACACCACGCTGGCGCAGTTGCACCTCGACGGCACGCGCGAGATCGGCCAGCTCTCCGGCGGCATGAAAAAGCGGGTCGCGCTGGCGCAGGCGCTGGTTGCGGTGCCCGATGTGCTGCTGCTCGACGAGCCGACCAACCACCTGGACCTCGATTCGATTTCATGGCTCGAAGAGTTGCTGCGAAGCTTCAAGGGCAGCGTGATGCTGATCACCCACGACCGCGCCTTCCTCGACGGCGTGGCGACCCGCATCATCGAACTCGACCGCGGGATCATCCGCAGCTACCCCGGTAACTTCAGCGCCTACGAGAAGTTGAAGGAAGACCAGCTCGCGTCCGATGCGCTGGCCAACGCACGCGCCGACAAGCTGCTAGCGCAGGAAGAGGTCTGGGTCCGCAAGGGTGTCGAAGCGCGCCGCACGCGCAGCGTCGCGCGCATCCAGCGGCTCGAGGTGCTGCGCGACCAGCGCCAGAAGCGGCGCGATTCGCTAGGCCAGGTGCGGTTGGAAGTCGACTCCGGCGCAGCCAGCGGCAAGATCGTCGGCGAGCTGCGCGACGTGACACTGCAGTTCAACGACCACGCGACGCCGAAGCTGATCGTCAAGGACTTCAGCGCGACCATCCTGCGCGGCGACAAGGTCGGCCTGATCGGGCCCAACGGTGCCGGCAAGACGACGCTGCTCAAGCTGATCCTCGGCGAGCTGCAACCCGACAGCGGGACGGTCCGCCAGGGCAGCAAGATCGAAGTCGCGTACTTCGACCAGATGCGCAGCACGCTGAACCTCGACGCGACGCTGGCCGACACGATCAGCCCGGGCAGCGAGTGGGTCGAGTTCGCCGGCCAGCGCATGCACGTGATGAGCTTCCTGAACGACTTCCTGTTCTCGCCCGAGCGCGCCAATTCGCCGGTGCGCACGCTGAGCGGCGGCGAGCGCAATCGCGTGCTGCTGGCTCGGCTGTTTGCGCTGCCGGCCAACGTGCTGGTGCTCGACGAGCCGACCAACGACCTCGACATCGACACGCTGGAGCTTCTGGAAGAACTTCTGCAAGCCTACAAGGGCACGGTGTTCCTGGTCAGCCACGACCGGCGCTTCCTCGACAACGTCGTCACCAGCACCATCGTGTGGGAAGGCGACGAGTCACCCGGCCAGTGGCGCGAGTACGAAGGCGGCTACGAGGACTGGAAGATCCAGCGCGACCGGGCGCAGGCGCTGCGCGCCCAGGCGGCACGAGCGGCCAAGGGCAAGGACACGCCGCCTGCCGCCAAGGCCTCGGCAGCGCCCGCGGTCGCGGCGGCTCCGGCAGCCCCCAAGCCGCGCAAACTCAGCTACAAGGAGCAGCGCGAACTCGACGAACTGCCCGGCCGCATCGAGGCTCTCGAAGCCGAGCAGGTGACGTTGGCGACGCTGCTGGCCGATCCCGAAGCCTACACCCGCGATCCGAAAGGCGTGGCCGCCGCACAGGCGCGGGTGGCGAAGATCGATGACGAGCTGCTGAGCGCGATGGAGCGCTGGGAACTGCTCGGTCAGCGCTGAAGTTCAGGCGCGGCGGCTCAGCGGCCCAGCGCGCTGAACCAGCTGTCGCGCAGTGCATCGGGGTGCGAGCGGCTGACGATCAGCCCCGACTGCAGGTACAGCGCATTCAGCAAGCGCGCGGCGCGCTCGCGGTCGAAGCCCGGCCAGCCGGCGATGTCGCGCAGATGATGGGGCTCGCGACGCAGTCGCTGCACCGCCGCCAGCATGGCGCCAGAGATTGCCATGTCGCCGGTTTGCAGCCCGTAGCTGACGCGGTACACGGCGGGCCCGGCGATCTCCGGCAGCAGTTCGCGGCGCCCACCATGCAGGGCCAGCTCCCACAGCAGCGGTCCGAGCGGGTGCAGATCGGTGACTGTTTCGCTGCCTGACCGCGACGGGCGAGTCGCGCTGTCGCCGGGCGCCGCCCGCAACGCCGCTTCGATGTGCATGACCTGCAACTCGGGTCGCCGCAGCGCCAGCAGGGTGGTGATCGGCAGCGGACAGTGAGCCATCCGCGCATGGGGAAAGACGGTCAGCGGCACTGCTCGATCGCCGCATTGCAGGTGGATGGTGACCGGTTGCGCATGGCGCACGCAGGCGGCCAGCACGTCCAGCGGCTCGGAGCGATATTCGCGGGTATCGCAACGCAGGTCGGCGAGCAGCGATGGATGCAGCGACGCCAGACTCAGGCTCACGATGCCGGGCGCGGCGGGGCCGTCCTGGCTCGGCAGGTACCGGCGGAAGCGGCTGGCCCGCATCAACTCGGGTTCGCCGAAAGGAATCGTGGAGTCGAACATGGCAATCGATGAAATACCGGGTTGTAGCTAACGGCTATTTCTGTTTCTTCTTGTATCAGGTTCGATAGACCTTTTGCGCAAGTACGGATTGCCGGTCACGTTGGTGGAGCCCGCCATGGTGTTCTCTTCGTAGACTGCGTGCCCGACGTCCAGCCATTCATCACCGTGAACCCTCCTTCCGCTGTCGAAGTCCGTGGCCTCTGGTTGGGGTTGTTGGGGGTGGTCGTCTTTGCGATGACCTTGCCGATGACCCGCCTGGCGGTCGGGCCGGCGAGCGATCCGCAGTTGTCCCCGTGGTTCGTGACCGCAGGCCGGGCCGCACTGGCCGGCCTGTTGAGCGTTGCCTACCTTCTGGTGACCCACGCGCCACGTCCGCAGCGCTGGCAGGCCGGCGGCCTGACGGTGTGCGCCCTGGGAACAGTGGTCGGCTTCCCGCTGTTTCTCGGTCTGGCGCTGCGCGATGTCGATGCGATGCACGCCGCCGTCGTCAGCGGCGTGCTGCCGTTGGTCACCGCAGTGGTGGCGGCGCTGTACCTGCGGCAGCGGCCGTCGACGGCGTTCTGGGTTTGCGCGGTCATCGGCTGCGCGCTGGTGCTGGCGTTCGCTGCCTATCAGGGGGATGGTCGGTTGCGCGTCGCGGACGGCATGCTGCTGCTGGCGATCGTCAGCACCTCGCTGGCGTATGTGGCTGGCGCGCGGCTCTCGACGCAGATGCCGGCAGAACAGACGATCTGCTGGGTGCTGGTCGGCAGCCTCCCGTTCACGCTGCCACTGATGATTGCGCTGTGGCCTGAGCGGTCGGTGCGCTGGAGCGCCTGGGGTGGCTTTGCCTACGTCACCCTGTTCTCGATGTGGTTGGGCTTCTTCGCCTGGTATCGAGGGCTGGCGCTGGGCGGCACGGTGCGGGTCAGCCAGGTGCAATTGGTGCAGCCGTTTCTGGCGCTGCTGTTCGCGGTGCCGGTGCTCGGTGAGCGGCTGGAAGCGAGCACCGTCGCGTTCTCGCTGTTGATGATCGCGGTCGTGCTGGTGAGCAAGCGACTGTCAGTGGGTGCGGCGCCAGTCCTGAAGTGAAAGCGGTTTGGATGACAGGTTTTGAATTCACCCGGGCCGATGTTTCCACGGGCCGACCGATGAAAAGCAACCCGGTGGCCGTCGTGCCCGGCGCCGACAGGCTGAGCGACCAGCAGATGCAGGCGTTCGCCCGCTGGACCAACCTGTCGGAAACGACCTTCCTGCTGCTGCCCACTCGGTGGGCTGCATCACGGTGTCGAGCGGCCCGGCGATAAACTGAAGTGGCGTTGCCCACCCGATCAAACCTCATGCCGCCCTCCGACATACGCCTCGTGGTCCCGAGCGACGATCCGCTGATCGACATCACGCGCGGGATCTTCCGCGAGTACGCGCGCAGCCTGGGCATCGATCTGTGCTTCCAGAACTTCGACGACGAGCTGGCGGGCCTGCCCGGTGCCTACGCGCTACCACACGGCCACCTGTTGCTCGCCTTCGTCGATGGCGAACTGGCGGGCTGCGGGGCCTTCAGGCGACTCGACGATGTCGATTACGCGAATGCCTGCGAAATGAAGCGCCTGTACGTGCGGCCGGCGTTTCGCCGATTCGGCCTTGGCCGGTTGCTGGCGCAGGCGCTGTTCGACGAGGCGCGCCATGCCGGTTACTCGACGGTGCTGCTCGACACGCTGGATGGCATGGAAGCTGCGCGTGGGCTTTACACCTCGCTGGGCTTTGTCGAGATTCCGCCGTATTACTTCAGCCCGATCGCCGGATCGCATTACTTGAAGGCTGATCTGGACTGACCCCGTCGCGACACGGCCGATGGGTGCGTGTGCTGTCGTTGGGATGGGTGCCACCTGAGAGCAGTGACCTCTTTTTCCGTCGGAAGACCCATGAGCGACAGCACCACATCCTCAGGCAACCCTGCCGCTGAAGGGACGTTCGAACTCCATGCCGGCGCGCTGAGGCTGGCGTTGCGCGCCGACCTCGGGGGCTCGATCGCCGGGCTGTGGCACCGCGACATTCCCATCCTGCGCTCGACCGAACCCGGTGCACTGACCGGGTCGCGACTGTCGGCCTGCTACCCGCTGGTGCCGTACTCGAATCGGCTGGCTTACCAGCGGTTTCGGTGGGCGGGACGCAACTACACGACCGCGACCAACTTTGACGACAACCCGCATTCGGTGCATGGCGTCGGCTGGCTGCGAGCCTGGGAGGCGGTGTCCCACGGCGCGAGCGATGCGGCACTGCGCTACAGGCATGTACCCGATGCGCACTGGCCGTTCTCGTTCGAGGCGCGACAGCATTTCACGCTGACGCCGCACTCGCTGTGCGTACAGCTGATCGTCACGAACACCGCTGATATCGAGCAGCCGGTCGGGCTGGGATGGCACCCCTATTTCCCGAAGCGCGAGCGCAGCCGGCTGCAAATCCAACTGAGCGACCGCTGGGAATCCGACGCGTCCCAGTTGCCGGTGCGCAAGGTGGCGCAACCTGGCATCGACGGCGATGTTTCGCAGCTCCGTTTCGATCACTGCTTCGACGGCTGGAGCGGGCCGGCGAGCATCCGCGACGAGAAGTTCTCGCTGAAGCTCACCTCGAACCTGACGCATCTGGTTGTCTACACCCCCGCCGACAAGCCTTACTTCTGCGTCGAGCCGGTCAGCCATGTCAGTGATGCGATCCACATGGCCGATCCGGCGGATAACGGGCTGCGCACGTTGCAGCCCGGCGAGACCATCAAGGCCTCGATGACGCTGGAAGTGTCGGCACTGTGAGCTCGTGTGCCATGCACGACCCGGCTGCTGTGGCGGTGACTGCAGCCGTGACGACGCCCAGTCTGCTTGGCGAGTCGCCGCTCTGGCATCCGCGCGAGCAGGCGCTGTACTACTGCGACATTCCGGGACGCCGTCTGAACCGCTTCGATCCGGCCACGGGCGAGCTTTCGCACTGGAACTTCGACACCGAAGTAGCGAGCTGCGCACCAATGCTCGATGGGGGTCTTCTGCTGGCAGCGCGTGACGGCCTGTGGCGCTTTGATGTGACCACCGGCGCCCGCACCGAGCTGGCCGCCCCGCCCTATGACCAGCACATCGAGCGATTCAACGACGGCAAATGCGATCCGCTAGGGCGCTTCTGGATCGGCACGATCTACGAGCCGCGCGATCCAGCGCTGGCTGCGCTTTACCGGTTCCATCGCGGCATCCTGACGAAGTGCGCCGACGGCATCACCGTGTCCAACGGACTGGCTTGGAGTCCCGATGGCCGCACGATGTACTGGAGCGATACCAAGGCGCATGCGATCTACGCTTTCGACTTCGACCTGGCCGGCGGCACGCTCAGCGGTCGACGCCTCTTTCACCAGTTCCCGCTGAAGCGGTCGGATCAGTCTCTCGATGAGTACGGTGGGCGGCCGGATGGTGCGGCAGTTGACGTGGATGGGAACTATTGGGCCGCGATGTTCGAGGGGCAGCGCCTGCTGTGCCTGTCTCCGGCGGGCGCCGTCGTGCGCGAAGTGCCTCTGCCGGTGCGATGCCCCACGATGCCGTGCTTCGGAGGGGCTGATCTGAAAACGCTCTACGTCACGACGGCGCGCGAGAAGCGACCTGTCGAGGAATTGGCGGCGCAACCGCTGTCCGGCTGCGTGTTGTCCCTGCGCGTGGATGTGCCGGGCCTGCCTGCCCACCTGTACGGTTAGTCAGTCCATGGTGCGGAGCGCGATCGTCGGCCGGCCACTTTGACGGGATCGACTTCAGCCCAAACGACGCATCCTGAAACGTCCCCAAGTCAGGGTTGAGGAGGGCGCGGGTTTGCACGTATAATCTGCGGCTGTGTTGAAAGTGTTTGTTACCCGTCCGATGACGCAAATGATCGCCCGTGGTGCTGCAAACGCTGGTTTCGACGATGAGGCAGAAGACCCGCCCATCAAGCCGCTGACGCGAGACGAGGCGCAGGCCTTGCGGGCCAAAAGTCCGCAGTTGTCTCCCTGGCGGGTCATCGCGGCGCAGGTCGTGGTGGGTGTTCTGATGATGTTGGGGGCTTGGTGTTTTTCCGACCAAGCGGGCCTCGTGCAGTCGGTGCTTTACGGCGCCATCGTGGCGGTGCTTCCGGGTGCCTTGATGGCGCGCGGCATGACCAGCAGGCTGTCCAGCCTGTCGGTCGGAGCAAGTGTCGTGAGCGTCATGCTGTGGAGCATGGTGAAGATAGGGGTTTCGATCGCCATGCTGATGCTGGCGCCGAGACTGGTTCAGCCCTTGAGTTGGCCGGCCTTGCTGGCGACGCTGGTGTTGTGCGTGCAGATGTATTGGGTCGCGCTGCTGTGGCGCGGACGTTGAGAATTAGTTCAGACAGGATTCGAACCCATGGCAGCCGAAGGTCACGCGCCCACTTCAGGTGAGTACATCGTTCACCACCTGACCCATGCTTCGAACGGCAAGCCGGCGAGCCTGGTCGATTTCTCGATCATCAATTACGACTCCATCATTTTTTCGACGCTGCTCGGTGTGCTGGGCTGCTTCTTGTTGTGGAAGGCGGCACGCAAGGCGACATCAGGTGTGCCCGGGCGCTTCCAGGCGGCGGTCGAGATCCTCTTCGAGATGGTCGAGAGCCAGGCCAAGGGCATCGTGCACAACGCCAACAGCCGCAAGCTGGTTGCGCCGCTGGCCTTGACGGTCTTCGTATGGATTTTTCTGCTCAACGCGATGGACCTGTTGCCGGTCGATCTGCTGCCGCTGGTCTGGGAAAAAATCTACGGCATGGCTGGCGGGGATCCGCATCATGCTTTCCTGCGGGTGGTGCCGACCGCCGACCTGTCCGTCACGATGGGCTTGTCCGTCGGGGTGTTGATCACTTGCCTGGTCTACAACGTCAAGATCAAGGGTGTCGGCGGCTGGGTGCATGAGTTGTTTGCCGCACCGTTCGGGGATCACTGGGCGCTGTATCCATTCAATTTTGCGATGCAGATTGTTGAGTTCGTTGCCAAGACCGTGTCGCATGGCATGCGGTTGTTCGGCAACATGTATGCGGGTGAGTTGATTTTTCTGCTCATCGCGTTGTTGGGCGGTGCGTTTACCTTGTCGCTCGGCGGATTTGCCCTGGCGGCTTTGCACATCGTCGCGGGGACCGTGTGGGCCATCTTCCACATCCTGATCATCACGTTGCAAGCCTTCGTGTTCATGATGTTGACGTTGGTCTACGTCGGGCAGGCCCACGAGACGCATTGATCTCGTTTTTTCTCTCACTCGTTCTCTTTTTTCACCACAGGAATCATCATGGAACTCATTGGTCTCGTCGCGGTTGCCGCAGGTCTCATCATCGGTCTGGGCGCCATGGGTGCTTGTATTGGCATCGGCGTCATGGGCAGCAAGTACCTCGAGTCGGCTGCTCGCCAACCTGAATTGATGGGTGAGCTGCAAACGAAAATGTTTCTGCTGGTCGGTCTGATCGACGCTTCGTTCATCATCGGTACCGGTATTGCACTGTGGTTCACGACGGCCAATCCGTTCCTGGCCCAGCTCGCAAACCTGCCGAAGTAAGACGCGCGAATCGCGCAAGTCCATCGGGCCCGACCCGTTCGGGCCTGTTGACCCCGCTACCCTGATTGAGGCATCAACGTGAGCATCACCGCGACATTCATCATTCAGATGATCGTGTTTCTGATCCTGGTCGGATTCACGATGAAGTACATCTGGCCACCGATCACCGCTGCACTCGACGCGCGTGCTCAGAAAATTGCTGATGGCTTGTCGGCTGCCGACAAGGCGAAGGCTGAGTTGAACACCGCGAACAAGCGCGTTGAAGAGCAACTCTCTGCGGCGCGTACCGATGCCGCCCAACGCCTGGCGGATGCCGAGCGACTGGCGCAGTCGATGGTGGAAGAGGCCAAGGCCCGCGCCAATGAAGAAGGCGCCAAGATCGTTTTAGCTGCGAAGGCCGAGGCCGAGCAAGAGGCAATCAAGGCGCGCGAAGTGCTGCGCGAGCAGGTGGCTGCATTGGCCGTCAAGGGTGCCGAACAGATCCTCCAGCGTGAAGTCAACGCCGGCGTGCACGCCGACCTGTTGAACCGCTTGAAGGTCGAGTTGTGAGCGGCGGCGGCTGCTCATCGGAGGGCTGAACCATGGCCGAACTTGCCACGCTGGCCCGGCCTTACGCCGAAGCCTTGTTCGATGTCGCCTCCCAAGGTGATGTGGGTGCGATTTCTCAGCAAGTTGATGCGCTGGCGGCAATCGCTGACAACGCGCAGTTGCGCGAATTCGCGAACAGTCCAAAGGTCAGTTCCGAGCAGGTGTTCGATCTGATCTCGTCGGTCGTGTCGACGCCGCTGTCCGAGCCGATGAAGAACTTGCTTCGCACGGTCATCGACAACGGGCGCCTGACGGTTTTGCCTGAAATCGCGCTGCAATTTCACGCCCTGGCCAACGCTGGCGCGGGTGTGTCGGACGCGACGGTGTTCAGTGCCTTCCCGATTGAAGCAACGCAGTTGTCCGATTTGGTTGCGACGCTGGAAAAGCGCTTTGCACGCAAGTTGAACGTTGCGGTGCAATTGGAGCCCGCGCTGATCGGCGGCATCCGTGTCGTCGTTGGTGACGAGGTCATGGACACCTCGGTGAAGGCTCGCCTCGAACAAATGAGGGTCGCGCTCACGGCCTGAAGGCCTTGACGCATCCCGGTCACACCCCCGTCGTCCACGCTGACGAAGCGCACCTGAAGCAGGGCGCGAGTACAGACAGGAGAGAGCTCATGCAACTGAATCCCGCTGAAATTTCTGAACTCATCAAGACCCGCATCGAAGGTCTTGGTGCTTCCACTGACATTCGCAACCAAGGCACTGTCGTGTCGGTGGCGGACGGCATCTGCCGCGTGCACGGTCTGTCGGACGTCATGCAAGGCGAAATGCTCGAGTTCCCCGCCGCTGCGGACGGCACGCCCACATTCGGTCTGGCACTGAACCTCGAGCGTGACTCGGT
>JAURWR010000007.1 GCA_030654805.1 Burkholderiaceae bacterium
ACAGCAGGAACAGGCAGATCCAGCTGACCCACATCACCCACCAAGTCACGCTGTGCGCGCCGTACTTGTCCGACAGCCAGCCACCGACAGCGCGAAGCACCCCGCCCGGCAGCGAGAAGCACGCGGCCAGCAGTGCGGCGGAGCGGATGTCGAGGCCGAACTCGCCGACGTAGTACTGCACCATCCACAGCGACAGCCCCACATACCCGCCGAACACGATGCTGTAGTACTGGCAGTACTTGAGCACCTTGGGCTCTTTCAGCATCTTGAGCTGGTCGCTGAACTTCGTGTTGGACGGCACCAGGTGCGCCGGGTCGCTGTGGCTGAACATCCAGAACAGAACCACCGTCCCGAGCATGATCGCGGCATAGACCATCGGCACCATCGTCCAGCCGAAGGCGACCAGCAGCGCCGGCGCGACGAACTTGTTGACCGCCGCACCGGAGTTGCCTGCGCCGTACACGCCCATCGCGAAGCCCTGGCGGTTTTTCGGGAACCAGCGGGCGACGTAGGGCGTGCCGACCGAGAACGACCCGCCGGCCAGTCCGACGAACAGACCGATGGTCAGGAAGTGCCAATAAGCGGTGGCGTAGCTCATCAGCCAGATGGCGGGCACGGTGGCCGCCATCAGCAACGTCATCACGATGCGACCGCCGTACTTGTCTGTCCAGATGCCCAACGGCACGCGGATCAGCGACCCGGTGAGAATCGGCGTCGCGGTCAGCAGGCCGAATTCGGTCGCGTTGAGGCCCAGCGTCTTCTTGATCGGGATGCCGATCACGCCGAACATCATCCACACCATGAAGCACACGGTGAAGGCCAGCGTGCTCACCAGCAGCACCGCCAGCGCCTGGCTGTTCTTGCTCTTGCTCATCTTGCAGTCCACTCGGTTGGCATGAGCAGACTGTAGAAATCAGCACCTCATCGCGGCATCCGTCGCTGGGAGTGCCAAGGCACGGCAGAAGAACGATGCGGCCGATGGCCGCCATCGTTCTGAAGAACTACCGAATCAGAAAATCGCCGATCGATTGATCTGGATCAACCCAGACCGTGCTCGGCCGCGATCACGGCGGCGTGCACGCGCGAACTCACGTCGAGCTTGCGCAGGATGTGCTGCACGTGGATCTTCACGGTCGTCTCGGCGATGCCGAGCGCACGCGCAATCTCCTTGTTGCTCTGCCCCCGGGCGATGCCGCGCAGGATGTCCTGCTCGCGCGGCGACAACGCATCGAGCCTCGACACCGGAACGACAGGCGCCGGCGTTGCGGCCGGCGGACTGGCCGCATCGCGGTAGGCGGCCACCAGCTTGCCCGTCATCTCGTCGGCGATCACGCTTTCGCCGCGCATGACACGCCGGATCGCCACCGACAACGCATCACCCTCGATGGTCTTGAGCAGGTAGCCGCAGGCTCCGCCGCGCAAGGCGGCAGCGAGATCGCGCTCGTCTTCGCTGACGGTCAACATCAGCACCCGCACGCCGGGGGCCGCTTCATACAACGCCGGCAACGCATCGACCCCGTTGACGCCCGGCAGGTGGTTGTCGAGCAGGATCACATCGGGCCGCAGGTCGGCCGCCCTGCGTTGTGCCTCGCCGGCATCGGCCGCATCGCCGACGACGTCGAACTGCGGGTCGCGCTGAAGCAATGCTGTCAGGCCCCGCCGGAACAGCGTGTGGTCGTCGACGACGAGGATACGGATTCGGGGAGTCGTGTTGTTCATCCAGTCAGTTCAGGCCAGTTGAGCTTGCTGCGACAGGTCGACGGGTGTCTTCTGGGTTGAGGGCAGGGTCAGCACGATCGAGGTGCCCCGCCCCGGGGTCGACAACACCTCGAACTGGGCGCCGAGTCGCTCGGCCCGCTCCGCCATGATGCGCAGACCGACGTGGGTCTCGTCCGGCGGCCCGTCGCGATTCGAGAATCCGAGACCGTCGTCGCGCACCTCCAGCCGCCATTGCGGCTGCTGCTGCACGTCCAGCCACACCTGACCGGCCCGGGCGTGCTTGCGGATGTTGGACAGCGCTTCCTGCACGATGTGCAACACCTGGATCTGCATGTCGGGCGCCAGCGGCAGGCCCTGCCCCTGCATCTGCAGCGTCGCCTTCAGTCCGGTTTGATGCTCGAACTTGCGCAGCGTGGTCATCAGCGCCGGCTCGATGTCCTCGGCATTGGCGCGGGTGCGGAAATGCATCAGCAATTCGCGCACGTCGCCGTAGCTTTCCCGCACACCGACATCGATCTCGCCGAGCACGTGCTGCACTTGCTCCGGATCACCCTTGGCGAGGGCATCGCGCATCAGCTGCACCTGGATCTTCAGGAAGGCGAGCGACTGCGCGATCGAGTCGTGCAGTTCGCGCGCCAGGAAGCTGCGCTCCTGCGACACCGCCGCCTCCAGGCCGAGCGCATTGAGACGCAGGTTCTCCATCGCACCGGCGAGTTGCACCGTCAGCGCGTCGAGCAGCGAACGTTCGGCCTCGGAAAGATCGACCTGCGCATGGAAGAAGAGATCGACCTCGCCCATCAACCGGTCGTGCAGCCGGATCGGCACCGACACGACGGTCTCGAAGCCCGCCCGGGCGCAGTGCCCCATGCGCGTGGGCTGCATCGCGCGGATCGGGATCACACGGGCGCCAGGCGGTGCGTCGGGCGCACCGCAATGGCAATCGCCGGCCATCAGGCAGTGTTCTGCTTCGAGCATGGCCTGCGGCAGGCCATGCGAAGCCAGCATCAGGTATCGCCGATTGGTCTCGTCGGACCAGCGCAACGCCACGCCATCCGCGTGCGCGATGCGTGCCACGCTCTTCGTGAAACCGGCAGCGAGTTCATCGAGCGTCACGGCCCGGGTGACGAGGTTGGTGACTTCGTAGAGGCTTTCCAGCCGCTCGTGCTTCTCCTCGAGCTGTGCGGTCTTCTCGTGCACGCGGCTCTCCAGGCCTCGGTACATCGACTGCAGCTGCTCCGACATGTCGTTGAACCCGGTGGCCAGCGTGCCGAATTCGTCTGTCGTGGTGCACTCGACACGGGCACCCAGGTCACCGCCCTGGATGCGATGGATCGCCTGCTTCAGCAGGCCGACGGGCTCCAGAACGAACAGGTAGCCGGTGTAGAGCAGCACCGCCGCACCCACCACCGCAAAGGCCATCAGCCCGACCTGCAGCAGGTGCATCAGCGACGCCCAGCGCGACAGGTGCGCCTCGATGCTGGACACGAAAGCATCGATGTGCGAAGCGAACGCCGCAGCATCGGCCGCCAGGGTCGTCGACGTGGAGGGCGGCATCATCCCCGCGAAGCGATCGCGGTAGCGAACCCAGTCTTGCTCGACCGCGGCAAAGCGTTGCCGGACCGTGTCGTCCCACGGGACGAACAGCGGCCGCTCCGGGTCGCCCTGCCGCAGCAACTGCAGGCTGGCCTCGAACTCGGCCCGCTGTTTCGGCAGCGCCTGGGTGTCGCCCGTGCCGACGGACAGCACCATGCGATAGGCCTGCATGCGCATCCGGCCCGCTTCGTTGACCGACGCAGCGCCGCCTTCGAGCTGCAGCGACATCCACACCAGGACGGCGATCGAGAAGATCGCCACCAGCAGGAACGGGGCAGCCACCAGGGAGAGCTTCGCCCCGAGGGGCCAGTGACGAACGGTGCGCATGGATGGGACTCAGCAGTCGGGCTGCGCGGGAAAGGTTCGATCGATCGCAGCCACGCACATCATGCGTGAAACACCACCGCTAGTGGAAGAACTGGCGCGCACTCGAAGCGGTTCGGTAGACACCCCAGGCCATCGGCAACGACACCGCGGCCCACGCCAGCACCGCCCACAGCGGCTGCGGTCGAGGGGCGGCCGATTCAGCCGCTGCGTCCTGGGCCGTCATGGCGTGATCGTGGGCCAGCCGTTTTTCCTCGGCCAGTTCGGCGGGGGTCATGAACCATTTGTCGGCCACGGGTCTCACAAGCAGGTTGCAGGCGAAGCCGATCACGAGCATGCCCACCAGGATGTACATCGTCTGGTTGTAGACCTGCTCGCGCGGCATGCCGAGTGCAAGCTGGTACTCGCGCATGTAGTTCACGATCACCGGCCCCAGGATGCCGGCGGTGGCCCAGGCCGTCAGCAGGCGTCCGTGGATCGCACCCACCATCTGCGTGCCGAAAAGATCGGCCAGATAGGCCGGCACGGCCGCGAAGCCGCCCCCATACATGCTGACGATGATGCAGAACGCAGCGACGAACAGCAGCTGGTGACCGGCTCCGGCACTGGCTGGAATGCTGGCGTAGAGCAGGCCACCCAGCACGAAGAACACCGCATAGGTCGCCTTTCGGCCCAACCTGTCGGACAGGCTGGCCCAGAAGAAGCGACCACCGATGTTGAACAGGCTGAGCAAGGCCGTGAATCCTGCGGCGACGCCGGCAATCGCGGCCAGCTGGGTGGCGTCCAGCTCGTTGAACTTCAACGCCTGACCGATCAACTGCCCGCCGAACACCTCCTGCAACATCGGGCTCGCCATGCCGATCACGCCGATGCCGGCCGACACGTTCATGCACAGCACCATCCACAGCAACCAGAACTGCGGAATGCCCCAGACCTTCTTCACGTGCACGTGGCGCTGGGTGATCATCGCGTCGCGTTTTCGATCGACAGGCGGCATCCAGTTTGCCGGCTTCCAGCCACTGGGCGGTACGCGATAAGCGAATGCGCCACCCATCATGAAGACGAGATAGATCGCGGCCAGCACCAGGAAGGTCGAGGCCACGCCGACGTCGGTGGGCGTGGCGAAGATCTTCATCAATTCGGCGGCCAGCGGTGAGCCGATCATCGCCCCGCCACCGAACCCCATGATCGCCATGCCGGTGGCCATGCCGCGGCGATCGGGGAACCACTTGATCAGCGTCGACACCGGCGAGATGTAGCCCAGACCGAGCCCGATGCCGCCGATGAACCCGGCGCCCAGCCACAGCAGCCAGAGCTGATGCGTCTCCACGCCGAGCGCCGAGATGACGAGCCCGCCGCACCAGCACAGCGCCGCGACCACGGCCGCCTTGCGCGGACCGGCCCGCTCCAGCCAGCCGCCCCAGAGGGCCGCCGACGAACCCAGCAGCACGAAGAACAGCGTGTACATCCAGCCCAGGCTGGAGATGCGCCAATCGCACGAGGTGGTGAACAGCTCGGCCCACAGACTCATGTCGGCGGGACAGGCGAGCGAGCGATCGATGCCGATCGCCTTCGACAGCGGCAGCCAGAACACCGAGAAGCCGTACGCCATGCCGATGCACAGATGGATCGCCAGCGCCGCCGGCGGCACCAGCCAGCGGTTGAAGCCCGGTGCGGCGATCGTGCGCTCCTTGGCCAGCAAGCCCGGCCGCGCCGCGCCGGGATGGACGCTCGCGGACGCAGCCGTGGTCACAGCATCTCGATGGCGAGTGCGATGCCCTGCCCGCCGCCGATGCACAGCGTGACGATGCCGCGCTTCAGGCCGTCGCGCCTCATGGAGTGCATCAGCCGGGTCGACAGGATCGCGCCGCTGGCGCCGATAGGATGTCCGTGCGCGATGGCCCCGCCCTCGACGTTCACCACGTCCTCGGCGAAGCCGATCTCGCGCAGGCACGACAGCGCGATCGCGGCGAAGGCCTCGTTGATCTCGACCCGATCGACATCGGTCAGCGACCAGCCGGCGCGGGCCAACGCCTGGTGCACCGAGGGCGCGGGCCCCAGCCCGAAGAAGTCGGGCTCGACCGCCGCGAGGCCGAAGCTCGCCAGGCGCGCCATCGGCACCAGGCCGTTCTTCTCCGCCCAGCCGCGCTCGGCCAGCAGCATTGCCGAGGCGCCGGTGTTCAGGCCCGGCGAGTTGCCGGCGGTGATCGTGCCTTCCTTGCGAAACGCAGGCTTCAGCTTGGCCAGCGACTCGGCGGTGGTCTCGGGTCGGTTGTGCTCGTCCTGGTCGAACACCATCGGTCCCTTGCGCCCGGGCACCTCGACCGGAGCGATCTCGGCGGAGAACAGGCCCGCAGCCTGTGCGGCGGAAAAGCGTTGCTGAGAGCGCAGCGCCCAGCGGTCCTGGTCCTCGCGGGAGATGTGGTGCTTCGTGACCAGGTCCTCGGCATGCCAGCCGGAATGCTTGCTGCTGAACGCGTCGTTCAGGCCGTCGTGCAGCATGCTGTCGATCAGCGAGACATCGCCCATGCGCGCGCCCCAGCGGCCCTGCGGAAGCAGGTAGGGCGCGCGGTCCATGTTCTCCATGCCGCCGGCGATCGCGCAATCGATCAGGCCGGCCCAGATTTCGGTGGCGGCCGTCGCGACCGCCTGCGCTCCGGAACCGCAGACGCGATTGACCGTCAT
The DNA here is from genome assembly GCA_030654805.1 of Burkholderiaceae bacterium. GTDB lineage: Bacteria > Pseudomonadota > Gammaproteobacteria > Burkholderiales > Burkholderiaceae_C > PBB1. The sequence goes on from JAURWR010000007.1 coordinate 6,322, forward strand.
CGCAGGCACCTCCACCGGCAACCCGCCACCGATGGCGGCCTGGCGCGACGAGTTCATCCTCACGCCGGCCTGGATGACGTTGCCCATCACCACCGACTGCACCCGGTCGCCCGAGAGTCCGGACCGTCTCAGGCACTCGCGGATCGCGACGGCGCCCAGGGCCGGGGCCGGCAGGTCCTTCAACGTGCCGGAGTAGGTACCGATCGCCGTGCGAACAGGGTGGCAAAGAACGATTTCGCGAGCAGTCATGGTTCCTCTCCCAGAGTGGATCGGCGGATGCTAGGCGGGTTCTGGGATTTCAGTCGGTCGAGACTCCGGATGACCTGCTCTGCCGTTGACGCAGATCAAGGCCAGCCGCACTGCGGGGAAGGGGTCTGGCGTGCCTCCTTGCCGATGCAATTCAGGGGATGCAGAGAGAAGTCCATGCACCGCGTTCGGGTGCATCGATCAGAAAACTGATGCGCCGACTTCGGCTCAAGTTGAAACCTCGGATGCCGAAACCGAGGAGTCGACGTTCAAGCGGCAAGCGCAGGCAAATCAAATGTCCTCCTCACCTTCATCCAGCAAGGAACCCCGGAAGCGCCGTCAGAAAAAGACTTCCATCGAGCGCCGCAGCACACCGAGCGACCCGGGAATGCTCGACAAAATCCGCATCGTGAAGGGCGCACTGGGCCGACCGCTCCGTGTGGAACGGCGGGGGCTCCAATTCCACCTGGTGCTGGGCGATCGCAGACGCACGCCGCGCTCGGTCGACCCGCTTTCCGTGACCCAGATGTGCGCCGAGCTTCGCGAGCGCCTGCTGGTCCACGAACACGATCACGCCGCCGAGGTGATGCGCCACCTGGTCTTCGTGCACGACGTGCTCGGACGCAAAGGCTGGGACGCCATCGAGGCCCTGCCTGCACGCACGATCGGCAAGGCCCTGGTGCAGGCCGAGATGCTGGTCAGTCAGCAAGGGTCCCAGGCACTGACAAGGTTGATCGAGCGCCTGCGCGTTCTGAAAGTCGCAGCCGACCTCCGCGACGAGCGAAAAGCCGGGTCACACGATGCGAGTGACGAGAAATCGATGCAGGTCTCGGAGAGCACCCACGAAGACGTCGAGGACATCCAGCGCCATTGGGGAGGCGGCCTCCCCGCATGACGGGCGATGCCGGGAAGCGGCAGCAGAGACCGACTCCCTGCCCGAGAACCGAACCGCAGGCCCGGCAGCGCTGATCCGGATCAGCGCCGAGCCGAGCGCCGCTTCTGCCACGCCAGCAGTTCGCCGACAAAGCCACGCCGGAACGCGATGACGCAGACGACAAAGATCGCGCCGAGGATCACCGTGACCCACGAACCCACGCGGTCGGACAGGTGGTCCTGCAAGCCGATGATCGTGAACGCGCCGATCACCGGGCCAGCGAAGGTGCCCATGCCGCCCAGCAACGTCATCAGCACCACCTCGCCCGACAGCGACCAGTGCGCGTCGGACAGCGTGGCGAAGCCCAGCACCAGCGTCTTCAGCGAACCGGCCAGGCCGGCCAGCGCGGTCGACAGCACGAACGCGAGCAGCTTGTAGCGATCGACGTCGTAGCCGAGTGAAATGGCTCGCGGCTCGTTCTCGCGGATCGCCTTCAGCACCTGGCCGAACGGCGAGTGGACGATGCGCACGATCAGCGCGAACACCGCCACAAACACCGCGAGCACCACGTAGTACATCGTCACGTCGCTGCCGAGCGGAAGGAACCCGAACAGCGTGCCACGCGGCACGCCCTGCAGGCCGTCTTCGCCACCCGTGAACGGTGCCTGCAGGCAGACGAAATACACCATCTGCGCCAGCGCCAGCGTGATCATCGCGAAGTAGATACCCTGGCGGCGAATCGCCAGCAGGCCGACGCCCAGACCGAGCAACGCGGCCACGCCGGTGCCGGCCAGCACGCCGAGCTCGGGCGACCAGCCGGCGCTGCGCACCAGCCAGCCTGTGGCGTAGGCCGCCGCGCCGAGGAACGCCGCGTGACCGAACGACAGCAGGCCGGTGTAGCCCAGCAGCAGGTTGAACGCGCACGCGAAGATCGCGTAGCACAGCGCCTTCATCATGAAGACCGGGTAAAGGCCGATGAACGGCGCGAGCAGCAGCAACACCAATCCGGCAAGCCAGGTCCAGCGGGCGATTTTCATGAGCGCACCCCCGCGGGCAAGGCGTGATCAAGCCACCGCGAAGCCCGGGTCGCCCGGGCCGAAGCGGGCGCCCCTCGGGGGCAGGAGCGAAGCGACTGGGGGGCCAACATCCTAGGCCTCTTTCCCGAAGAGGCCGACCGGCTTGACCATCAGCACGATCGCCATCACGACGAACACGACGATGCTCGACGCCTCCGGATAGAACACCTTGGTCAGCCCTTCGATCAGGCCGAGCGCGAGGCCGGTCAGGATCGAGCCGAGGATCGAGCCCATGCCGCCGATCACCACCACCGCGAACACGACGATGATGAGGTTGCTGCCCATCAGCGGCGTCACCTGGATCACCGGCGCAGCCAGCACGCCGGCCAGCGCAGCGAGGCCCGCTCCGCCCGCGTAGGTCAGCGTGACCATCGTCGGCACGTTGACACCGAAGGCCTGCACCAGCGCCGGGTTTTCGGTGCCGGCGCGCAACGTGGCGCCGAGGCGCGTGCGCTCGATCAGGAACCAGGTCGCGCCGCAGATCGAAAGCGATGCGACGATCACCCAGGCGCGGTAGTTCGGCAGCACCATGAAGCCCAGATCGGTCGCGCCCTGCAACGCGTCGGGCACCGGGTATTGCTGGCCCGACACGCCGAACTGATCGCGGAACACGCCTTCGAAGATCAGCGCCAGGCCGAAGGTCAGCAGCAGGCCGTACAGCGGGTCGAGCCGGTACAGGCGCTTGAGCAGCGTGCGCTCGATCAGCGCGCCGAGCGCACCGACGGTCAACGGGGCCAGCAACAGCGCCCACCAGTAGCCGAGGCCGAATTTCTCCAGCGCGAACCAGGCCACGTAGGCGCCGATCATGTACAGCGCCCCGTGCGCAAAGTTGACGATGCCCAGCAACCCGAAGATCACCGCCAGCCCGAGGCTCAGCAGCGCATAGAACGAGCCGTTGACCAGCCCGAGCAGCAGCTGCCCGAGCAAGGCCTGGACGGGGATGCCGAAGATTTCGGTCATGGGATCGCTGGCCGTGTCCTAGCGCACTCGCACAAGCGAAGCGAAGTGCCCATCAAGCCACGCCCCCGGATCCGGCTTGGCCGGTCCGACAGGCGGCGCCCCTCGGGGGCAGGAGCGCAGCGACTGGGGGGCCGTCATTTCCACAACGGACATTTGCTTTCAGCCTTGGTCGTGAACGCTTCTTCCCCCGGAATCGTCGCGACCAGGTTGTAGTAGTCCCACGGCTCCTTCGACTGGACCGGCGCCTTCACCTGCATCAGGTACATGTCGTGGACCATGCGACCGTCCTCGCGGATGTAGGCATTCTTCGCATAGAAGTCGTTGATCTTGGTCTTGCGCATCTGCGCCAGCACCTTGTCGCCGTCGTCGGTCTTCACCGCCTTGATCGCATTCAGGTAATGCGCCGCAGCCGAATAGTCGGCGGCCTGCACCGACGACGGCATTCGCTTGAACTTCTCGAAGAAGCGGCGGCTCCAGGCGCGCGCCTCGGGCGTCTGGTTCCAGTACCAGCTGTCGGTCAGGTACATGCCCTGCGTCGTCTTCAGCCCCAGCGAATGGATGTCGTTGATGAACACCAGCAGGCCCGCCATCTTCATCGACTTGGTGACGCCGAACTCGTTGGCCGCCTTGATCGCGTTGACGGTGTCGCCGCCCGCATTGGCCAGCCCCAGGATCTGCGCCTTGCTGCTCTGCGCCTGCAGCAGGAACGACGAGAAATCGCTGGCGTTCAGCGGGTGCTTGACCGAGCCCGCCACCGTGCCGCCGTTGGCCTTGACGACCGTGGTGGTGTCGGCCTGCAGCGCCTGCCCGAAGGCGTAGTCGGCGGACAGGAAATCCCACGACTTGCCGCCGGCCTTGTCCACCGCGCCGCCGGTGCCCTTGGCCAGCGCGACGGTGTCGTAGGCGTAATGCACCGTGTACGGCGTGCACTGCTCGTTGGTCAGCGCGGCGCTGCCGGCGCCGATGACGAAGAACGGCTTCTTCTTCTCCAGCGCGACCTTGGCCATCGCCAGCATGGCGCCGGAGTTGGTGCCGCCGATCAGCAGGTCCAGGCCCTGCTGGTCGAACCACTCACGCGCCTTCGATGCGGCCACGTCGGTCTTGTTCTGGTGGTCGGCCACCAGCACCTCGATCTTCTTGCCGTCGATCGCGCCGCCCATGTCGGCCACCGCCATGCGGATGGCCTCGGCACCGGCCGGGCCGTCCAGGTCGGAGTAGACGCTGGACATGTCGGTGATGAAGCCGATGCGGATCACGTCGCCCGACACCTGCGCTTGCGCCGGTGCGGTGACGTTGAAGAGCGCGGCAGTGGTCAGCGTGCAGGCAACGAGGTTCTTCTTGAGGTTCATGCGGCGACTCCGGTATGCAAATGGAAAGGCGTTCAAGGACGAGGTTTCAAACACCGAGGTATTCGTGCAACTGCCCGATGCGCTGCGGCAGTTCGGCCTGGGTGAACTGCTGGATCACGCGGCCGTGTTCCATCACCAGGAAGCGATCGGCCAGCGGCGCGGCGAAGCGGAAATTCTGCTCGACCATCAGCACGGTGTAGCCCTGCTTGCGCAGCGCGAGCACCATCTCGGCGAGCTTCTGCACGATCACCGGCGCCAGGCCTTCGGAAATCTCGTCGAGCAACAGCAGCCGCGCACCGGTGCGCAGGATGCGCGCGACCGCCAGCATCTGCTGCTCGCCACCCGACAGCCGCGTGCCCTGACTGGCAGCTCGCTCACGCAGGTTGGGAAACATCGCATAGATCTGTTCGATGCCCATGCCGCCCGGCGCCTGCACCGGCGGCAGCAGCAGGTTCTCCTCGGCCGACAGGCTGGAGAAGATGCCGCGCTCTTCGGGGCAGTAGCCGATGCCCAGCCGCGCGATGCGGTGCGTCGGCAGGGCCAGCGTCTCCTGGCCTTTGATCTTGATCGAGCCGCTGCGCCGCCCGATCAATCCCATGATCGCGCGCAGCGTGCTGGTGCGACCCGCGCCATTGCGGCCGAGAAGCGTCACCACCTCGCCTTCGTCGACATGGAAATCGACGCCGTGCAGCACATGCGACTCGCCGTACCAGCCGTGCAGGTCGCGCACCTCGATGAAACGCTTCGCTGTCATCTCATTTACTCCACCGCGCGTGGCGCGACCCACGACCCATGAAACGGGCGTGTGATGTGGGCGCGCGTGCCGGGGACGCTGGGTACCTCCCTCCGCGAATGTCCCCCGGCTTCGCCTCCTCCTTTATTTCGCTGCGTGAGATACCCAGCGTCCCCGGCACGGGTGACGGCGTCTTGTATCCGTCGATCAGTCCCGGTGCTGCTGGATCACGTCGGCGGTGTGCGCTGCGCAGCGAAATAAAGTAGGAGGCCGCAGGCCGGGTGACATTCGCTGCGCAGTGCACACCGTCGGCGTGATCGCGCTCCGCATCAACCAGCAGGCAAGGAATTGAAGAGTTCGGTTTCATTTCAGTCGGCGCCGAGCCGCCCCAAGGCGACTGAGCGAACCCCGGGGGGCAGAAGCAAAGCGACGTGGGGCTGTCATCAGTGCGGCGCTCCGAGTTCGACACTCGCGCTGCCCATGTAGGCCTCGATCACCGCCGGGTTCTTCGACACCTCGGCATACGGCCCTTCGGCCAGCGTCGCGCCGCGCTGCAGCACGGTGATGGTGTCGGCGATGCTCGCGACCACGCTCATGTTGTGCTCGACCATCAGCACGGTGCGCTGCGCCGCGACCTGCTTGATCAACTGACGGATGCGGTCCACATCTTCCAGGCCCATGCCCTGCGTCGGCTCGTCGAGCAGCATCAGCTTCGGGTCCATCGCGAGCGTGGTCGCGATCTCCAGCGCGCGCTTGCGGCCGTAGCTCAACTCCACCGCCGGGATCGCCGCATACGACTCCAGATCGACCTCGCGCAGCAGTTCGATCGCCCGGTCGTTCAGCCCGTCGAGCGAGCGCTCGGACTTCCAGAAATGGAACGAGGTGCCGAGCCGGCGCTGCAACGCGACGCGCACGTTCTCCAGCACCGTCAGGTGCGGGAACACCGCAGAAATTTGAAACGAGCGGATCACGCCGCGCCGCGCGATGCGGGCCGGCGGCTCGTCGGTGATGTCGTGCCCGTCGAACAGGATGCGGCCCGAACTCGGCGCGAGGAACTTCGTCAGCAGGTTGAAGCAGGTCGTCTTGCCCGCGCCGTTCGGCCCGATCAGCGCATGGATCGTGCCGCGCCGCACGCGCAGGTTGACCTGGTTGACGGCGACGAAGCCCTTGAATTCACGGGTCAGGTCGCGGGTTTCGAGGAGGTAGTCGCTCATGAGGGCGGGAGTTTAGGGGGCCGGGCGGTCGACGACTCCAACGCACTGACTCAATGCCATGCGGTGTGGGGTTCCTCATCAAAGGGCTGGGTGCGCCCCTCAGGGCGTGTGAAGCGCGCGGTCCAAACGGGACAGGCTGGGCCGATCCAGGTACACGCAGGGTGTTCCGGTGCGTTCGCAATGCCGTTTGACGCGGTGGTAGGCCTCGTGGTTGATGCAGCCCGCCTGGCAGATGACGATTTCAGCGCGGTGCAGCCGACCGTCCAGCGATTGCGCACTGTCTTCCAGCCCCCCATCGTGGTGCTCGAAGTGACCGCCCAGCCGTTCGATGCGGCTGCGGTAGCGGGCCACCGCGTGCTGGATGCCGCCGACGCACAGCACGCGCCGGCCCTCAACGATGAGGGGCTGCGAAGGGGTCTCTGCCTGGCTTGCAAGGCCCGTCGGAACCGGTTGGGACTCGATTTCGCGGTCGGCACGGCAACGACGGTCTTGGCGCGAGACGCCGACGTGCTGGTCGACAGCACCTTGCCGAAGGTTCGAAGCCTGCCCGCAGGAAACGGAGTTGTTGCCGCTCACTCGGTTCGCATCGACGATGGCGGGGCAGAAGCGCAAGCATGCCGCCGCGTCGGTGAGGTCGGTGCGCTGTGCGCGCCTGATGCTAGGCTGGCTGCAGGCGTCACGCTGGCGAGCGGCACTCAACGAGACGGCGACCGCTGTCCTCGCCGAGCCACCGGAGAAGCGCGCGATACGCATCCTGGCCCGCCGCCATGAGAATCTGATCGAGCGCGGAAAACGTCTCGCGCAGGCCTCGCCCGGGGAGCGCCCTCAGGTGCGCATCGCGGCCAAGAAGTCGCGCTACGCGACGGAATTCTTCCAGTCGCTGCATCCGGCGGGACGCGTCGATCGCTACCTCAGGTGCCTCGCAGCGCTCCAGGACGAACTCGGATGGTTGAACGACGCAGCCGTGGCCGACCGATCGCTCCGCGAGATCGAAACCAGCCGTCCCGGATTGGCCGGCAGCGCATCCTTCGCCAGGGGATTCCCTTGCGCTGCCACGAAGCAGGCCCCGCTCGGGCTGGCCAGGCTATGGAAGCAGTTCAGATTGATGGAGCCGACCTGGGCGGGTGTGACGTCAGCCCAGCCATGGCACGAGAGACCCGCGGCTGCCGGGGCTGCGCTCGTCAGGGTCGTTGCGTGCTCTCAATGCGCGCCGCTGTCCCGTTCCTACGATCAGCCGGAAAACTCACAGTGGAGATTTAGGATGAAGCCCCTGATGCGAATTTCGAGAACAGCGCTGATCGCGATGGCGGCTCTTGTCGTTGCCGGGACCGGATGGGCCTTCAGCCTCGACCCGTCGACCTGGTTCAGCCGGACCAGCCCTGCCGCAAGCGCCGCGTCGCCGACCGGGGTGGGCGCCCCGGTGCCACCACCACCCCTTCCCGCCGGAGTCACACCCAACTACCGCGCCATCGTTCAGCAGGCCGGGCCGGCCGTGGTGGGCGTCACCGTGGCGGGGCGGCACCGTGCCAGCCGGGACGAGTTGCCGCCGGGATTAGATGACGACCCCTTCTTTCAGTTCTTCCGCGGCCTGCCCGGATTTCCCGGACGATTTCCTCAGGGTGACGTGCCCTTCAAGGGGCAGGGCTCCGGCTTCATCATCAGCAGCGATGGGCTGATCCTGACCAATGCGCATGTGGTGCGCGATGCGAAGGAGGTCACGGTCAAGCTGAGCGATCGGCGCGAGTTCAAGGCCAAGGTGCTGGGCGCCGATGGCACCACCGATGTGGCGGTGCTGCGCATCGACGAGACGAACCTGCCGGTCGTTCGACTGGGAAACGTGCAGCAGCTGGAAGTGGGTGATCCGGTGCTGGCCATCGGCTCGCCGTTCGGTTTCGACCAGACGGCCACGCAGGGCATCGTCAGCGCCAAGGGCCGGTCGCTGCCCGGCGATTCCGCAGTGCCGTTCATCCAGACCGATGCGGCGGTGAATCCCGGTAATTCCGGCGGACCGCTGTTCGATGGCAGCGGTGCGGTGGTCGGCATCAACGCCCAGATCTATTCACGCTCGGGCGGCTTCCAGGGCCTGTCTTTCGCCATCCCGATCAACGTGGCGTTGAAGGTCAAGGATCAGATCCTCGCGAAGGGCCGGGCATCGCACGCCCGCCTGGGCGTCACCGTGCAGGATCTGAATCAGGCCCTCGCCGATGCGTTCGGACTGAACCGGCCCGGCGGCGCGCTGATCGCGAGTGTCATGCCTGGAAGCGCCGCCGCAGCGGCCGGGCTGCGCCCGGGCGACGTCGTGAATCTCAGGGTCTGGCGCGACAAGGGGTCGATCGAGATCAAGGCAAAGCTGGGGCAGGCCGAGGACGAGGCCCCATCGACGACGCGGCCCGCTCCCGAGCCACAGCCCGGCCAGCTCGGACTGCGCGTGCGGCCGTTGACCAGTGACGAACGGGCAGAGTCGGGACTGGACAGCGGTCTGTTCATCGAAGGCGTGGCTGGACCGACAGAGCGCGCCGGCGTGCAACCCGGCGACGTGCTGCTGGCCGTCAACGGTGTTCGGGTGAACTCGCCGGAGCAGCTTCGCGGCCTGATCGCCAGGAAGCCGAAGAGTGTGGCCCTGCTGATCGACCGCGGCGGAGAGCGGCTGTACGTCCCGGTCGATCTGGGCTGACCGCGCATGGAGCAGCGCCGCGGCGAACGATCTGGAACTTCGGGTGTATCACCATGCAACTGACCTCGAGCGCCTTCGCCCCGCTGGGAAAGATTCCGCGACGTCACACCTGCGAGGGCGAGGATGTCGCCCCGCCGCTGAGCTGGACCGGGGTCCCGGCAGCGACCCGGAGCCTGGTGCTGATCGTCGATGATCCGGACGCCCCGGATCCCGCGGCACCGACGCACACCTGGGTGCACTGGATCGTGATCGACATCGCGCCGGACACCGACTCGCTGCCGCAGGGAGGACGCCCACTGCCCGCGGGCGCGCGCAGCGGACTGAACGACTGGCATCGCCTCGGCTACGGCGGCCCTTGCCCGCCGGTCGGTCGGCATCGCTATTTCTTCAAGCTGTATGCCCTCGACACGTGGTTGACCGCATTGATCCGGCCGACGAAATCGATCGTCGAGCACGCGATGAATGGCCATGTGCTGGCGCAGGCCGAACTGGTTGGGACGTACCAGAAGTCTCGCGCATGAACTGGCGCCGTCTTCAGCGCGGACGTTGCTCAGGCTCAATCCGCAGTCACGGGAATCGGTCGAGACTGAAATACGAAGCGCGCGGCGCGTGCGCCGCCTTCGACCAGTCAACCCAAGGAGAGTCTCATGAACGAATTGCGTGTGAACGACCTGCTTGCCCTTGATCCGATGGAAGACATGTACCGCGGATTACTGCGTCCGTGGCGGATCGACACGCTCGATCGGACGCCACGCATCAGCGTGGATCTGAATGAGAGCGACGGCAACTACATCCTGAAGGCCGAGGTGCCCGGGGTTCGCAAGGAAGACATCGAGGTCCGTGTCGACGGTAACCAGGTGACCATCAACGCCGAGGTCAAGAAGGAGACCGAGGACAAGCAGGGCGGTCGCGTTATGCGGTCCGAGCGCTATCAAGGTCGCAGCAGCCGCACGCTCTGGCTGGACTGTCCCGTCGATGAAGGCAGGGCCACGGCCAGGTACGAGAACGGCGTTCTGCAACTCACGCTGCCCAAGAGCACGTCGTCGTCGGCCAAACGGCTGAGCATTTCCTGAGTACCGGCCGGTTCGCCAGACGATGCGGTCTGACGGCCGCATCCATCGCCAGCGACAGCCGGCTTGCCAGGGACATCCGGAGTTCACGACCGATGGACGACATCGACTTTGCCCGCTTGCGCGCGGCCATGGTGGACACCCAGGTCGCGGGGCGGGGCGTGTCCTCGCCGACGGTGCTTGATGCGATGCGCGGCGTGCCCCGCGAGGTCTTCGTGCCGGAGCCACTGCGCGAGTTCGCCTACGAGGATGTCGCACTGCCGCTACCGCAGGGGCAGACGGTTCCACAGCCCTGTGTCGTCGGGCTGATGACCGGGGCACTCGGGTTGAGTGCCGACTCCAAGGTGCTGGAAATCGGAGCGGGTGCCGGCTACACCATGGCCGTGCTGTCCCGGATCGCCGCGAGCGTCTTTGCCATTGAACCGGTGGATCAACTCGCCGTCACTGCGGCGACGACGCTGGCCGGCCTGGGCTGCGGCAACGCGCATGTGATTCATGCCGAGGCCGCCGCCGGCTGGCCATCGCAGGCTCCGTTCGATGCCATCCTGGTTCATCAGGGTGGCTCTCACGTGCCGGAGATGCTGAAGCAGCAGCTCGCCGTGGGTGGTCGCCTGGTGATGCCGGTGGGGGCCGATCCGGGCGTGCTCGAACTGGTGCGCGTGACGCGACTGTCCGATGTGGCGTTTCGAACCGAGGACATCGCCGACGTGCGCTTCGACCCGGCGCTGGGTGCAAGGCCGCGCATCCCGCCAATCGCCAACCGCGGCGCATCGGGCACGGCATGCGATGGACGGCTTTCCGACGAAGTGCTGGCGGCAGCCATCGCCGCCGCTGGCGAGCGGTTCGCAACGCCCAACATCGCCAACCTCGAACCGCTGTTGGCGCGCATCGGCGATGCCCGAGTGGTGCTGATGGGCGAGGCATCGCACGGGACAGCGGAGTTCCATCGGATGCGCGAGCGCATCTCGCGCGAGTTGATCGAGCGCAAGGACTTCACGTTCATCGCAATCGAGGCCGATTGGCCGGATGCGGCACGCATCGACCACTACGTCCGCGAGGCCCGGCATCGCGCCACCGAGTGGACGGCGTTCGCGCGATTTCCCGTCTGGATGTGGCGCAACCAGGAGGTGCGCGGCTTCGTCGACTGGCTGCACCAGCACAACAAGACGGCCACCCGCAAGGTGGCATTCCACGGGCTGGACCTGTACAGCCTCTACAACTCGATCCGCTCGGTGCTGGGCTACCTCGACGACATGGACCCGCCCACCGCGAAGGTCGCACGCCAGCGCTATGGCTGCCTGACGCCCTGGCAGTCCGATCCCGCGACCTATGGCCACGCCGCGTTGACCGACCAATACCGCACCTGCGAGCGCGAGGTGGTGTCGATGCTCACCGAGTTGCTGAAGAAGCGCCCCGTGTATGCCGAGCACGATGGCGAGCGGTTTCTCGATGCGGTGCAGAACGCACGCCTCGTCACCAACGCCGAGCGCTACTACCGCGAGATGTACTACGGCTCGCGGGCCGCGTGGAACCTGCGTGACACGCACATGTTCGAGACACTGAAGAACCTGCTCGCCTTCCACGGCCCGCAGAGCAAGGCCATCGTGTGGGCGCACAACTCGCACATCGGTGATTCGGCGGCGACCGAGATGTCATTGCGCGGCGAATTCAACATCGGACACCTGTGCCGAAAGGAATTCGGCAACGCCGCCTACCTGATCGGCTTCGGTACCCACAGCGGCACGGTGGCGGCGGCCACCCACTGGGATGCGCCGATGGAAGTCAAGGCCGTGCGCCCTTCCCTGGCAGGCAGCTACGAAAGGCTGTGCCACGAATCAGGCGTCGCACGGTTCATCCTGCCGCTGCGACAACCCACGCCGACCGCGCTCATCGACGGCTTGAACGTGTCTCGACTCGAACGCGCCATCGGGGTGATCTACCGTCCGGAAACGGAACGGCAGAGCCACTATTTCGAGGCGGTTCTGCCGAGGCAATTCGACGAATACATCTGGTTTGACGAGACCCGCGCCGTGACACCATTGCAGACCGAAGAAATCGAGGGCCTGCCCGATACCTATCCGTTCGGGCTTTGAAGTTGTTCCACGATTCTTCAGGCAGCCTGACAAGACACATGAACGACGCGCCCCATGTGTAGATCAATCCCTTCCTCCACGGGCATTCACACAACCGGCCTGATGCGACCCGTCTGATACAACTCACGCAGCAGTGACTTGGCGCAAGCTACGGGATCACCGCGCAGGAGATAGGCCGTTGCGCGCGCGCCCCCTGGCACGACCACGGTGATCCTGTTCGCCAGAACGTCGAAGATCACCCGGCCCATCAGCGCCACTTCTCGCGCAGCATCGGAACGGAATGGAATTCCCGGCGAGGTGGTCACAACGAAGAAGACCGCGGTGCCTCCTTGCATGAAGAGCCCCGGAAGTGCCTGTATGCCTGCTGCCTTGTCCATGCTGCACCCGCTCGCTTTCTTACCGACCAGATTTCTGGTGCAGCACGTTGCCGCGGCGAGGGGCTTGCGTTCGCTCAACACTCAAACCGCACGGCTTCCAGTCCAGACCGCAACGTTCCCGGCCGATGCCTGCAATGCTGCAAGGAACGCAGTCAGGACGACACCTTGAGCTCGTTCCGCACGCGCTGGATGCCGGCTGTGGACCAAGCTGCGTTCTGCACGATGTCGCGCTCCGCCCACGAGTTGACGGCTCCGCGCAGCGTGGCCGTTGCGTCATCGACCAGCACCTCGATGTGCGACGCCTCGTAGTCGGCATAACGTGCAAGCGCCTCGTGAATGCGATGCACCACGTACTCGGGCACATCGCGTTCCCGCAGGGAAATCTTGTTGATGACGCCGACGACGCCTGTGAGTGGGCGCACCGCAGCCTCGGCGTTGTGCCTCTGGTGATCCCAATCCACCATCCCGCTCAGCGTGACCCAGCCTTTCTCCACCGTGAAATGGATGCGGTCCTCGGGAATCAGGGCATGCCACTTGAAGGCTGTGTGGATAGCAGCAGCAATCTCGGCGTCACTGACCTGGTGGTGCGGCTCGATCCTGACGTCCAACTCGACCGCAACCCCTCGCACGCCCTCCACGCGCTTGGTTGCACGCTCCACCGCCACCTTCTCGGCAAAGCTGCCCAGGTGACCGGTGAGCGTCACCACGCCGTCCTTCACCGCCACCCCCACACCATTGGCGTTGATGGACGATTCCCACTCCAGCTCGGCCTCCACATCCTTCTTCAACTGGGCATCGATTTTCATGAATCACCTCCGAGATCGGCGCTGGACACGCAGGTCAATCTAGCAAGATCGGCAACGTGGCAGTTGAGGAAACGCAACCAACTCATGCCGCCGCGAGGCCTGTGCAGCTTGCACCGATTGCCCCCCCGAAACCTGGACCATCGGGAAATCTCATGACCGGCGCTGCAGTTCGCGCCGCGATGAACTCTCGAGGACCCGCACCAGCAGGCTGATCTGTTCCCCGATGATCTCGATCACGTCGTCCAGTGCCAGCAAGCCCTGCAAGACCCCGCGTGCGTCCGTCACCGGCACACGCCGGATGCCGGCGCGTCGCATGGCGGCCAGCGTGTCGAGCAGCGAATCGGCTTCGCATGCCGTGACCGGTCCGCTGCTCATCACGTCTTCCACGCACAAGGTGCTCACATCGATGTCTTTCGCCACGACGGCGGTGACGATGTCGCGGTCGGTCAGCAACCCCACGGGAAATCGTCCGTCCGGCGTCTGGTCCACCACCACCAGGCAACCGACATGGTGCTCGCGCATCAGTCGGGCCGCTTCGTTCAGCACCAGCTTGCGCTCGGCGACCACGACGGTTCGGGTGCACAGATCTCCGGCACTCAGGGGTTGATTCATCTGGATTTCCTCACCGTGGAATGAGTCAAAAAAAGCCGGCCTCTTCATGCGCATGGCGGGTCATGGTGATCACTCGGAGGGCATCCGGATTGACAACACTCAATGACGCCGCCGATCCGGACATGACGGGTGCCCATCGGCCAGCCGCGCTCCCTGCGAACATGCCATTCCCTGTTTCCGACACGGATGCGTCCCGAATGCCCCTGATCGATACCAGAGTTCCGCCCGAGGACATCGCGCGGCTGTTCGTTGCACTGTGGCCACCGGCTGAATTGGCGGCGGCACTGTGCGCGCGCTACGACGCCACGTGCGGACCGGATTCGATGCGCACCGAAGCGGCAGAGCGGCTGCACCTGACCCTGCATTTCATCGGCGACGTGCAGCGTTCCCGCCTGCCTGAATTGCAGTCGGCGCTGTGCGTTCCTTTCGACTCGTTCGAGTTGCGAATCGGTGCCTGCGAACGCTGGCCGGGTGGGCTGGTGGTGGCGCGGCCCGACGCCGTGCCACCGGCGTTGACGGACCTGCACGCAGCGCTGAGGAAGGTTCTCGATGCGCTGGGGCTGCGCACCGACGATCGCCCGTTCCGCCCTCACATCACGCTGGCGCGGCGGGATGCCGGGCCGTGGCCTGCGCAACCGCAGGCCGCCGAGCCATTGCGCTGGCCGGTTCGGCACTACCTGCTGGCCGAGTCCCTGTCGGGATCTCCTCGCGCATACCGGGTCCTGAAGACCTGCGCGGGATAGCGGGTGGCCGTCGACACGAAATCAGTGCACGACCGCAGTGCGCAGGATCCAGCGTCCCTCGCCTCTTAGCGACGGTTGCTCACCCAGCCCCGCCGAACCGTCTCGAAACACCTCGCGAAGCCAGTCGTGGGCAGTTGCGTCCGCGAGAGAGAGGCGAAGCCGCTTCAGCTGCAACGGAACGATTTCCAGCGTGTCGAGGCATCCACTGCCGGCGTGCAACGTGACGAAGTACAGGCAGCCGATATCGCTGCGCAGATCACGGTGCGCACCGATGCCCTCGTAGTCGTTGATCAAGTCGCCGCAGCCGTAGAGGATCAACCTGCCTTGGTACACCTCCACCGGCAACGGATGGTGTGACGAATGGCCGTGCACCACGTCGGCCGCACCGGCATCGATCAACCGGTGCGCGAAATCCCGATGCGCGAGCGGCACCGCCAGACCCCAGTTGCCGCCCCAGTGGATCGACACAACGACCAGATCGCCGGCACCGCGTCGGCGAGCGATGTCCTCGGCCAGCACACGCGTGGTGGACGCCGACAGGTCGGGCAGCAGCGCGACGCCGGGCCGCCGCTGGCCGGCCGCCCAGCTGTCGGGAACGCCGGAACTCGACACGGCGACCGAGAACAGCAACAACTTGCCGCAGCGCGGCAGCGATGTCGGCAACGGCAGCCGCGCCGGCGCCCAGGCCGCATCGGCATCGATGCCGGCGCCGGCCACTTGCACCCCGGCATCGTGCAGGGTCTGCAGCGTTTCCAGCAAGCCGGCAGCGCCCCAGTCGAGCACGTGGTTGTTGGCGAGCGCACAGGCGTCGATGTGCGCTGCACGCAGGCAGTCGACGTTGGCCGGGTGCATGCGGTAGTGGATGCCCTTGCCCGGCCAGGGCTCGCCGGTCCCGGTGACGGCGGTCTCCAGGTTCACGATGCGCAGATCGGGCGCCACGCGCTCCATCTCGGCCAGCGCCGCGCCCCAGACGTAGTCGGCCGCCACCGGCACCTCAATCGGGCCGCTCGCGGCCTCGGCCAGTCGGACGTAGTCGCGTGCGTCGCGCACATAGGATTCGTGCAGCGTCGGGTCACCGGGGTGCATCAGCACCTGGTCAACGCCGCGGCCCGTCATCACGTCGCCGGCCAGCATCAGGACAGCTTTTCCGTTGCGTTCCATCGTCGCCCCCCGCGCTCATCCCTTGACGCAGATCAGCGGCTCGAGGCGGGCCACCTTGCGCGCCAGACCGGCAGCCTCGGCCGCGTCGACGACCGCCGACACGTCCTTGTAGGCCCCGGGAGCCTCTTCGGCGACGCCGCGCGGCGAGGGGCTGCGAACGAGGATGCCCCGCTGCGCCAACTCACCGACAACTGCACGACCCTGCCAGGTCCTGAGCGCCTGCTGGCGACTCATCGCACGGCCGGCCCCGTGACAGGCCGAAGAGAACGCCCGGTCCTCGCCCGATGGGCTGCCCGCCAGCACGTAAGAGCCCGTTCCCATCGAGCCGCCGATCAGCACCGGCTGGCCTGCCGGTCGCAGTGCAGCAGGCAGGTCGGGATGCCCCGGGCCGAAGGCGCGGGTCGCCCCCTTGCGATGCACGTGCAGCGGGCGGCTGCGGCCGTCGACGCGATGCGCCTCGACCTTGCAGGTGTTGTGCGACACGTCGTACAGCAGTGGCATCCTGGCCGCAGGAATCAACTTCGCGAACACCTGCCTCACCAGCGCCGTGAGGATCTGCCGGTTGGCCAGCGCGCAGTTGATGGCAGCACGCATCGCGCCGAGGTACTCCTGACCGAGTGGCGAAGCGATGGGTGCGCAGGCCAGTTCCCGATCGGGCAGCACGATGCCATGGCTGGGTGCCTCGGCCACCATGCGCTGCAGGTACTCGGTGCCGATCTGGTGCCCCAGACCGCGCGATCCGCAATGGATCATCACCATCACGTCGCCCGTGCTGATGCCGAAGATTTCGGCGGCGGCCGAGTCAAAGACCTGCGTCACCTCCTGCACCTCGAGGTAGTGGTTGCCGCTGCCGAGCGTGCCCATCTCGTCGCGCTGGCGGTGCCGTGCCTGCTCGGACACGCAGCCTGGTTTGGCGTGCAGCATCTGACCCTGCTCCTCGATCCGGTCCAGGTCGACTTCGCTGCCCCAGCCGCGAGCCACCGCCCACTTCGCGCCGCCGGTGAGCATGTCGTGCATCTGCGTGGCGTTCAACCGGATCGCACCGGTGCTTCCGAGGCCGGCGGGGATGTGCGCGAACAGCGCATCGGCCAGGCGCTGTTGAACCGCCATCACGTCGTCGCGGCGCAGCCCGGTGTGCAGGCAGCGCACCCCGCAAGAGACGTCGAAACCGACCCCGCCCGCCGACACCACGCCGCCGGCATCGGCGTCGAAGGCCGCCACGCCACCGATCGGAAATCCGTAGCCCCAGTGCGCATCGGGCATCGCATAGGACGCACGCACGATGCCCGGCAGGCAGGCGACGTTGATCGCCTGTTCCAGTGCCTTGTCATCCATCGCGCGCAGCAGCGTCTCGCTGGCGTAGATGACGACGGGCACCTTCATTGCGCCGGTGGCAGGCAGCTCCCAGTGGCAGGGGCCGCGCTCGACCAGCGACTGACGGTCCATCACACGTCGACCACGGTCTGTGCGAGCCAGCCACCGCCCTCGGAGCGGGCCACGCGCAACGCCGTGTACGTCGCGCCCTTGACCTCCACGGTCGGCTGGTGGCGCTGCACCGAGATCGGCTCGCCCCAGGCGATGGCACGCAGGCGACCGGAATCGATCCTCACGCGGAAATGGCTGAACAGCATGCGGCGAACGGACATCTCGTAGACCAACGCATTGAGCCAGGCGACGAGCAGAGCTTCATCATCCGTCGCTTCGCAGGCCAGCTCGATGCGGCTGGACGAGGCGACACCATCCGGCGATGTGACAACGGCCGTCAGTGCCATCGCCGCCTGTTCGAAAGCCGCCTCCTTGTCGGGACCGATGCCGCGCACGCCAATGTCCGACTGATGCTCGAAATGTTCCCACCGCGCGCTGAGCTGCCGATCTGCACCAACAGTCCCGACCCCGCTATTTGGCTGCTGTCGCAAGTGCCGACTCCAGGCCCGCCGAATCGGCCAGGACCGCAACCGCGCCTGCGGCGCGCATGCGTCCACCGGTGATGCTCATGCTGCGGTCTCCTGTGTCTTGAGTGACCCGTCCGGCCACGCCCGGACGACTGCAGCTTCGCCAGTCGTTCGAAGGAGCGCAATGAGCACGCTCAACCGTTCATGCCCGCCGGGCAAGCAGCATTGAACCCGTTCTGCGAAAGCCGGCCCATCGAAGGAATGCCATGAAGACAGACACACAGTTGAAGCGGGATGTCAGCGCCGAGTTGGAATGGGATCCCTCGATCCATGCTGCCCATGTGGGCGTGGCGGTCAGCGAGGGGATCGTGACCCTGTTCGGGCACATCGAGACCTATGCTGAGAAGTCCGCGATCGAACGTGCCGTTCGACGTGTGGAGGGCGTGCGGGGGTTGGCCATCGAACTCGACGTGAAGCTTGATCCCAGCCATGTGCGCAGCGATTCGGACATCGCTGTGGCGGCCGAATCCATGCTTCGGTGGAACACCCTCATCCCGTATGAGCACATCCAGTTGAAGGTGGAGAAAGGCTGGGTCACCCTCACCGGAGAGGTCGAGTGGAGCTTCCAGCGCCAGAGCGCCGAGAAAGCCGTGCGGATGATGAGCGGTGTGGTCGGAGTCTCGAACGCCATCACATTGAAGGCGCGAACCGCTGCGGCAGACATTTCCAGCAGGATTCACGAAGCGCTCACCCGACATGCCGCCGAGGAGGCGAAGCACATCAAGGTGACCGCAGACGGCGGTCAGGTCCTTCTGCAGGGCCATGTCGGCTCCTGGTCCGAGCGCTCGGAGGTGATCGCGGCGGCCTGGGCAGAGCCGGGCGTCTACAGCGTCGATTGCAAGCTCGCAGTTCAACCATGAACGTCATTGACCGATCGACTTCCCTGCATCGATCCGAGCCGCCTTTCGCATTGGCATCGCCAGAACTGGAACGGCTCTGACATCAGGCGGTGAGCCGCCTCTCCAGCAAACCGTCTGGGAGTCAGGCCCCGGAAGAATCAACGATCTCGATCACCAGAAGCACCAGTTCGCCGCTGCCGGCCGGCATCACGATGCGCCGCGCGCTGACCCGAAGGCGGCGCAACCCGAGACCGGCGAACTCGTGCTCGAGCATGCGTCGCTCGAAGCCGTTCTCGCGCGGCAGCACGGCTTCGAGCAGTTCGCGCAGCGCAGGGATGTCCCACTGCCGCTCCCCGATGTCGAAGAATGGCTGCCCCACCGTGGCATCGCTCATCCTGCCGAATCCATCGAAGAATGCCCGATTGGCCGACATGACCAGCAGCCGGCTGTCGAGCACGACCAGGGGCTCGGGCACGGTGTCGACGACGGCCTGGGCCAGGTCGCGCGCCTGGCGCATCGCAATCGTGTGCAGGCGT
This sequence comes from Burkholderiaceae bacterium, assembly GCA_030654805.1. Lineage (GTDB taxonomy): Bacteria > Pseudomonadota > Gammaproteobacteria > Burkholderiales > Burkholderiaceae_C > PBB1. Next base: position 25,637 of record JAURWR010000007.1, read on the forward strand.
TCGGTCACGTCGGTGAACGTCAAGACCACGCCGTCGATGACGTTGTCCAGCGTGCGGTAGGGCTGGACGCGGGACAGATACCAGCGGCCATCGGGCGTACCGAGTTCGCGCTCGACCGGCACCAGCGAGTCGAGCACCGACTGCGCATCGACGATCGGATCACCGCCGGTGAATTCGCTGCGGATGTCGGCCAGTGGCCGGCCGAGGTCAGAGTTCAGCAGTCGGTAGACCTTGGTGGCCTCTTGCGTGAAGCGGCGGATCAGCAGCTTGCGGTCGAGGAAGATCGTCCCGACACGGATGTTGTCGAGCAGGTTCTTCATGTCGTCCTGCATGCCGTCCATCTGCTCGATCTTGGTGTGCAACTCGGAGTTGACCGTCACCAGTTCCTCGTTGACGGACTGCAGCTCCTCCTTCGAGGTCTCGAGCTCCTCGTTGGTCGACTGCAGCTCCTCGTTGGTCGACTGCAACTCCTCGTTGATGGACTTCAGCTCCTCGTTGGAGGCCTGCTGCTCCTCCAGCATCGCCTTCATGCTTTCCTTGGCGTAGTCGAGCTCGCGCTCGAGTTCCGCGATGCGTCGACCGCTGACCGAGGTACGACCGCGTGGCTTCGGTTCGGTTGCCGTCGCACTGCCTGCGGGACGTTCCTGGAAGCTCACCAGCAGGACGTTGGAGTGCAGACCGGCCTCGGGCAGCAGGCGCACGCTCAGGCTGACCGGCAGCAACTTCCCATCGCTCTTGACGCTGACCGCCTCGTTGATCGTCGGCAGCGACTCGACAGCCGCGCGGCGCAGCGCATCGCGCAACTCGATCTGGAGGCCTTCACGGGCCATTTCGAGCACGTTGTGGGTCGGCGCACCGGGTGCCGGCCGCAGGAACTTGCCCGTCTCCCCGTGGACGTAGAGCACGTTGCCCTGCAGATCGGTGACGACGGCGGCCGGCGTGAACGATTGCAGCAGCGTGCGCCGGGCCATCTCGCCCACATCAAATTCCTTCAGCTTCAATGTCTGCTCCTGGGATTCCGCCGTGCCCTTGCCGACGGTCCACGACAGTCCGCTGGTGAGCACGGCCCGTGTCGATGCGATGGTGGGCTTCGCCCGGTAGTACTTCCATTTGCGGTGGATCGGCTCGAACAGCTCGGTGTGGCTGCCGATGCTCTCCGAGGGCGACAGGAACAACACCCCACCCGGCTTCAGCGCGTAATGCAGGGTCGGGATCAGGCGCTTCTGCAGTTCCGGCTCCAGATAGATCATCAGGTTGCGGCACGACAGCAGGTCCAGCCGCGTGAACGGGGGGTCCTTGACGACGCTCTGGATCGCGAACACCACCATCTCGCGGATTTCCTTCTTCACGCGGTAGCCCGCTTCTTCCTGGATGAAGAAGCGCCGCAGCCGCTCGACCGACACATCCTGGGCGATGTTCAGCGGGTAGAGGCCGGCCCGCGCCGCAGCGATCGCCTCGTCGTCGAGATCGGTGCTGTAGAGCTGCACCTTCAGCTCGGGGTGCGTGCTGTCGATGATTTCGCGCAGGATCATCGCGATCGAGTACGCCTCCTCACCCGACGCGCAGCCCGCCACCCAGACACGCAGCGTGTATGCCGGGGGCTTGCCGGCCAGCAGCGCCGGCAGGATGTCGGCCTTCAGCACCTCGAAGGCCTCCGCATCGCGAAAGAAGCTGGTGACGTTGATCAGCAACTCGCGGAACAGGACTTTCAGCTCGGACGGATGGTCCTTGAGGTAGCGCACATAGACGTCGGCGTCCTCGATCAGGTGCTGCGACATGCGCCGCTCGATGCGGCGCCCGATCGTGCTCTTCTTGTACTGGGAAAAATCGTGGCCGGTGGCCGTGCGCAGCAGGTTGATGATGTGGGCGATCCCGACGGATGCTGCGGCGTCGGGCTTCTGTTCGAGCGCGGCCTGGCGGATCGACAGCGGGCGCATCTGGGTTTGCAGCACCTGCGGCATCTTCTCGACCGCCAGCACCTGGTTGACGTAGCCGGAATGCACGGCGCTGCTGGGCATGCCGGAGTATTTGGCCGTCTCCGGGTCCTGAACCAGACACAGGCCACCAGCCCCGAAAACGGCTCGCAGGCCGAGCGTGCCGTCGGTGCCGGTGCCCGACAGGATGATGGCGGCCGCGTGGTCACCCTGGTCCTCGGCCAGCGAGCGCAGGAACGCGTCGATCGGCATGCGCTGGCCGCGCGGCTCGGTCGGCAGGTGGAGCAGCAGCTTGCCCTGGTCGATGACCATGTCCCGGTTCGGCGGAATCACATGGACGCGGTTGGGTTCGACAGCCATCCCGTCCTCCGCCTCGACCACCGGCAGCGCCGTGATTCGCTGCAGGATCTCGCTCAGCATGCTGGCATGAGTCGGGTCGAGATGCTGGATCAGGACGAAGCCCATGCCGCAGTCGACGGGCACGTTCCTGAAGAACAGATCGAACGCTTCCAGCCCGCCGGCAGAAGCTCCCAGCGCGACGACCAGCGGGGTGCGCCTGCCATCGGTCCCTGCGCCGGATGCAGGGCTTTCAGCGTGCGTCTTCGGGCGGCCGGCAGGCTCGGCGGCGATGTCTTCGGTCGTCAAATGGGTGTCCTCTCGCAGCGGCGGCCTGGGTGGCTTTCGACGCCGCCTCGACCGCCCGGGCAGGCCCTCGGGCAAGCTGCATTTCGAGGGCGTGTGGCGTGCACCGATTATCGCCGTGCAGGATCGGCGCGGAGCCTGCGACCAACCCGCATCGGCGTGCAGCACCACACCGTCGACCGCATCGACACGCCCATCGCCACGCGTCGGTGACTGTGTTGGCCGCCCCCCCAGCCTAGGCTCGATGACCTAGCGACAACCATTTGAAAACGGTTGCGAAGAGGCTCTCGGAATCGACCGGCTTCGCCAGAAACGCGTCCATCCCCGCCTGCAGGCACCGCTCACGATCTTCTTCGAATCCGCTGGCCGTCAGGGCGATGATCGGAACTCCGACGTAGCCAGGAAGCTGGCGAATGCGTCTGACCGCTTCCAGTCCGTCCATGCGCGGCATGTGGACGTCCATGATGATCAACTCGTAGCGGTTGAGCGACGCGCGGTTGAACGCCTCGACACCATCGGTGGCGACGTCCACGTCCAGCGCGGACAGCAACGCGACGATGACCTCGCGGTTCAGCGGTTCGTCTTCGGCCAGCAGGACTTTCGCCCCGGCAAAGCGCTGCACCAGCAGGCCTTCGGCCGAATCGGGTGGACGCGTTGAAGCTGGCAGAACCTGGCCTCTGGCCTTTCGCAGACTCGCGGTGAACCAGAAGGTGCTGCCCTTTCCGGGCACGCTCGTGGCGCCGGCGTCTCCCCCCATCAGACGAGCGAGCCGCCGTGTGATGGCCAGGCCGAGCCCGGTTCCGCCGTACGTGCGTGTGCTGGAGTTGTCGGCCTGCTCGAAAGCAGAAAACAACCGCGGCAGGGTCTGCGCATCGATACCGATCCCCGTGTCTTCGACCTCGAAGCGCACGAGCGCCTGGTCTGCGGTTTCGCTTTCGATGGCGACTCTGAGCACGACCCTCCCAGAGGGCGTGAACTTGACGGCATTCGATGCCAGGTTCACCAGCGCCTGCTGAAGCAGCGTCGGGTCACCGCGCAGGGGTGCAGTCACGGCGACTGGATCGGCCACCAGTTGCAGGCATTTGGACTCCGCCTGTTCCGACAGCATCGTCACCACGGTGGCGACGACGCGCGAAAGGTCCGCTTCGGCGTCGACAGCAGCGAGCTTTCCCGCTTCGATGCGAGAGAGACAGAGGACCGAGTTGGTGACTTCGACGAGGTGCTGGCCGGCCCCGATGATCCTGTCGAGCTGCTCGACCTGCCGGGGAGTCAGCTCGGAGCGCTTGAGCAGGTGCGCGAACCCGATGATGGCGTTCAGGGGGGTGCGCAACTCGTGGCTCATGTTCGCCAGGAAAGCGCCCTTCGCTCGACTGGCTTCCTCGGCGACCCGCTGGGCCTGCAGGCTCGCCTCGCTCTGCTTGCGTGTCGAAATGTCGATCAGCACGATTCGCAGGACTGGCAGGCCCTGCGGGTCCCTGACGGACGACGCAGTCAATTGCACCCAGAGCGGGCTGTGGTCGACCCCGACCAAGCGCAGTTCGCAGGATTGCCGTTCATCCGTCGACAGCAGCTTCTGGCGCAGCCGGTAACAGATGTCCTGATCCTCGCTGAAGATGAACTTCGTGATCGGCTGCGTGAGCACCTCGCAACGCGGACGACCCAGCAGGGTCGCCACGCAGAGGTTCGATTCGACGATCACGCCCGCATCGTCGACCGTCAGGTAGCCGACCGGCGCCGACTCGTAGAGTTCGAACCACCGCGATCTGGAGGCTTCCAGTTCGACCTGCGCTCGCCGGAGGTCGTCGTTCTGCATCTCCAGCTCGATCTGATAAACCCGAAGTTCATGCAGCACGCGCTGGAGTTCCTCGGCGGACTCGGGCAGTTGGCCCACAGTCTCGTCGAGCAATGCTTCAGCGCGTCTGCGCAGATCGGCAGTTGCTTCTCCCGGTCCGACCGACTCGTTCATGGTCACATCCAGCCCTTCCGAACAGCCCTGCACAAGTTACAAGGTGCGAGAACGCCCGCCGACAACCCCGGCCTGCGGGACGTCAAACGTACCCCCCCCACAGCATCCTCCATGCTGCGATGCTGCGATGCTGCGATGCTGCGCAAGTATCTGCGACCCGGTATTGTTCCCGGTCAATCCATCTCAGGAACGTGACCCTTCGACCGGACTCAGCCAACCGGGGCAGGTGGTCTCCGCAGCGTCTGCTTCTGCCGGCCCGCCCGACCGCCCCGAGTCACGACCGAGTGGGTGCCGAATGGAATTGGCGACGACACACGCCTCACAATCGACCGTGCAGGCGCTGTGCCTTGATTCTTCGAGTCGAACCCCATGACCACTGAGATTCCTGCCACCCTCATTCCCGGCGACGGCATCGGCCCCGAGATCGTCGATGCAACGCTCGCGGCACTCGATGCCCTCAAAGCGCCCTTCGTCTGGGATCGGCAGATCGCCGGTCTCGAAGGCGTGAAGACCGTCGGTGATCCGCTGCCGCAAGCCACACTCGACAGCATCCGCCGCACGCGGCTGGCGCTCAAGGGACCGCTGGAAACACCCTCGAGCGGCGGCTATCGCTCATCGAACGTTCGTCTGCGCGAGGAGTTCAAGCTCTACGCCAACCTGCGCCCCGCGCTCACCATCATTCCCGGAGGTCGCTTCGACAAGATCGACCTCGTGGTCGTGCGCGAGAACCTCGAAGGCCTGTACATCGGCCATGAGCACTTCGTCCAGATCGACGACGATCCGCACGCCGTGGCGATGGCCACCGGCATCAACACGCGCGCCGGCAGCCGGCGGCTGCTGGAGTTCGCCTTCGAGCACGCGGTGGCGACCGGCCGCAAGAAGGTCACGATCGTGCACAAGGCCAACATCATGAAGGCGCTGACCGGCATCTTCCTGGAGACGGGTCTCGATCTGTACGAACGCAAGTACAAGGGACGGTTCCAGCTCGACACGGTCATCATCGACGCCTGCGCGATGAAGCTGGTGCTCAATCCCTGGCAATTCGACATGCTGGTGACGACCAACCTGTTCGGCGACATCCTGTCCGACCTCGTCGCCGGCCTGGTCGGCGGATTGGGCATGGCGCCGGGTGCCAACATCGGTGCCAATGCCGCGATCTTCGAGGCCGTGCACGGCTCGGCACCGGACATCGCCGGTCAGAACAAGGCCAACCCGACGGCCCTGCTGCTGGCGGCGGCGATGATGCTCGATCACGTCAAGTTGATCGATCTGGCCACGCGCCTGCGCCGCGCCATCGACGCCACCCTGAACATCGACAAGGTGCGCACCGGTGATCTGGGCGGCAGCGCCACCACACAGGCCTTCGCCAAGGCGCTGGTCAGCCGGATCACGAACGGCTGATACGCGTCACCCTCGCAGATCAGCCCCCGAGCGCCTCGGCGCGACGCTCCACATCTTCGGCAAAGCGCGTCACGAACATCAGGGCCCGGATCTGCAGGGCTGCCGCAGGCCAGTCGCGCCGCTCGTCCATCACGATGGACAGTTCGTCCAGCAAAGACCGCTGGCGTGCGGCGACGGCGTCCCCCAGCGCCTCGACGGCGCCCAGGCTCCGTGCTTCGTCCAGTGCCTCGCGCCACGCCATCTGCTGTAACAGGAAGTCGACGGGCATCGCGGTGTTGCTCTCGGCCCCGATCGGCTGGCCGTTCAGTTCGCACAAGTAAACGGCACGCGCCAGCGGCAACTTAAGTCGCTGATAGGCCTCGTTGACGCGCAAGGTCCATTGCATCGCCACCCGCTGCGCAACCGCACCGTCTGACACGAAGCGGTCGGGGTGCACCTGTGTCTGCAGCTGCTTCCATCGAGTGTCGAGCACGGCGCGGTCTTGCACGAACTGCGACGCGACCTGGAAGAGCTCGAAATCGCTGGCGTCGATCGGGACGCCGATGTCGACCAGCCGTCCTGCTGCCTCAGAGATCATCGGCGAGCGCCTCGACCGCGATGAGCTGCTGGCGCAAGGCCCAGCGCGCGCGCCAGCCTCCCGGCCGGTCGTACAACTCGTCGGGCTTGTCGACGGCGATCAGCGCGTGCTGTTCGCCCTCGTAGAAGCGCCACTCGCCCCCCCTGAAGCGCAGGGCCGCGCGGCAGGCATCGATCAATCGCGTGGGTTGGGGGGCATACAGGCCGGGCTCCTGGAGGTAGTCGGCGCGGAACAGCGGGGTCTCCCAGCCGCAATCGAGGCCGAGCCGATGGAGGCCCGGAAAACGCTCGTCCAGGCCCGCGCTGTCGGGCCGCTCGTCGAACATCTCCAGCAACTCGCGCACGCTGGCACGGTCCCAGATTTCATGCTCGGCACGCGGATCGCCTGCCGCGACCTTGCGCAGCAGATCGTCTTCGTCGAAGGCGAACCAGGCGCGCGCCTCGCCCTGCGGGGGCGCCTCGACGACGTAGATCATGGCGTTCCCCTGTGCGGATTCACTGCGCGTCGTGCATCAGCGTGCTGAAGAAGCCCACCTTGTCGGGCGCGATCAGCTCGCGCTGACCCACGGTGCCGCACTGGGTGCATTTCTCGCTCACGTCGAACGTCTGGTTGCTGCAGATGGCAGGCTTGTTCTGGGTGCAGCCGGTGGCGCCGCAATGCGTGCAGCGGTAGAGCGATGCATTGCAGCGCAGGGAAAAGCCGGTGCGTACACCGTCACATCGGGTGGTCATCTCGAACTCCTTGAAGGTTGCGGGGGTCTACTCGGCGCCTTCGGCGAACACCTTCTGCCAGACGGCGTTGCGCAGGCGTTCATTCACGGCATGCGCGCTCCCGTCAAAGGTGTCATGGGCTCGCCGCAGCGCCGCCTGCGCGGTCGATGCCTGCGGCATGGTCAGCGGCACGCGCCCCGCCACATGGGTGGCTCCCGGAACAGCGCGCAGGATGGCCTGGCGATTCGGGTGTTCGTCGATGACCACCAGGTGATCCGCCTCCGGCTGGCCTTCGATGCAGACATGCCTGCCGATGACCTCGACCACGCGATCGTCAGAGAGGTGCTTGACGTAGACCGGTTCGGGAGCAGTCATGGGACGAACCTCGCGGTGAAATGGGAAAACAAAAAATGCCCCGCGGCGAATCTCGCCACGGGGCAGAAACCCGCCCCGTGGACGGAGTCAACGTCGTCAGCGAATGATGTCGTAGCTGTAGTCTGTCTTGCCAGGGATGATGGTGTTGGCATCCAGTGTTTCGAAGAACTCGTCCAGGAACATGATCAGCGTGCGCAGCGCGCCGTCGTAGCCCCAGATCGGATACCGGTGGTAGTGGTGGCGATCGAAGATCGGGAACACCATGCGGATCAGCGGGATGCCGGTGTCGCGCTCCAGGTACTTGCCGTAGGTGTTGCCGATCAGGAAATCCACCGGCTCGGTGTGCAGCAGCGAACGCATGTGCCAGAGGTCGCGCTTCGGATAGACCTGACAGCCCTTGCCGTAAGGCGATGCGTCGAACAGCGCTTGCACCTTCTTGGCCCAGCCGTCGTTGCCGTTGGTGGCCAGCACATGCGCCGGTTCGGCGCCGAGTTCGAGCAGGAACTGCGTGAGGCCCAGCATCATGTCCGGGTCACCGTACAGCGCGTAGCGCTTGCCGTGCAGGTGGGCCTGGCTGTCGGCCATCGCATCGACGAGCTGGCCGCGTTCCTTCTCCAGCTGCGCGGGAACGTCCTTGCCGGTCAGCCGTGACAGCGCCATCACGAACGCGTCGGTGCCGGCCACGCCGATGGGGCTGTTGAGCACCACCACGTCGTGACCTTTTTCCTTCAGGTACTTGATGGTCTTCTCGCAGCTGTACTCCTGGAACACGATCGTCGCCTTGGCGTTCAGCGCGCGGATGACGGTTTCCTTGGTGGTGCCGCCTTCGTACATGCGGAACTCGCCATCGGTCGGCGTGTTCCAGGTTTCCGACGGGTCGCACAGCACGTTGTAGTCGCAGCCGAACAGGTCGAATATGCGCTTGATTTCCTTCATGTTGCCGACGACGAAACCGTCGAAGCCACCGATGAAGTTGATGCTCTCGTCGGGCACGCGATCGAGTGCCGGCACGGTGCCCGCCTTGCCGTCCCAGAAGTGTTGCAGGATGCCGAGCAGCGCGTTGTCATAGCCGGTCACGTGGCTGCCGACAAAGGCCGGTGTGTGCGCGAACGGAACGTCGAAGTCGGCCGGCACACTGCCCTTTTCCTTCGAGGTCTTGATGAAGGCGTTCAGGTCATCGCCGATGACTTCGGCCATGCAGGTGGTCGACACCGCGATCATCTCGGGCTTGTAGAGGTTGAGGGTGTTGGCCAGGCCGTCGATCATGTTGTTCAGGCCGCCGAACACCGCCGCGTCTTCGGTCATCGACGAGGACACGCACGACGTCGGCTCCTTGAAGTGGCGCGAGAAGTGCGAGCGGTAGTACGCCACGCAGCCCTGCGAGCCGTGCACGAAGCTCATCGTCTTGTGGAATCCGTTGGCCACGTAGACGGCGCCCAGCGGCTGGCAGGCCTTGGCCGGATTCACGGTCAAGGCTTCGCGGGCGAAGTTCTTGTCCTTGTATTCCTTGGTCTTGGTCCAGTCCCGGATCTCGGCGATCTTGTCGTCGGAATGGTTGAACTCGAACTCGTTTTTCTTGCGGGCAAAGATGTCCTGGTATTCCGGCTCGCGGAACAGCATCTCGTGGTCGATGACCTTGTCTGCGTTTTGGGGCATGGTGAACTCCTGGCGATGACGCCGAAAGTGGGAATGGGTGGCTCGCCCGGAGATGCAGGCGAGCCCGCATCTCCGATCAGCCGAGGTGAATCAAGCGGCCTTCTTCCACGGCGCCTTCGTCAGCGCCCAGACGGGGCTGGAGATCGCCATGTCCATGTCGCGCGCGAAGATCGCGAAGCCGTCGTAGCCGTGGTACGGGCCGGAGTAGTCCCAGCTGTGCATCTGACGGAACGGCACGCCCATCTTCTGGAACACGTACTTTTCCTTGATGCCCGAGCCGACCAGATCCGGCTGGACCTTCTCGACGAACTTCTCGAACTCGAAACCCGTCACGTCGTCATAGATCAGCGTGCCGTCCTTGACGTAGTGCGTGGTGCGCTGGTAGTCGTCGTTGTGGCCGAACTCGTAGCCGGTGCCGACCA
>JAURWR010000018.1 GCA_030654805.1 Burkholderiaceae bacterium
CAATGGCTCGGTCGCCATCGTCGCCGGCAATGTGGTGTTCACACCCACCGCCGGCTACACCGGCCCGGCCTCTTTCACGTACACCATCTCCGATGGCCATGGCGGTACCGACACCGCCACCGTCAACATCACTGTCTCGGCACCTCCCCTGGCCACGCCGGGCTCGGCCTCCGGTGACGAGGACACGCTGCTGGCCGTCTCGCTCACCGGAAGCGACTCCGACGGCACCGTCCAGTCGGTAACCGTCACGACGCTGCCAAGCCACGGCACGCTGTTCCTGCAAGATGGCGTTACGCCGGTCGTTGCGGGCACGCCGTTGTCTCCTGCCGATGCCGCTCAGCTGGTGTTCAAGCCAGATCACGACTTCAACGGCTCCGCCGACGTGGTCTTCACGGTCACCGACAACGACAACCTGTCCTCGGCTCCCGCCACCTTCGAACTCGATGTCCTGCCCGTCAACGATCCGCCGCTGGCCCAGAATGACGAACGTGATGTTCAGGCGTCGCAGACCCGAACGGTCAGTGCCGAGGAGGGCATCATCCTGTCGGCTTCGGTCGACGCCGGACGTGATTCCGATCCGGAGGGTGACGCGCTAACTGTGACCCAAGTCGCTGCCGGCACAGGAGCACCGAGCACCGCTGTCTCGCCCATCGGCGTCACGGTCGCCGGAATCTATGGCGACTTGCTGCTGCGCAGCGATGGCAGCTACGACTACGTTGCCAATCGGGCGGGTTCGATCGCCACTGGCACACAGGCGGACGATGTCTTCACCTACGAAGTGGCCGATGGCCATGGAGGGCTCGCAACCGCAACGCTGACACTGCACGTGGCAGGCGAAGCCGACACGGTGACGGCCGGGCCACCCACGATCGTCCCGCTGGCCAACCCGCTTGGGCTGAACGCCGAGTACTACGGCTACAACGATTTCAACCCGACCGGTGCCGACACAAGCCGACGGCACAGCGACGATGGCACGTTGGGCAACCTCGATCACGTGTCCGACATGCGTTCGATCATCGACGGGCGCAACGGCAGCGCGATCGTCGACAGCACGACGGCAGCGGCAGAGAACGTACCGGATGCCCGCTTCACCGCCAGATCCATCGACTATGGAACGGTTCTGGCTGTCAGCGGCAGCGTGGGAACCAACCCCAACATTGCCGCTGGAGGATCGACTGCCGGCCTGACCAACGACAACAGCCAGCTCTTCCGCCTGCTGAACAGTTCATCTCAAGGCGACGTCAGCACCCTGCAGATCAAGCAGGGAAGTTCCGATGGCGCCGACACGGCAGGGGCCGGTCCGACCAGCGGTCTGGGAAAAACCAGCGACGCTGCGATACGTTTCACCGGTCAGGCCTATTTGGCTGCCGGTCAGTACGACATCCGCGTCAGGGCGGACGACGGCTTCCGCTTGCGACTCGATGACAATACCGTCGCCATATTCGACAACATCCAATCGCCGACAACGCGTGTCTACACCGGTGTTCCGATCGAGGGCGGATTGACTTCGCTGGAGTTGTTGTATTGGGAACAAGGTGGCAACGCCGTGTTGAAGATTGAATTCAAGCCGAGCGGAAGCCCGGACAGCAGTTATCAGGTCCTCGGGTCTCAATCGATTCCACTGTTCAGCGATTCCAACGCACCCGCCCTGACGGATCTGCAGGACATCGTCGCCGGCGCCACGCCTGGCACCTACAACATCCGAACGGGGTCGGTACTCGACGGTGGTGGTGGGGACGACAACCTGACCGGCAGCGCCGGCCGCGATCACCTGATCGGCGGGCTGGGCAACGACACGTTGAGCGGTGGTGGCGGCGCCGACCTGATCGTCGGCGGCAAGGGCGACGATCAATTGACCGGAGGCGCCGGGCACGACGTGTTCAGGTGGTCACTGGGCGACGGCGGCACCACGACGACGCCGGCGCACGATGTGATCACCGATTTCGACAACACCAACCACGCCGGTGACGTGCTCGACCTGCGTGATCTGCTGGTCGGTGAGTCGCATGCGGCCAACTCCACCGCACTCCCCGGCACCATCGCAATCAACAACGCAATGACCGTGACGCCGCACGAGGGCAACCTGGCCGACTTTCTGCACTTTTCGGTGAGTGGCGGCAACACCGTCGTCGAGATCAGTTCGACCGGAGGCTTCACGGCGGGCGCCTACAACCCGGCGGCAGTCGATCAGGTGATCACGCTGAGCGGATTGAACCTGGTCGGGAGCTTCAGCAACGACCATCAGATCATCAACGACCTGCTGCAACGCGGCAAACTCGTGACCGACTGATTTATGCAGGTCGGGACGCCTGCGTGCAGGCGTCCCGCAGACCCTCTGCTTCAGCCGGCAGCAATGTCCAATGTGCTGATCCAGGGTCCGGTCGCGCCATCGATACCGCAGTCCCACAGGCGCGTGGCGTCGCGGGAGTCACTGACCCCCTCGGCGTACACCTGGATCGACATCCCGTGCAGCAAGGTGACGGTGCCACGCACGAACAGCGCCCGGTGGTCATCGCGGCCCACGCCGATGGTCGCCGAGGCATCGAGCTTGACGTAATCGAGACCTGCTTCGAAAAGCCGCGGAATCTGGCCCAGGCGCTCGCCAGCGTGCTCGATGCCGAAGCGCACACCGGTCGGCCTGAGCTGCCGCGTCAGTTCACGCAGCAGATCGAAGTGATCGACCGCAGCGCTTTCATCGATTTCAAGCCAGATCAGTTTCGCGGCCTGCGGGGCGGTCCACAGTCGCGCACGCAGACGGGCAGCGAATCCACTGTCTGCGAGAGAAGCCGGTGACAGGTTGACGCATCTCGCCTGACCATCGTGGTGGGCCGCCTGCAGGGCCAGCGTCAACGCACGTTCATCGATATCGACTGTGAGTCGGCTGCGCGCGGCCAACGGCAACCAGCGCGCCGCCGGCTCGAACACGCCGTCGCTCTCCAGCTGCAGCCGCAGTGGACACTCCAGGTGCACCAGTTGCCGACGTGCATTGAGCACCGGGAACTCCATCAGACGCACCCGTTGCTGATCGAGCGCCTGCACGATGCGCTGACGCCAGGCACCTTCGCCGAGGACCGCGATTGCGCCCGGGGGTTCGTTTCCCAGTTCGACCGCGAAGGCGCCACGCATCTCTGCGCGCGCCAGTGCCTCGTCGGCCGCACTCATCACCCGGCCGGGCAGCATGTCACGGTGCATTTCTACCGCCCCCATGCACACCGCGGCACCGCTGCCGAGCGTCGGCAGCACCAGACGCAATGCCTCAGCCACCGCCTGCGCGGTTTCCAGGGCCACGCCAGGCGCGGGCAGACACAACGCGAAATCGGATCCATTCAACCGACCCAGGAAGCATCCCTTGACCCCCTCGGCGTACGGCTTCAACGACTGCGCGATCGTGACCAGGATGCGGTCTGCGGCGGCGTGGCCGAACTGCCGATTCAGCGTGCCCAGGTCCATGACGCGAAGAAGCACCAATCCGCTGTCTGCCGGTCCGTCTTCGCGCTGCAAGGCAGCGGTGAGCTGGATGAGGAAATGGGTGCGATTCGACAGGCCAGTCAGTGCATCGGCATTGGCTTGCCGGTGCAAGGCCGCCAGCTGCTCGGCCTGCGCACCGGAAGTCGAGCGCAGCCGCGCGACCAGGGAGTTCATCGCTCGCGTGAGGCGGCGTACCTCGGGCATGCGGGGTTCGGGCACGGTGACGAACTCACCCTGCTCCAGCGCATGGGCCTGCGCCACCGCCGCATCCAGAGGCCGGCTGATTCGTCGCACAACCCACATCCCCAGCACGGCGGCCAGCAAACCCACCAGCGCCATCGCGAGCGCCGAACGCACGCTGCTCGACCACAGGGCATCGTGGGCGTACGACACATGGCTTTCGACCTGCACCTGCCCGAGCGCACGCCAGCCATCGCTGACCTGTGCGACACCGGGCTGCGACACGATAGGCACCGCAGCGATGAACCACGACGGTGCCTGCGCCGCTTGCGAGGACGCTTCACGGTTGAACTCCACCTTGCCATCAGCCGAAACCAGGCGCACTCGCCGGTAGTAGCCCGTGTCGAACTGCGCCGCCATCAACAGTGACATCAGCGCCGCATCGCCTTTTTGCTGTGACAGCGCCAGCGCCAGCGAGGTGGCGTTGTCGCTGTTCTTGAGTCGCAACTGTGTCTGCAACAGGTCGCGCGTCGACGTGGTGACCACCCCCACGCTGCCGGCGAAGGCCAGTAAAACAGTGGCCAGCAACAGCAGCCAGACTTGACGGATCAGCGACATGTTCGCTCCTTGTAATCGATGTTGTGGCGACGCGGCGTCACGGCTCAAATCCTTCGGCCCGGGCCTTGAACATCACGTCTCGCCAGCGCGACAGGCGCGTCACCGGGTCACCGGCAGTCTGCGCTCCCGTGCCCTGCCACAGGCCTTCGGCATTGAAGCTGAACACGGGTGTCAGATCGGGTCGGCGCGACGCTGGCCGCACCTCGGTGATCAGGTTGTCGAGAATCAATGGCTCGGCATTCGGGGTAGCGTAGTAGGCCAGCACCATGTGAGGCTGCACCGAACCACCCGGTCCGCCGAGCAGGGCACGCACATAGACAAGGCGCAATTTCTGGGCAGCCATGCCGGCAACCACCAGACTGAAGTACTTGGCGATGGCGAAGTCCTCGCAGTCCCCCGCCCCTTTCTCGAGCAGCTCGAACGGGCTGGCCCAGTAGTCGACCTCGCCCCACACCTCGAGATCGTCGCGAAACAGGATGCGTCGGTTGAAGAATTCGTTGATCGCCTGCAGGCGAAGACGCTCGTCGAGGTCCGACGATGTGGACACCACCGCCTGCAGGGCTCGCAGACCCGCCACGGCCTTCGCACCCTGCTTCTGAGCCGACGGCGCCATGCGATCGGCATCCCAGGCTCGCGGGGTCGGTGCGAACAAAAGCAGACCGGCCAGCAGCACCCAGGACGTGGCGGCTTGGCGCGGGCGTCGAAGGATCGAGGGCATGGACGGAGGAGTTTGCGCGGCGGGCAATCGCGGGATCACTCAACGTTGTCGTCACAGGGAGAAGCAACTTGAATCAGCGGCGCCGCACTGACGAAAATCGATGCTGCAACAGCTTCCCGTGATGTGCTGCACGAAGGCACGCGACCAGATGTTACAAATTCCTCAAGCGTGCAGCTTGCATGCAGATATCACCGCATAGACTCCGTGCGCTCGACCGCCTCCACCCCTAACTCCACCCTGAGACCATGCGCCTTTACCGCACGCTGATTGCCACCGCCATCGCCCTGTTGAGCAACACCCATCAGGCACAGGCGCAAACCTCCGGGATCGCGTCGGACCCGCTGCGCATCGCGGTCGAGAAGGCGCTGCAGTCGAGTCCGGATGTCGCCTCGCGCTTCAACGCCTACCGCGCCTCCAGCGATGCGGTCGACGTCGCACGTGGCGCCTTGCGACCACGCGTCGACCTGAATGCCAGCGTCGGCATCGACAAGGACCGGATCACCTCGCGCCAGCCCGAATCCGAATCCCTGCGGCGAACCGGCCTGGGCCTGAGCCTGACCCAGCTGCTGTGGGACGGACTGGGCACGCAGCGCGAGGTCGATCGCATCGGCCACGACCGTCTGAGCCGTTACTTCGACCTGATCGAGGCGACCGAGCAGACCACGCTCGAAGCCACCCGGGCGCACTACGACGTGCTGCGCTTCCAGCGACTGGTCTCATTGGCCGAAGACAACTACGTGCAGCACCGCTACGCATCGCAGCAGATCCAGTCGCGCTTTCGCGCGGGCGTCGGCCGAGGCGTCGACCTCGAACAAGCCAACGCGCGGTTGTCGCTGGCCGAATCCAACCTGACCACCGAGGTCGCCAACCTCCACGACGTGATGGCGCGTTACCTGCGCGTGGTTGGCGAGGTGCCCCCCAAGGCCCCACCAGCAACCGGCACGCTGACCGTGCTCAACACCGACGTCCCTTCCAACAGCACTGAACTGCTGAACCGTGCAGTCGTGCAGAGCCCCGCCATCAGCGCCAGCGTCGAGGCCGTGAGAGCGGCGCGCACGTCGGCGCAAGTGCGCGAATCCGCGTTCCAGCCGCGGGTCGAAGCGCGGGTCCGCAGCGGCTTCGGCAACAACTACGAAGGCGTGCGGGACCAGAAGCACGACAGTTCGGCCGAACTGGTGCTGAACTGGAACCTCTTCAACGGTGGCAGCGATCAGGCGCGCGTGCGCCAGCAGGTCAATCTGGTCGGCCAGGCCGAAGACCTGCGCGACAAGGCCTGCCGCGACGTTCGCCAGACGGCCGCGATCGCCTACAACGACACCCGCAAGCTGACAGAACAACTGGTTCTGCTCGACCGCAACACCCTGGCGATTGAAAAGGCGCGCGACGCGTATCGCCAGCAGTTCGACATCGGCCAGCGCAGTCTGCTCGATCTGCTGAATTCGGAAAACGAGCTTTACACCGCGCGTCGCGCCTATGCCAACGCCGAATACGACCGCGCGCTGGCCTTTGCCCGCACCCATGCCGGCATGAGCCAGCTGACAGCGCAGTTGGGCATCGCTCGCCCTGCCAGCCTGACCGAAGAAGCCAAGGACTGGGCCGTGGGCGAAGACGCTCCAGGCCGCTGCCCGGCCGACGCCATCATGCTGCCGGCCATCGACATCGAGGCCCTCGCCCGTCGCGTGCCGGCCGTCGCCGAGCAGGCTCGACCGAAAAAGTAGCCTGAATCCAGCAAACCTGAGACCGCCATGCAACGGTCGGTGGCCGTGCTCACAGGCTTGCACAGACAAAGAAAGTGCGATCTATATAGCGTTCGGGCATAGATCCCTTCTTAAAAAATAGTTCTTCAAGCTAAGGCCCATCGTTACAGTCGCGGGTTGATTTCGGCCGGGCGCATCGCCACGAGCCAGTTTCCGGACTTTCGATGGACCCTATTGCGATACTCAGTGGCTTCGGCGTCGGCGCCATCGTCGGCATGACCGGCGTTGGCGGCGGCTCATTGATGACCCCGCTGCTGCTGTCGGTGTTCAAGCTGAACCCGGCAGTGGCGATCGGCACCGACCTGTGGTTTGCCGCCGTCACCAAGACGGCCGGATCGGCATCCCACCACCAGGCAGGTCATGTCGAGTGGCGCATCACGAAGTTGCTGCTGATCGGCAGCATTCCCGCCTCGCTGGCCACCATCGCCTTGATGCATTTCACCGGGCTGACCAAGGGATGGGCCAGCGCGCTGACCTTTTCGCTGGGCATCGCCTTGCTGCTGACCGCAGTGACGGTCGCTTTCAAGCAGATCTGGGTGAAGGTCGGACGCTGGCTCGAACGCTGGATCAACGACAACAACCGGCCCGCGCTGACGGTGCTGTGTGGATTCATCCTCGGCGTGCTGGTGTCGCTCAGTTCGATCGGCGCCGGGGCCATCGGCGCGACGCTGATCCTGCTGCTGTACCCCAAACTGCCTTCGCATCGGATCGTCGGCACCGACATCGCGCATGCGGTGCCACTGACGCTGGTGGCAGGCATCGGCCACGCCACGCTCGGCAACGTCAACTGGACGCTGCTCGGCGCGCTGCTGGTCGGCTCGATCCCCGGCATCTGGCTGGGTGCCCAACTGACCCGCAAGATGCCTGAACGCCTGGTGCGCACGTTGCTGTGCCTGTCGCTGGTGGCCGCCGGGATCAAGGTCATCCACTGAATTTCACATCCCGCATCGACGCGTTTTTCAAGATGTACACCTACACCGACTTCGACAAGCACTTCGTGCGGCAGCGTGCCGCGCAGTACCGCGATCAGCTCGATCGCCACTTGGCTGGCCGCCTGCCGGACGACGAGTTCCGGGCGCTGCGCCTGCAGAACGGCTGGTACGTGCAGCGCCATGCGCCGATGCTGCGGGTGGCCGTGCCGTATGGCGAGCTGAGCTCGGCTCAGTTGCGAGGCCTGGCGCGCATCGCCCGCGACCACGACCGTGGCTATGCGCACTTCACGACGCGCCAGAACCTGCAATACAACTGGATCCCGCTCGACAAGAGCGCCGAGGTGATGGACCAGCTGGCGGCGGTGCAGATGCACGGCATCCAGACCAGCGGCAACTGCATTCGCAACATCACCAGCGACTGCTTCGCCGGCATCGCGCCCGACGAGTCGGTCGACCCGCGGCCGTACGGCGAAATCATGCGGCAATGGAGCACGCTGCACCCCGAGTTCGCCTTCCTGCCGCGCAAGTTCAAGATCGCTGTCACCGGCGCCAGCGAAGACCGCGCCGCGATCGGCTGGCACGACATCGGGCTGCACCTGCTGAAGAACGAGGCCGGCGAAGTCGGCTTCAAGGTGCTGGTCGGCGGCGGCATGGGCCGCACGCCGGTCATCGGCACGGTGTTTCGCGAGTTCCTGCCGTGGCAGCAGATCCTCGTCTTCATCGAGGCCGTGGTGCGCGTCTACAACCGCTATGGCCGGCGCGACAACATCTACAAGGCGCGCATCAAGATCCTGGTCAAGGCCGAGGGCCAGCGTTTCGTCGACGACGTGAACGCCGAGTTCAAAGACATCCTGGAGCGCGATGTCGATGGCACGGCTCACATCATTCCGCAGTCGGAGTTCGATCGCGTCAACGCGAGCTTCGTGATCCCGGCCGGCGTCGCCGCGCGGCCGTCGGCCGGCATTCCGATGCCTGCCGATCTGCCCGCCAGCTACGCGCGCTGGATCGAACGCAACGTGCACGCGCACAAGCTGAGCGGCTACCGCGCGGTCACGCTGTCGCTGAAGCGCACCGGGCAGGCCCCGGGCGACATCACCGATGCGCAGATGGAACTGGCCGCCGACCTGGCCGACCGCTACAGCCACGGTGAACTGCGCGTCTCGCACGACCAGAACCTGGTGCTGCCGTGGGTGCTCGAAAGCGACCTGCCAGCGCTGTGGGAAGCCGCGCGCGGCGCCAGCTTCGCGACGCCGAACATCGGCCTGCTGACCGACATGATCGCCTGCCCGGGCGGTGATTTCTGCGCGCTCGCCAACGCGCGCTCGATCCCGCTGGCCGCCGAGATCACCGAGCGCTACCAAGACCTCGACGAGCTGTGGGACATCGGCGACATCGACCTGCACATCAGCGGCTGCATCAACTCCTGCGGCCACCACCACAGCGGCCACATCGGCATCCTCGGCGTCGACAAGGACGGCGCCGAGTGGTACCAGATCACGCTCGGTGGCTCCGACGGCACGGTGATCAGCGGCGGCCCGATCGCCGGCAAGGTGATCGGGCCGTCGTTCGCTGCCGACGAGGCGGCCGACGCGGTCGAAGCAGTGATCACCACCTACCAGTCGCAGCGCCAGGGCAGCGAGCGCTTCATCGACACCGTCCGGCGCATCGGGCTCGACCCGTTCAAGGTCGCGACCAACGCGGTGCGCCGTTCGACGGCGCGCGAGTCGGCGACCGACACCGCGCGCGTGGACTGAGGACAACCCCATGAAATTCATCCAGTACGCCCAGGACCCCTGGCACACCGTCCACGGCGACGACGGCCCGATGGTCACGATCACCCCGAAGCCGAATCTGCTGCTGACCTGGCTGCAATGGCACAGCGTGTGCCACCACTGGCCGGTGGGCATGCCGGTCGGTGTGATCGTCGAGAACGACCAGGACGTGCGCGAGCTCGAAGCCGATTTGCCACGCCTCGGCCTGATCGCGCTGCGCTTCCCGAAATGGGTCGACGGCCGCGCCTACAGCCAGGCGCACCTGCTGCGCTCGCGCTACCGCTTCCAGGGCGAGATCCGTGCGCTCGGCGAGGTGTTGGTCGACATGCTGCCGCTGCTGCAACGCACCGGCTTCGATGCGCTGGTGCTGCGCGCCGACCAGTCGCGCGAAGCGGCCGAGCGCGCGCTGACTTTCTTCCCCGGCTTCTACCAGGGCGACGTGCAGGAGCACCGCCCGCGGTTTGCGCGTCCGGAATCCGAGGTGGATTCGGATGGCGACTTCGTGAACGCAGGAGCGTCCATATGAGCGCGATCGACCTGTATGCACGCCAGACGCCCGGCTTCGAAGATCGCCTCGCGCACACCGTCGCGATGCTGAAGGAAGCCGCGGCAACGCATGGCGGGCGCATCGTGCAATCGACCAGCCTCGGCGTCGAGGACATGGTGCTGACCGACCTGATCGCGCGTCACGGTCTGGGCGGGCCGCAGGGCATTGCGATCGCGACGCTGGACACCGGCATGCTGCACGCCGAGACACTGGCGCTGATCCCGCGCATCGAGCAGCACTACGGTCTGGCCGTCGAGGTGTTCAAGCCGGTGAAGGAATCGGTCGTTCATTTCGTTGCAACGAACGGCAAGGATGCGATGTATCAGAGCCTGGAACTGCGCAAGGCCTGCTGCGGCATTCGCAAGATGGAACCGCTGGCGCGCATGATGGCCGGCCGCAGCGCCTGGGTCACCGGGCTGCGCCGCGAGCAATCGAACACGCGCGCGGTGGTGCCGTTCAGCGAGGACGACGGCCAGGGCCGCACCAAGTTCAACCCGCTGGCCGACTGGACCTGGAACGACGTCTGGCATCACGTCGCCACGAATGACGTGCCCTACAACCCGCTGCACGACGAGTTCATGCCCAGCATCGGCTGCGCGCCGTGCACCCGCGCGATCGCCGTCGGTGAGGATTTCCGCGCCGGCCGCTGGTGGTGGGAGGACGAGAAGGCCAAGGAGTGCGGCTTGCACGTCAAGGAAGAAGCGCCCGAGGGCGCCGTATCGATGATCGGAGACAGACCATGAACGCCGCCGTCAGCGTGGAGCAGTTGCTCCCCGAACTGGACCAGACCCACCTCGACTGGCTCGAGGAAGAAGCCATCTTCATCCTGCGCGAAACCGTGGCTGCCTTCGAGCGCCCTGCCCTGCTGTTCTCGGGCGGCAAGGACTCGTGCGTGGTGCTGCGGCTGGCCGAGAAGGCCTTCAAGACCAAGATCGACCCGAACAACCCGAACGAATTCAAGGGCCGCCTGCCCTTCCCGCTGCTGCACGTCGACACCGGCCACAACTTCCCCGAGGTGATCGAGTTCCGCGACCGCCGCGTGGCCGAGATGGGAGAGCGGCTGGTCGTCGGCCACCTCGAAGATTCGATCAAGCGCGGCACGGTGCGCCTCGCCCACCCGCTCGAGTCGCGCAACGGCCACCAGACGGTGGCACTGCTCGAGGCGATCGAGGAGCACCGCTTCGACGTGTTGATGGGCGGTGCACGGCGTGACGAGGAAAAGGCGCGCGCGAAAGAACGCATCTTCAGCCACCGCGACAGCTTCGGCCAGTGGCAGCCGAAGGAGCAGCGCCCCGAACTGTGGACGCTGTTCAACACCCGCATCAAGCCGGGCGAGCACATGCGCGCCTTCCCGATCAGCAACTGGACCGAGCTCGACGTTTGGCTGTACCTGGCGCGCGAGAACATCCCGCTGCCGTCGTTGTACTTTGCCCATCAGCGCCAGGTGATCCGTCGCAAGGGACTGCTGGTGCCGCTGACCGAAGTCACGCCACCCGAAGCCGGCGAGACCGTCGAGACCGCCCAGGTGCGCTTCCGCACCGTCGGTGACATGACCTGCACCTGCCCGGTCGAGAGCCCCGCCGCCAACGCCACCGAGATCGTCGCCGAGACACTGCAGGTAACTGTCAGCGAACGTGGTGCCACCCGCATGGACGACCGCACCTCCGATGCCTCGATGGAGCGGCGCAAGAAAGAAGGCTATTTCTAAACCCACCCCCGGAGGCGCTTCGCGCCACCCCCTCAAGGGGGCGCTGCCAGTCCTGGCGAAGCCAGTTCCACGGCAGCCGCTTGATGAGCACGGATTCATGCATCGACCGTCGCGCGATGCCACCGAAAGACTGAAATGAGCACCCCACAAGTTCAAGACCACCACGCACTGCGCTTCCTCACCGCCGGCAGCGTCGATGACGGCAAGAGCACGCTGATCGGCCGCCTGCTGTTCGACAGCCGCGCGATCCTGGCCGACCAGCTCGACACGCTCGAAAAGAAAGCCGCCGGCGCGCCGATCGACCTGTCGCTGCTGACCGACGGCCTCGAAGCCGAGCGCGAACAGGGCATCACGATCGACGTGGCCTACCGCTATTTCGCGACCAAGCACCGCAAGTTCATCATCGCAGACGCCCCGGGCCACGAGCAGTACACCCGCAACATGGTGACGGCCGCCGCCGGCAGCGATGCGGCGGTGGTGCTGGTCGACATCACCAAGCTCGACACGCACCAGACGCCCCTGGTGCTACTGCCGCAGACGCGTCGCCATTCGTTGCTGGCGCACCTGCTGCGCGTGCCGAGCATCGTGTTCGCGGTCAACAAGCTCGACGCGGTCGCCGATCCGCAGCAGGCGTTCGACGCGGTCAGCGTCGCGCTGCGTGCGTTCGCCGAGGCCGCAGGCATCGCGGTCGCCGGCATCGTGCCGGTGTCGGCCCTGCGCGGCGACAACGTCACGCAGACGCTGGTGACCGACGGCACCGACTGGAGCACCTGGTACAGCGGCCCGACGTTGCTGCAACTGCTCGAATCGCTGCCCGCCGCGCAGGAGCGCACCGAGGGCGATCTGCTGATCCCCGTGCAGTACGTGGCCCGCGAAGGCGAAGGCACCGGCAACCAGCCGCGCACGCTGTGGGGCCGCATCGCCCACGGCAGCGTCAAGGCCGGTGACGACGTCCAGATCTTCCCGAGCGGACAGCGCGCGGTGGTGGCCGAAGTGCGCCTCGCCGGCAGCGTGGTCGATCGCGTCGAGGCGGGCCGGTCGGCCGGCGTCGTGCTCGATCGCCAGCTCGACGTGTCGCGCGGCGACTGGATCTCGACGCCCGACAGCGTCAACGGCATGCAGAGCTTTGCCGCAACCTTGGCCTGGCTCGACACCGAGCCCGCCGTGGTCGGGCGCAAGTACTGGGTGCGCCACGGCAACCGCTGGGTGCAGGCGCGCATCGCCAGCATCGAAAGCCGGCTCGACATCCACACGCTGGAAGCGATCGACGCGCACGAACTGGCCGTCAACGAGATCGGCCACGTGATCGTCGAGACCCAGCAGCCACTGCCGGTCGAGGCCTATGCGTCGAACCGCAGCGGCGGCTCGCTGATCGTCGTCGACCCGACCACCAACCGCACCAGCGGCGCGCTGCTGGTGAAGTCGGCAGCGGCATGACACTGGCTCCAGCGTCGGCACCGGTCGGACGCGTCGCCTTCGTCGGCGCCGGGCCCGGCCAGGCCGACCTGATCACCTTGCGCGGTGCACAACGGCTGGCACAGGCGGCCGTGGTGTTGACCGATGCGCTGGCCGACCCCGCCCTGCGCGACCTGGCACCGCAGGCGCGCTGGCTGCACGTCGGCAAGCGCGGCTTCGCCGACAGCACCGGACAGGCCGCCATCAATGCGCTGCTGATCAAGAGCGCCCACGAGGTCGGCGCTGGCGGGCTCGTCGTGAGGCTGAAGGGTGGCGATCCGAGCGTGTTCGGTCGCCTCGAAGAAGAGTTGCAGGCCATGGCCGAAGCCGACATCGCCTGCGAGGTGGTGCCCGGTGTGACGGCGGCCCTGGCCGCAGCCGCTTCGGCGCAGCGTCCGCTGACCCGGCGGGGCTCGGGGCGCAGTGTCAGCTTTGCCACGGCGATGACGCGAGCAGCGCCCGAGGCCTCGACCGATCCGTCAGATTCATTGGCATCCGGCCCGCTGCGCGCCAGCCACAGTGCCGACACCGAGGTGTTCTACATGGCCGGCAAGCAGCTGGGCACGCTGGCACGCCAACTCGTCCAGGCCGGCTGGCCGGCTCAGACCGAGGTGTGCGTGATGTCTCGCGCCGGCTGGCCTGACGAGATGCACAGCGACCACACCATCGACACCCTGGGTCAGGCCGGCATGCTGCATGCGGGTCGACCGACGGTGGTCGTGGTGGGAGCCGGCGCACGCCCGCTTGATGCAGCGCAACCGGCAGCCACAGACCACAGCCCTGCGCCTTCGAAGGCCACCCTGAACACGTAAAATTCAACGGCTCTGCGCCGTGCGTCCGACCGGACCACCCAGGCTGCTCACCCCGCCGTTCTCATACCCAACCACCGAGCCTCTGTCATGACCCACGTCGTCACCGAATCCTGCATCCGCTGCAAGTACACCGATTGCGTGGATGTGTGCCCTGTCGACTGCTTCCGCGAAGGCCCGAACTTCCTGACGATCGACCCCGACGAGTGCATCGACTGCGCGGTCTGCATCCCCGAGTGCCCGGTCAACGCGATCATGCCGGAGGAAGACGTGCCCGGCGACCAGCAGCACATGATCAAGCTCAACGCCGAACTGGCGCACATCGGCTGGCCCAGCATCACCAAGCGCAAGCCCGCCCTGCCCGACGCCGACGACTGGAAAGACAAGACCGGCAAGCTGTCGGAATTGAAGCGCTGAGCCTCGTCCGGTTACCAACCCACCTGCCACCAACGCGGTTCGCGCCTTGCCCGACCGCACCGCCTTCCAAGCGCCAGCCAACGCTGCGATCACCACCGATGCGCTGGTGATCGGCGCCGGCCCGACGGGTCTGTTTCAGGTATTCCAACTCGGGTTGCTTGAAATCGGCTGCCATGTCGTCGACAGCCTGCCGGTCCCTGGCGGCCAGTGCATTGAGCTGTACCCCGACAAGCCGATCTACGACATCCCCGCCGTGCCGGTGTGCACCGGCCGCGAACTGGTCGATCGCTTGCTGACGCAGGTCGCGCCGATGGCGCCTTCATTTCACCTGTCGCAGCAGGTGAGCACGGTCGAGCCTCAGGCCGATGGTCGCTTCGAGGTCACCACCACCGCAGGCACCCGATTCCTCGCGCGCAGCATCTTCATCGCCGGCGGGGTCGGTTCCTTCGTGCCACGGCATCTCAAGGTCGACGGCATCGATCGATTTTTCGGCCGGCAGGTGTTCCACACCGGTGACGCGATCCCGGCGACGACGGGCCGGCAGGTCGTCGTGCTCGGTGAGGACGATGCCGCGCTTGAATACGCGTTGTCGATCGCGGATTCCCAGGCCGGTCGTCCGACCAGCGTCACGCTGATGCACCGGCGCGACGCCTTCACCGCCGCGCCGGCCACCGTTGACCGGATGCGCGCAGCGTGCGACGCAGGCCGGATGCGCTTCGTCGCCGCGCAGGCGATCGGCCTGGTGGTCGACGGCGACCGGTTGACAAACCTGAGCGTCGCCTGCGCCGACGGCAGCACGGTATCGCTGCCGGTCGACCTGCTGATCGTGCTGTGGGGCCTGAGCCCGAAGCTCGGCCCGATTGCCGACTGGGGTGTGCAGCTCGAACGCAAGCAGGTGGTGGTCGACACCGAGACGTTCGAAACCAGCGTGCCGCGCATCTTCGCGGTCGGCGACGTCAACACCTACCCGGGCAAGAAGAGGTTGATCGTCTGCGGATTCCACGAAGCAACGATGGCCGCCTACGGCGCCGCCACTTACCTGCGCCCCGACCGACCGACGCAGGTGCAGTACACGACGACCAGCACGCGGCTGCATCGCCTGCTGGGCGTGGTGCCTCACGGGTAGGCGATTTCGTCGAATTCAGCCTCCTTCGGGGTGGTCGCCGCAAATGCCAGGCGACGACATCGCGCCAGCCGGATTGATATCAATATTAATTTTTGATATCATTGAAGTCATATTTACTTAACAGATATCATCATGGCGACCCTCACCGTGCGAAATCTTCCAGACGAAGTTCACCGTGCCATCCGGGTTCGCGCGGCACAGCACGGTCGCAGTACCGAAGCCGAGATCCGCGACATCCTGGCGCAGAGCGTTCACACCGAGGGTCGGCTGCGCCTGGGGACGGAACTGCGGCGATACGCCGAGCAGTTCGGTGGCATCGAACTGGAGATCCGCCGCGATCCGGTGCCCATCGAACCGGCGTCGTTTGAATGATCGTTCTCGACACGAATGTCATTTCGGAGTCGCTGCGTCCGCGCTGCAGCGAGGCCGTGACCGCATGGCTGGACGCACAGGTGGCCGAATCGCTGTACCTCACCGCGATCAACGCGGCCGAACTGTGGGCAGGCATCTCGGTGATGCCTGAGGGCGCCCGCAAGTCTGCGCTCGAAGGCTCGCTGGACGATCTGTTAAACCGCCTGTTCGGCACCCGCGTGCTGGCCTTCGATCAACGGGCCGCTCGGGCCTACGCCGGACTGATGCGCAAGACAGCCGCCGCCGGAACGCCGTTGCCCTTGGCCGATGGGCTGATCGCATCAATCGCGCTGGCGCATGGTTTCGCGGTGGCCACGCGCGATGTGGCACCGTTCCTCGCAGCCGGACTCCAGGTCATGAACCCTTGGGAATTCAAGGGCGCAAGCGTGTGACCTCCGCGTATTCGGTGGCTGTCCGCGCGCTGTGCGAGTTCACCGCCAAGGCCGGCGATCTCGATCTGCGCTTCACGCCTTCGGCCACCGCGATCGAGGGCCTTGCCGGCCACGCGATCGTCGCCTCGCGGCGGGCTCAACGGGGTGACGGCTACGAAGCTGAAGTCAGCGTCTGCGGCGAATTCGACGGCCTGACCGTGCGCGGCCGCGCCGACGGCTACGACGCGCAGCGCCAGCGCATCGAGGAGGTCAAGACCTTTCGCGGCGACCTCGATGCGATGCCCGCCAACCACCGCGCATTGCACTGGGCGCAGGTGCAGGTCTACGGCGCGCTGCTGTGCGCGCAGCGCGGGCTGGCAGAGGTCGAACTGGCGTTGGTGTATTTCGACGTCGCGACGCAGGACGAGACGGTGCTGACCGAACGGCACAGCGCAGCGTCATTGCAGCAACGGTTCGAGGAGCGCTGCCGACGCTTTCGGGACTGGGCGATGCAGGAAGCCGCCCATCGCCACGCGCGCGATGCGGGGCTGGGCGCGCTGCGCTTTCCGCATGCCGACTTCCGGCCCGGTCAGCGCCCGCTGTCCGAGGCCGTCTACAAGGCAGCCGTTGCCGGACGCTGCCTGATCGCTCAGGCGCCGACCGGCATCGGCAAGACGGTCGGCACATTGTTCCCGCTGCTGAAAGCCTGCCCGGCGCAGGCGATCGACAAGGTGTTCTTCCTGACCGCGAAGACACCCGGTCGCGCGCTGGCGCTGGACGCGCTGAGCGTCATCCGCGCCAGCGCACCGACCTTGCCGCTGCGCGTGATCGAACTGGTCGCGCGCGAGAAATCCTGCGAGCACCCTGACAAGGTCTGCCACGGCGACTCGTGCCCTCTGGCGCGCGGCTTCTACGACCGGCTGGAGGCTGCACGTGCCGATGCGATCGCCCGCCTGGACCATCCCGAAGCCGCGCTCGACAAGACCGCGCTGCGCACCGTCGCGCTGGCGCACCAGATCTGCCCGTACTACCTGTCGCAGGAGCTGGTGCGCTGGAGCGATGTGGTGGTCGGCGACTACAACCACTGGTTCGACCTGAACGCGCTGCTGCACGGCCTGACGCTGGCGCACGAATGGCGCGTCGGCGTGCTGGTCGACGAGGCGCACAACCTGATCGAGCGCGGACGGCAGATGTATTCGGCGTCGCTGCGTCACGCCGATCTGCGGGCCGTGCTGCCGAAGGCGCCGGCCGATCTGCGGCCTGCGCTGCGGCGTCTCGACCGGTGCTGGCTGGCGATCGAGGACGCGCAGGTGGACGGCGAGCCGGCCGTGCCCTACCGCGTCTACCCCAACCCGCGTCCGGACCTCATCGCAGCCTTGCAGCAGGTGGTGTCGGTGGTCACCGATCATCTGGCCGAGCGGCCTGCGCTCGACTCGCCGCTGCTGCGCTTCTATTTCGACGCGCTGCACTTCACGCGTGTGCATGAAGACTTCGGCGACCACTCGCTGTTCGACGTGACGCTGGACGAGGCGCTCGGAGACTCGGTGCTGTGCCTGCGCAACGTGGTGCCGGCGCCTTTCCTGAAGCCGCGCTTCGCGGCCAGCCACACGACCACGCTGTTCTCGGCCACGCTGAACCCGGTGGACTACGTCTGCGACCTGCTGGGCCTGCCAGCAGACACCGCGTACATCGACGTCGAATCGCCGTTCGACGCTGACCAGCTGCGCGTCGACGTGATCGACGGCGTGTCCACGCGCTATAGGCATCGCGCGGATTCGCTGTCGCCCATTGTTGACCTGATGGCCGCGCAGTTCGCCGACGCACCAGGCAACTACCTCGCGTTCTTCAGCAGCTTCGACTACCTGCGCGATGTGTCGACACTGCTGCGCGAGCGGCATCCCAGCATCCCGGTGTGGGAGCAGTCGCGCGCGATGGACGAGGCCGCGCGCGCACGCTTTCTAGCGGGCTTCACGCCGACCAGCCGGGGCATCGGCTTCGCCGTCCTCGGCGGTGCGTTCGCCGAAGGCATCGACCTGCCCGGCACGCGGCTGATCGGCGCCTTCATCGCGACGCTGGGGCTGCCGCAACTGAACCCGGTCAACGAGCAGATCAAGGACCGCATGGAACAGATGTTCGGCGCCGGTCGCGGCCACGACTACGCCTACCTGTACCCGGGCCTGCAGAAGGTGGTGCAGGCGGCGGGCCGAGTCATCCGCGGGCCCGCCGATCGCGGCGTGGTGGTGCTGATCGACGACCGCTACCGGCGACCGCAGGTGCAGCGGCTGCTGCCGACGTGGTGGTCGCCCGGCGTGCGGCGATCCGCATCCGCATCCGCAAGCGCCGTCGCCGTCGCCGTCGCCGTCGCCGTCGCCGATGAAAGCCTGACGTGAACGCCTGGGTCCACGCGCAGTTCGGCGTCACCGATTTCTGGACCTTCGTCGTCGGCACGGTGCTGATCGTGCTGCTGCCGGGGCCGAACTCGCTGTACGTGCTGAGCGTCGCCGCGCAGCGCGGCGTGCGCACCGGCTACCGCAGCGCCTGCGGCGTGTTTCTCGGCGACCTGATCCTGATGTTGCTGTCGGCCGGCGGCGTCGCGTCGTTGCTGCGCGCAAGCCCCGAGCTGTTCAGCGTCGTCAAGTACGTCGGCGCGGGCTACCTGGGCTGGATCGGGCTGCAGATGCTGCGCAGCGCGTGGCGCTCATGGGGTCGGCGTGGTGCGCCGCCATTCGAGCCGCTGCCAGCGCCTGCGGCCGGAGACCCCTTCATGAGGGCCCTGGTGATCAGCCTGCTGAACCCGAAGGCGATCCTGTTCTTCATCTCGTTCTTCATCCAGTTCGTCGACCCGCGCTACGACCAGCCATGGTGGTCGTTCAGCCTGCTCGGGCTGGTCTGCGAGCTGACCAGCTTCGCCTACCTCACCGTGCTGATCTTCGTCGGCGCTCGACTGGCAGCCGAGTTCCGGCGGCGACAGCGCTTGGCCGCGGGGATGACCGCTGGCGTTGGGGTGCTGTTCATCGGGTTCGGCGCGAAGCTGGCGACGGCGACGTTGTAACGGCCCGGGCTCATACCCAATCGCGTTCAGACATATCGAATCAACCGAGGTCAGCGCCTGGTCGCTACGCGAGTCGCTGTGTTGCGCTCATATCCCCCTGGCCTGAAAAGAAAGGCCGTCCTCCTTTAATGGACCGGACACAAACAGTCCTGAGGACTGTTTGTGCCTGGCGAGCGCCCGGGGCTCTGCCCCGGGCATGAACGGAGGCGGTCACCCGATGCCCTCGGCAGCACGAACGAAAGGTACAAACGAAAAAGGCGCGTCAAAGACGCGCCTTCGGAGACTTCTGAACTGAATTGAATTCAGTGCAAAGGCACACCCGTCTTGGATTGCAGCTCTTCGCGCGTCACACCTTCAGCCAGCTCGACCACCTTCAAGCCCTGCGGCGTCACGTCCATGACGGCCAAGTCGGTGATGATGCGGTTGACCACGCCCAGTCCGGTCAACGGCAGCGTGCAGGCAGGGAGGATCTTCAGGTCGATCGTGCCGTCCTTCTTCTTCGCGACGTGCTCCATCAGCACGATCACGCGGGCCACGCCGGCCACCAGGTCCATCGCGCCGCCCATGCCCTTGACCATCTTGCCGGGGATCATCCAGTTGGCCAGGTCGCCCTTCTCGCTGACCTGCATCGCACCCAGGATGCTCAGATTGATCTTGCCACCGCGAATCATCGCGAAGCTCTCGTGCGAGCCGAAGATCGACGAGCCCGGGATCGTGGTCACGGTCTGCTTGCCGGCGTTGATCAGGTCGGCATCGACCTCGTCTTCGGTCGGGAACGGGCCGATGCCCAGCATGCCGTTCTCGCTCTGCAGCCAGACCTCGATGTCGGGCTGCACGTGGTTGGCCACCAGCGTCGGCAGGCCAATGCCCAGGTTGACGTAGAAGCCGTCCTGCAGTTCTTTCGCAGCGCGCGCTGCCATTTGTTCGTGTGTCCAGGCCATGATCAGGCTCCCGCTTTCTCGGTCAAGGTGCGCTTCTCGATGCGCTTCTCGGGGTTCTTGTTGAGCACCAGGCGGTGCACGTAGATGCCGGGCAGGTGCACCGAATCCGGATCGAACGTGCCGGTCGGCACGATCTCTTCGACCTCGGCGATGGTGATGCGGCCGGCCATCGCGGCGGCTGGGTTGAAGTTGCGCGCGGTGCGACGGAACAGCAGGTTGCCGCTTTCGTCGGCCTTCCAGGCCTTGACCAGGCTGACCTCGGGGTACAGGGCGCGTTCCATCACGTAGACCGCGCCATCGAATTCGCGGGTTTCCTTGCCTTCGGCGACCAGGGTGCCGACACCGGTCTTGGTGAAGAACGCCGGGATGCCTGCGCCGCCGGCGCGCAACTTCTCGGCCAGCGTGCCCTGGGGCGTGAATTCGAGTTCGAGTTCACCGGACAGGTACTGGCGCTCGAATTCCTTGTTCTCGCCGACGTAGCTCGAGATCATCTTCTTGATCTGGCGGGTCTCGAGCAACTGGCCGAGGCCGAAGCCGTCGACGCCGGCGTTGTTCGAGATCACCGTCAGATTCTTGACGCCGCTGTCGCGCAGCGCTGCAATCAGCGCTTCGGGAATGCCGCAGAGGCCAAAACCGCCCACCGCCAGCAACTGGCCGTCAGCGACGACCCCCTTGAGCGCTTCCGACGCGCTCGGATACACCTTGTTCATTGCGTTCCTCTCCAGGACCTAGGGACGCGTTCACCGGCACCCCGGCGACCGCAAACCCAGGATTGTGCCCGCGCAAATCCTAGGGTTTCCACTTCCACACTAAGGGTAAGTACTTGTTTTCTGTGCCGTCTGGTGCCAATCGGGCGACCCGTGAAGCAACAGCGTTCAGTTCCGGCTCACGCCAAGTTCGTCGTAGAGGCGGTCGACGAGCGCACGCAGCGCATCGATCTCGACACGCATTTCCTGATGCTGGCATTTCAACGTGGCCAGTTCGCTGGCCGAGAT
Source organism: Burkholderiaceae bacterium (assembly GCA_030654805.1). Lineage (GTDB taxonomy): Bacteria > Pseudomonadota > Gammaproteobacteria > Burkholderiales > Burkholderiaceae_C > PBB1. The sequence goes on from JAURWR010000018.1 coordinate 21,278, forward strand.
GAAATCCTCGCAGCCGCTGTCACTGGACACGGCCGTCATGTCGACCGCGCCGCAAAGCAGTTGAGCCCAGCGAGACTCGCGCGAGCCGGGCGCCCGCAGCAGCTTGACGGCGAGCGGACCGCCCTTCTCGGCCGGCCGCTCCGCCAGTTCGTTCAGGAAACCTTCGACGGCCGAAAGGTCCGCGAAACGGTGCAGGCGGTCGCTGTTGGCCCGCAGTTCGGCCACGGTCTGCGGGCCGCGCAACAGCAAGGTCGCCAGCAAAGCTACCGACTGGCCCGGCAGCACCATCGCGCGGCCCATGTTGTGTTCGTAGCGGGTCACGCGCGAGCCGCTGCTTTCCGCGGCCAGGTGCAACGCCTTTAGCGCATCGACCGCCCCCTGCACCTCGGCGTCGGTGGCATTGATGACCGGGTCGCGGGCGGTCTTCTGGTTGCAGCCGGCGACCAGCGCGTTCAGCGACAGCGGGTAGCTGTCGGGCACGGTGTGCGCCTTCTCGACCAGCACCCCGAGCACCCGCGCCTCGAGCAGAGACAGTTCCCTCATCGGGTCAAACGACCGGCTCGACCGCTCAAAGCGCGTAACCGTCGTCGGCCTGGATCACGGCGCCGTTGATGAAATGGCTTTCGTTAGCGCACAGCATCATCAGCACCGCGTCGAGGTCCTGCGGCTGGCCGATGCGCTTGCGCGGCAGCGTCTCGATCAGGCGCTTGCCCGCGTCGGTGAGCCACTCGTGGTGATTCATCTCGGTGTCGATGTAGCCGGGGCAGATCGCGTTCACGTTGACGCCGTGTTTGCCCCATTCGAGCGCCATCGCGCGCGTCATGTGGATCACCGCCGCCTTGCTCATGCTGTAGACGCCGATCTTGCTCAGCGCCTTCAGACCGGCCATCGATGCGATGTTGACGATGCGCCCGCCGGTGAAGGTGCCCGGCGCCGAGCCCTTGGACCGCGCCAGCATCCGCTTGCCCACTTCCTGAGCGACGAAGAAGGCGCCGCGCGTGTTGATGTCGAACACGAAGTCGTAGTCGTCCTCGGTCACCTCGGTGAGCTTCTGCGAGGTGCTGACGCCCGAGTTGTTGACCAGGATGTCAATCGTTCCCATCTCGGTCTCGGCGTGCGCCACGGCCGCCTTGATGCTGTCGACGTCGGTGACATCGAGCGCCACCACGTGCGCGTCGCCGCCATCGCCTTCGATCTCGGCACGCAGCGTCTTCAGGCGTTCCATGTTGCGGCCCGCAAGCACCACGCCGGCGCCGGCCGAAGCCAGGATCTTCGCGAACTGGGTGCCGAGGCCGCTGGAGGCACCGGTGACCAGTGCAACGCGGCCGGACAGGTCGATTTGGTAGCTCATGTGTGTCGATCCCGTTCTGAAATGTGAAGTGAAGATAGCACGCTGACTTTGCAGCGCGTGCGCCATCCGACCCGCCGAACCCGCGCTTTCAGCCCTTTCGGCAGTTCGCGTCGGTACCACCCGAACCCAGACCCGCACCAGGGTTCGACCTGAGGCCTCCCGCTAGACTCCGGAGCTGTTTTCGATGCCTCGAAAGTGCGCAGATGACCCCGACCCAACTCCTCGAACTGCACGGCCCGCGCGAGGCCATGGAATACGACGTGCTGGTCGTTGGCGGCGGTCCGGCCGGACTGGCGACCGCGATCCGCATCAAGCAGCTCGCCCAGGTGCAGGGCAACGAGGTGTCGGTCGTGGTGCTCGAAAAAGGCTCGGAGCCGGGCGCACACATCCTCAGCGGTGCGGTGATGGACCCGAGGGGACTCGACGAGCTGCTGCCGAACTGGAAGGATCTCGGCGCACCGCTCGATCAGCCCGTCACGGACGACGAATTCCTGTTTCTCACGCGTGACGGTGCAACCAAGACGCCGCCGACGCTGCTGCCCACCTGCTTTCACAACCGGGGCAACTACGTCGTCAGCCTGGGCAGCGTCACGCGATGGCTGGGCGAGCAGGCCGAGGCGCTGGGCGTCGAGATCTTTCCCGGCTTCGCGGCCGCCGAGGTTCTGTACAACGACGACGGATCGGTGAAAGGGGTCGCCACCGGCAACCTCGGCATCGGCAAGGACGGCGAGCCCACGGCCAACTTCCAGCTCGGCATGGAACTGCACGCCAAGTACACCGTGTTCGCCGAAGGCGCCCGTGGCCACCTGGGCAAACAGCTGATCGCCAAGTTCAAGCTCGATGAAGGCAAAGACGCGCAGACCTTCGCCATCGGCATCAAGGAACTGTGGGAAGTGCCGGCCGACAAGGCCAAACCCGGCCTGGTGGTGCACACCGCCGGCTGGCCGCTGAACGACGACGCCTTCGGCGGCGGGTTCCTGTACCACCTCGAAGGCAACAAGGTCACGCTGGGCTATGTGATCGGTCTGGATTACCAGAACCCGTGGATGAGCCCGTTTGAAGAAATGCAGCGCTGGAAGACCCACCCCAGCATCAAGGCCCACATCGAAGGCGGCAAGCGCCTGGGCTACGGCGCCCGCGCGCTGAACAACGGCACGCCCCAGGCCCTGCCCAAGCTGGTGTTCCCGGGCGGCGCCATGGTCGGCTGCAACGCCGGTTTCCTGAACGCCGCGCGCATCAAGGGCAGCCATGCGGCCATCAAGAGCGGCATGTTGTGCGCCGAAGCGGC
>JAURWR010000019.1 GCA_030654805.1 Burkholderiaceae bacterium
GGGCCAGTTCGAGAAACTCGCGTTTGACGTCCATCAGGGCTTTCGCTTGCCAGGTCATGCACTTCTCCCAGCGCCACTCGCGCCAGAAAAAGTGTTACCCATGTCCTCGCACACCCGTTACCCAGCTCTCCGGTCTAAACACGGGCCCAAATGAAAGTCACCAAAGCAAAGGGCCTGAACACCAGCCGATTTGGCCGTCACGTTACGGCCAGAAGGCTGACGGCAGAGGCTCTGGCACGAGAACACTCACCGGACGACGGCGTCGGTTTCCTCGCTCACATTCAGACGACTCGGGATCGACGCGGCTCGACCCTGCGGGTCATCGACGCGAGGACCCGTCCGGGTCGAGCCGCCAGCAGAAGAAAGTGACTCGGCAGCCGGGCCGAGACCCGGCGGGCTGCCAGCAAGGCAAACCCCACCTGTCGGGGCGGGTCCCGGCGCGGTGTCATCTAGGACAGTCAGCCTGAGAACAACGAGCTGATTCCTCCGGCGGGGAGGTCAACCCAATCTCAGACCGGTTTCCACGACACCGAGTAACGCGCAAAGATCTCTGCCATCTTGCCGTTGGCGGCCAGGTTGTTCAACGACCCCTGCAAGGCCTGGGCAAGACGGGTCGAGTCCTTCTTGACCGCCATGCCGACGGCCCAGCCATCGCGCGGTGCACGCGGCAAGGGCAACGGCTCGATCGCGAAGCGCTTGTCGCCACGCACGACCGATTCCAGTTCGGACACCATGCCGGCGGACAGCGGAACGTCACCGCGCAGCAGTGCCTGCGTCGCTTCGGCCCCATCGGCCCAGCGCGTCTGGATCTGTTCTCGATAAGCCCCGTTCTCGGCGCCCAGCAGCAACCAGCCGGACAGCGATTGCCCTGGCACGGCCAACGGCAGACCGGCGATGCGCGACATCGCGTCGAGCACCGGCACCTTCTCGAGGTTGCGAGCGATCGCCAGCCGCTCGCGGTAATACGGCCCGAAGATCTCGACCTGCGGTGTGCTGTCCATCAGGGACTTGTTGACCGGCACGTGCATCAACACGTCGGCCGGACCGTAGCCGAGGTAGTGGCCCTTCCAGACCATGTTGCGCAGGTCGTCCTGCATGTTTTCTGCTGCATCGAACGGCAGGGGACTGAACTTGAGCCCCATGTCGGCTGCCAGGGCCTGGGCCAGATCGACGTCGATGCCGGCACCCGCGACGTGGAACGGCGGCAAGTCCTTGTAGAGGCCCACGACCAACGAGCCGCGCTCGCGGATCTTGTCGAGCGGATCCGGCTCGTTATCCGCGTGCGCCGGGAGCAGGGCGACAGCGCCGACGCCCGCCAGCCCTTGCAGGCAGCGACGGCGGGACCAGTCTGCGGTCAGGTCGCGCTGGGTCACAGTGGACGCTCGCGAACGGTTTCGAGGTAGGCCTTGATCGACCACATCGCCTCCTGGTTCATCACACCCTCGAACTTCGGCATGTACACCGCGCCATTGCGGACCTTGCCGTTGCGGATGCTGCCCAGATAGTAGGCATCGACGTCCTTGACGCATTCGGCCTTCTTCTTGGCGTCCTTCAACGACACGCAATCGTTGTCGAGCTTGCGAAGGTCAGGCGCGATGCCGCCGGAGATGGCCTGAAGGCCGTGGCAGCGCGCGCAGTTCTGGTTGTAGGCCGAACTGCCGATCTTCACCGCGTCGGCATTGCCGCGATACGGGTTCTCTGCGCGCCAGTCGTCGCCCAGGGTCGGCAGCGACTTGGTGTCCACCGCTTGCGGTGTCACATCGCCGTGTGCCCAGACGCCGCTGCTACTCATCAGGCCGACCACTGCGATCGCCAGACCAGCCTGCCGGGCGATCCGTGTGGCGGCAAATGTGGCGGCATGGCGCATCGGAGCAGATTTGATCCGTTTCGCAACAGTTGCCGTATCGGGGTTTCTAGGGTCCAACATCGTCAAGTCTCCAGAGGGGAACAAAAGACCGGATGGCGCGCAAACGATGTGCCATACCCGGGACGCAGTGACTGCGGTTTGTTTTGGATGCCCGGCGCGAGCCGTTGGTTGCATCGTCGATTCCTGGATTTTGCAGGTGTTTGCGAGCAGAACGGAGGCCTTCCTGCGCGTCATGGCACCTCGGGCATGCGCCGATGGACAGCTTGCGTGCTGCCGGCGACGATGAGGGTCATCCAGGAGGCTCCCCATGCCAGCTTCGCATCGAGGCATCAAGTCTGCGTCCGTCAGTCTGGCGTCCGTCGCCGCCGCCGGCATTCAATCAGCTGCCTTGCGCTCCCATGTGGCGCAGATCGAGGAGTCGCATCAGCGCTGTGCTGCGCTCGGCCTGTCGCGCATCGAGCGGCCCGACTACGAGCCGTTGATGCGTGGCGACCTGACTGTCGCCCGCGAACGCAACCAACGGCTGTCGACGCATGCCGCGCCGGTGATGGAGATGCTCTTCGAACAGATCGTCGACAGCCACAGCATGATCGTGCTGACCGATGCGCAGGGCACGATCCTGCATTCGGTGGGCGACAACGATTTCCTTGAGCGTGCCGACAAGATCGCACTGGCGCCGGGCGCCAACTGGGCCGAGCATTCGAAGGGCACCAACGCGATCGGCACCGCGCTGTTTGCCGAAGCGCCGACGGTCGTGCACGCGGGCGAGCACTTCATGCATGCCCACAATTTCCTGACCTGTTCCGCGACGCCGATCTTCGATCCGCGCGGCAACATGCTCGGCGTGCTCGATGTCAGTGGCGACCAGGGCACCTACCACCGCGAGACGATGGGGCTGGTGCGGCTGTCGGCGCGGATGATCGAGAACCAGTGGCTGCACGACGACTACAGCAACCGCCTGCGGTTGCACTTCCATCGCAGCGTGTCCTACCTCGGCACGCTGGTCGAAGGGGTGGTGGTGGTCGGTGCCGACGGCAAGATCATCGGCGCCAACCGCAGTGCGCTTGAGTTGCTCGGCCTGAGCGGCGCGTCATTGCGGATGCACAGCCTGACCAGCCTGTTCGGCGCCACCGCGTCGTCGGTCTTCGATCATTTCCGCTCGCCGCTGGCCGCGCCGATGCAGCTCAACGGTCCGTGTGGAACCTCGTTCTTCGTCAGCGCGCGTTTCGTGTGGCCGCCCCGGGCTGTGGTCAGCGGTGCGGTCACTTGGATCGATGCGAGCGGTTCCGAAGCGGCCGGCGATGTCATCGAGCCTGCGAGGCTGGCGCCCGCGCTGGACGACAGGGTCGAGCCGGAACCCGCAACGCGAGTCGCCAAGACGGGGGTTGCTCCGCGCAAGCCGGCGGGCGTCGGGCTGGCGCGGCTCGAAACCGGCGACGCGCGCATCGCGGCGACGGTCGCAAAAGTCCGGCGCGTGCTGAACCGGGACATTCCGCTGCTGATCCTCGGGCAGACCGGCACCGGCAAGGAGGTGCTCGCGCGGGCTGCACACCACGATTCGCAGCGCTCGCGTCAGCCGTTCGTCGCGGTCAACTGCGCCTCGATCCCCGAGTCGCTGATCGAGTCCGAACTGTTCGGCCACGAGGAAGGCGCCTTCACCGGCGCGCGCCGCAAGGGGTCGACGGGTCTGATCGCACAGGCCGATGGCGGCACGCTGTTCCTCGACGAGATCGGAGACATGCCCGTGGCTCTGCAGGCGCGCCTGCTGCGTGTCCTGCAAGAACGATGCGTGACGCCGCTCGGCGGGCAAAAGGCGATCGCGGTCGACATCGCCATCATTGCCGCCACGCACCGCGACCTGCGCGGCATGATCGAGAGCCATCAGTTCCGCGAAGACCTCTATTACCGTCTCAACGGACTGGTCGTCCGCCTGCCGGCGCTGTGCGAGCGGACCGACCTGGCGGCTCTCGTCAAGCGCATCCTGGCTGCCGAGGTGCCCGAACATCCTCCGCAGGTCAGCCCGACGGTGATGGCGCTCTTCCGGCGCTATGCATGGCCAGGCAACGTGCGGCAGTTGGTCAACGTGCTGCGCACTGCGGCCGTGATGGCGGGCGGCGAGGCACAAATCAACGAAACCCACCTGTCCGAAGATTTCCTCGAGGATGTGCAGCGCGTCGCACCGTCTCGCGCAAGCACTGCGCCAGCATCGGGCGGGCCGCCCTCGACATCTGCGATCAAGATGGCAACGCCGGAACCGTTTGCTGCCCTGGTCGATTCCGTCGAGCGTTCGGGTATCTCAGCCTTCGACAGCGCGGTCGACTCCGAGGACCGGCAGTCGGCGGCGCTGCCGCCTCGATCTCCGAAGACGCTCGAGGAGGGCGAGGTCGAGATGATTCGAAGCGCGCTCGACGCAGCGCGGGGCAACATCTCCGAAGCCGCCAAGCGGCTGGGCATCAGCCGCAACACCATCTACCGCAAGCTGCGCTGGAACCCGTCGTGAGGCGTCGCCTGAACCGAGGCTGTTCCACCTTCCGCACCACCCGTTGCCGTTTCGGCGTGTGGAATCCCGACACGGTCGGGGTCGGGATGCGCGCGCTGGCGACGCGATGACGGGGATCGACCCCCGGCGCCGGTGCGCAGACCGCGTGAACCGGCGTGCTGCCGGGCAGGTCGACTCAGGAAATCTCCGCTGCGATGCTTGTCGCGCTGAATATCCGGTGAAGTCGCATGGATCATGAGATTTGCGCGCAATCAGTTTGCATAATCGCGGCCGTGCAGCGCTCGCAGGGGCGCTGTTTCGGTTTCCAAGCTGCTCCTTGCCCCCAGCGCGTCATCGACGCGTGTTTCCGGTTCTCACATCGTGATCTCCCCACCGGCGCGTAGCCGCCTCCGCCCTTGCATCACCACACCCCAGGCGTCTTTCCACTCGGTGCTCTCAGGACAACAGGACTATCCGCATGAGTCCCATGATGAATCGTCTGCTGACGTCCGGGCGCCGCCCGATGGCGAACGAATCCGCTTCTGTTGCGCGCGAAGCGATGTCCGAACCCTTGTGGCTGGAGTGGGTGACGCTGGCCGGCCTGCTGATTTTCGCGAGCTGGCTGCTGGGTGTGCGCGGCGTGTTCGCCATGCTTCTGCATGCCGACCCGACCGGCATCACGTTGGTCATCATGGTCGTGTTCGCAGGGTCCACGCTCTGGTGCGGCGCGCGCAGTCGCTCGCTGCAGCAGCAGCGCCAAGCGATGCATGCGGCGCAACTCGCCGGACCCGGTCGCGCGCCTGCCGGGGCAGGCTGGGCTGCAGCCTACTGGGCGGGCATTGCCGGCCCCGCGCGCGACAGCGGCGCGCCTCTGGACTTGCTGCTCGACAAGACCCACGGACCGCACAGCACCGCGTGGTGGGTCAACGGCATCCAGTTGAAGCTTGGGTTGCTGGGCAAGGTGATCGGCTTTTCGATCCTGGCGCTGCAAATTGGACACACCACCAGCTTCGATCCCAACCAGTCGCAGGAGCTGCTGCGCAGCCTGACCACCGGTCTGGGCGTGGCGCTGCTGACCACGATGGTCGGTCTGGTCGGCAACATCGTGCTTGGTCTGCAACTGACTCGGCTCGACCGCTATGCGGACGCGCTGGTGGCGGACTGCCAGCGCATCGGCCTGGGCGTCGAAGCCGCCTCGTCCCCGCGCACGGTCGAGGCGGTCGTGTCCTTCACGGCCTGATCAATGCGAAAGCCCCCGTCAGCCCGGCTTTCGCGTGAAGCGGAGGTCGACCCCTTCTACGACATGTTGTTCAACATGCTGATCGCATTCGTCTTCTGTTTCATCATCGCGCTGCTGGCGATGAACCCGAAGGCGCTGAAGGCCGGGGACATTCCGTCGAAGGCCGAATACATCATCAATGTCAGCTGGCCCGACGGCAACCCGAACGACATCGACACCTGGGTGCAGGACCCCGGCGGCAATCTGGTCTGGTTCCGTGCGCGCGAGGCCGGTCTGATGCACCTGGACCGCGACGACCGGGGCCTGTCCGGCGACGTGATCGTGATCAACGGCAAGGAGATCGTGAATCCGTTGAATCAGGAGGTGGTGACCATTCGCGGGATCGAGCCGGGCGAGTTCGCCGTCAACCTGCAGTACTACGAAACCAAGAACGGTGAGCCGGTCGAGGCGACCGTCAGCGTGATCAAGGTCAACCCGCGTGCCGATGTCGTGTACTACGGCCAGGTCCAGCTGGCGCGCAAGGGCGACGAGGCCACCGCCGTGCGCTTCACGGTGCTGCCCGACGGGCAGGTCACCAACGTCAATACCCTGCCCAAGAAACTGGTGAGCAATCCATGACCCTTGCGTTGATTCTGAGTTTTTCCGCCCTCGCATTGCTGTGCGTGCTGGCGCTGTTGTGGTCCCGATGGCCGGCCTGGCTCAAGGGCATCCTGGTGGTCGGCGTCACCGTGTTCTATTTCTACGCCGACAGCGTGGTGCACCAGTTGTCAGGCTGGCCCAGCCCCGATGCGCTGCCCGAGCGCTTCGTGCTGCTCGCGGCGGTGATCGAGGAGCCCAGCGCCAAGACCGACGGTGCGCTGTACGTCTGGGCCAATGCGATCGAGAACGGCAAGCCTGCGGCGCAGCCGCGTGCCTACCGCCTGCCGTACTCCAAGGACGTGCATTCGATGCTCAACGAAGGCATCAAGAAAGTCCGTCAGGGCGTCAGCCAGATGGGCACCAGCGAGCCCAAGGTCGGCAAGGGCGGGACCTCCTGGCTGCGTCCGGGCAACGACGAACAGGTGGTGAAGATCCGCGACCTGCCGGTGCCGCAGTTGCCGGAAAAATGAGCCCGATGCATTCCCCCACCAGTTCGGGCGTGACTCTGCTGGCTTGCGTTGGCGCCGTGTTCCTGGCCGGGTGCGGTGGGCCGGGCGGCGATACCTCGCTGTTTCCACTCGACAAGGGTCACCACTGGATCTACCGGGTGGCCACCGAGCTCGAAAACAACACCGTCCAGCGCGAGGAGATGACGCTGAGCACCCTCGGTCGTGTCGATCTCGACGGTCAGCCTGCCTGGCTGCGTCGCAGCGACAGTGGAGCCAACTACTGGTTGCGCAGCGACGACACCGGTGTCTACCGCGTCGCCAGCAAGAGCGACATCGAGGACGAACCCAAGCCGGACCCGGCGCGCCGCTATGTGCTGAAGCGACCGTATGCCGTCGGCACGACATGGCAGAGCCCGACCACCGCCTACCTGCTGGAGCACAAGCAGGAGTTCCCGCGCGAGGTTCGCTACAAGCACCCGATCATCCCGATGAACTACGTCATCGAGGCGATCAACCAGAAAGTGGAAACCACGGCGGGGAAGTTCGACGGCTGCCTGCGTGTCAAGGGCCAGGCGCAGATCAGGCTCTTTGCCGACCCGGTGGTGGGCTGGCGCGACGTCCCGCTGACGACGCTGGAGTGGTACTGCCCGGGAGTCGGCTTGGTGCGCCTGGAACGCGAGGAGCCCGGGCAGTCCACCTTCGTCAGCGGCGGCCGGATCCAGATGGATCTGGCGGAGTTTCGCTGAACCGAGGCTGCGCTCGCAGCGTTCCGGGCGTATTGGGGTATCCCGTCACGAGCAAGGCCCGGTAGCTCAGGTCAAAATACGCTGCCCACACGGGCGCGTCGGCTGGCTCTCCTGGTCGGCGCTATGCCTGCGGCAACTGTCTTTTTTCGAGGCACGCGCCGGCCGCCGTGTGATCCCCGGACCTCCTTGTCGAGGCGCATTCATTTCACCGGAGCTCACCATGCCTGGCTTGTTACCCGACGTCGATCCCGACGGCCTGCTCGAATACTCGGTGGTCTACACCGACCGCGCGATCAACCACATGTCGAAGCGCTTTCAGCAGGTGATGAAGGACATCTCCGCGACGCTGAAAGAGGTCTACCACGCGAAGTCGGCGGTCGTCGTGCCGGGCAGCGGCACCTTCGGCATGGAGGCGGTGGCCCGCCAGTTCGCCACCGGCCGCAAGGCCCTGGTGATCCGCAACGGCTGGTTCAGCTATCGCTGGACGCAGATCTTCGAGATGGGCGGCATCCCGTCGCAATCGACCGTGCTGAAAGCGCGCCGCATCGGCCCTGGCAAGCAGGCGCCGTTCGCGCCTGCGCCGATCGACGAAGTCGTCGCGACCATCAAGGAACTGCGCCCCGATGTGGTCTTCGCGCCGCACGTCGAAACCTCCGCCGGCATGATCCTGCCCGACGACTACCTGCGCGCGGTGGCCGATGCGGTGCATTCGGTCGGTGGCCTGTTCGTGCTGGACTGCATCGCCTCGGGCACTCTCTGGGTCGACATGGCAGCGACCGGCGTCGACGTGCTGGTCAGCGCCCCGCAGAAGGGCTGGAGCGGCTCACCCTGCTGCGCGCTGGTGATGCTGAGTGAACTGGCCCGCACGCGCATCGACAGCACCACGAGCACCAGCTATGCCTGCGACCTGCGCAAGTGGCTGCAGATCATGGAAACCTACGAAGGCGGTGCGCATGCGTACCACGCGACGATGCCGACCGATGCGCTGGCGCGCGTGCGAGACGTGATGCTGGAGACGCGCGATTACGGCTTCGACAAGGTGCGCGACGAACAGCAGCAACTGGGCGATGCGGTGCGCGAGATGCTGTCGAAGCGCGGCTTCAAGAGCGTTGCCGCGCCGGGCTTCCAGGCCCCGGGCGTGGTGGTCAGCTACACCGAGGACGCCGACATGCAGTCGGGCAAGAAGTGGCTGGGTCTGGGCCTGCAGATCGCCGCCGGGGTGCCATTGCAATGCGATGAAGGCCCCGATTTCCAGTCCTTCCGCATCGGCCTGTTCGGTCTGGACAAGCTGCACAACCCCGCGCGCACGGTCAAGAACCTGGAAGATGCGCTGGATCTCCTGCAGGCATAGTTCGCCCGCAACCTTGAGGGCGCGGGTCGCTGCCGCAGCGTGTGATGCGGCGATCAGCCATCCTCCGGACGCATCGATTCGAGTATGTACATGAAGAAATGGGCCTTGGGCTGGGTGCTGATCTGCGTTGCCGGATCTTCGATGGCCAACTGGGTGCGCGTCAGGGGCGATGGCGTGGTGACGGTGCTGGCCGATCCTTCCACCATCGTTCGCAGCGGCGACATGGTCAAGATGTGGAGCGTGATCAACTACGCCCAGCCCCGCACTGCGCCGGATGGCAAGGCCTACTCGTCGTCGAGGCAGCAACTCGAATACGACTGCGTGGAAAATCAGAGCCGTTCGCTGTTCTTCAGCCGGCACTCGGATTTCACAGGCTGGGGTGACGTCGTCTACCGAAACGAGTCGCCGGGATCATGGATCCCGGTTCCCCCGGGGTCCCTCGGCGCGGCCCTGAGAAAGTTCGCCTGCCACCTACCGTGACGATTCGATGGAACAAGCTGTCATCTGGACGATCCCCTTCCTGGCGTTGGCCGTCATTCTCGAAATGGCGGTCGGCGTTGTGCGCAAGCGCAAGTCCTACCGCACCAACGACACGCTGGCCAGCCTGAGCCAGGGGCTGATCAGCCAGCTCGTCGCCGTGTGCACGCCGCTGCTGCAGATCGGCATCTATGCGATGGTCTTCTCGGCCCTCGGCCATCAGGCCGACGCGCCGTTCTGGCACACCTGGTACGGCATCGCCCTCGCGGTCGTGATGTTCGACTTCTGCGAATACTGGCTGCACCGGGTCGGCCATGAAGTCGCCATCTTCTGGGCCGCGCACGTTGTGCATCACCAGAGCGAGGAGCTGAACATCTGCACCGCGTTGCGGCAGGAAAGCCAGAACGCCGTGCTCGGCTGGCCGTTCTACCTGCCGCTGGCGATCGCAGGGGTGCCGCCGGTGATGTTCGGTTTCGTGTTGCTCGGCGTCCAGTACTACCAGATCTGGGCGCACACCGAGCAGATCGGCAAGCTGGGTTGGTTGGACCGCGTGCTCACCACGCCGTCCAACCACCGCGTCCACCATGCGGTGAACGACTGCTACATCGACCGCAACTACGGCGGGCTTTTCATTCTGTGGGACCGCATGTTCGGAACCTACGCTGTGGAAACAGAGCCCTGCGTGTTCGGCACGCGTTCCCCGGTGCGTAGCTTCAATCCGCTTCGCGCGATCACCCAGGTTTATGGTGCTCTGGCGCGCGACGCGTGGCACACGAAATGCTGGCCGGACAAGTTGCGCGTGCTGTTCATGCCGCCCGGCTGGCGGCCCGACGATGTCGCGCAGCGTTTCCCGCAGCCGCCCTTCGACCTGCATCGCGAGCAATACGACCCACCGGCCACCGGTACCGCGCGTGCGGCAGCGGTGGTGCTGTTTCTGGCGACTGCCGTTGGTTGCGGTTTCTTCCTGTGGGACGCCGAGAGCATGGACATGACGTCGCGCATCCTGTGGACCGCGCTTCTCATGACCGGCCTGTGCGGAGTGGGCTGGTTGCTCGAGAGCGGTGCGGGCACCGCTGCTAAGGCCGGGGAGCCTTGGCGCGAGCCGAACGGCCGGCCGACACACGAGTGACCCAGCCGTCAGCTGGGTATCTTGAAATGCTCAAGGGATTTCTGGTGAGTGCCGCACAGATGGAGTGATCTTGCGGTAGTCGCCTCAGGCGACTCAGGTCGGGTTCGGAGTGGCGGGAGTGGGCGGAAGGCTGCCGGGAATTGCACAGTTCTTCTGTGTCATCAAGTTACTCAGGTGTACTTTCCGGTTGTCGGCAGCCGCCATTGCCTCGTTGGCATTCATGTAGGTGCCGATGATGGACGGCCAAAACAACAGGCGAGCAACATTCCCACCCGTCACGCCTTTTTCAGCGGCTGCCTCAGTTTTGAATTTGTCTGCGTCTGCGAAGTCGTTTTGCAATTGACCGCACGACAGGCCTGTGTCTCCGGGCTTCACAGACTGAACTACCGTGGGTGACGCGCAGGCTGAGAGTCCGGCGACTAGAGCAGCAACGAAGAGTTTGGATTTCATTATTTTTCTATGTAGGTGGTTGATACAGCGCGGCTGAGTGTGGGGGCAAATTCATCGACAAACGGCGAGATTGAGCCCAAACAACACAAGGCCGGAAGGGTGCTTGCGAGGATCGATGCGTTGAGGTAGCCGACAGGCTGGTTCGTTGCACGGCCGTCGCAGCACGCGCAGTTCGACGCCAGTCTTGGGCAGCCGATCCAGTGGCTCGGGCTCAGCTTCGACGTGGTCCTTTGGGCGGAGGGGGCGCCTAAAGCCTGATTCAATGTCCGGCTGGAAACCACTCTGTATCTCACGTAGAGAAGAAATTCCTGCGGGAGCAATTCAAAGTCAGAGCGTGGAGCGAATCCGCTGCACAGGAAGCGGGACGTCGCTGCCAAGTAGTCGCCAGAATCTCCGCACAAGCCAGAAAGCGAAAAGGGCTAGCTCCTTGTGAGAGCTAACCCTTTGATTTGTATGGTGCGGCTGGCAGGAATTGAACCCACGACCCCTTGGTTCGTAGCCAAGTACTCTATCCAACTGAGCTACAGCCGCAACGCCCACGAGTATAGCAGTTTGCGAGTGAGCTTCACTTCAATGTCGCTGCGCTGCGGTAGCTGGTGGCGGCACGTTCGGGTTGGCCCTCCTTCTCTGCCAGTCGCGCCAGTGTGAGCCACGCCATCCGCTTGGCAGCGACTGGCAAGTCGGCATCGGCGGCCGCCGTTTCAAGAAGCTGTCGGGCCTTGCCCCAGAGTTGCATCTCGGCCAGCGCGGTGCCGACGGCATGAGCCAATGCGGCGTCACGAGGGAAGGTCACTCGTGCCGATTCGAGCCGCGGCAGCCAGTCGCCGCCGATGCCTGCGACCGCGCACACCAGCGCATGTGACAGCGCCGCGCGTTCATCGTCCGAGGTTTCCTCGATCCGATCCCAGCTGGGGCGCAGCCAGCTGCGCGCGTCGTCGGTCGAGCCCAGTTGCGCTGCGCGCACCGCAGCCCGCGAGGCCACGAAGATGTCGCGCCGGTCGGCGCCGTCCAGGGACAGCCAGATGCGCTTGAGCTGGTCGATGTCGTGCGCCGTGTCCAGGCATTCGAACGCCAACGAACGCAGCAGGCCCTGGCTGGCGGCTTTCGACAAGCCCTGGTGCTTGACCAGCAGGCGTGCCGTTTTCAGGGCCTCCTGCGGTTGCTGCCCGAGACGTGTGGCCTGCAGCTTCAGACGCAGCGCCAGTGTGCGACGCGCGACGCCCGGCGGCAGCTCGGACAGAAGGTCCAAGCTGCGCGGTGCGTCGCGGTCCTCGATGGCCCATTCGGCCGCCAGCAGTCGCGCGCCCTCCTCGGCCGAGCGTGCCGCCGTGCTGCCATGTGCCACCTTGAACGCACGCGCCATGTGTTCGTCACGTTTCGCGCGATCCTGCAGGCGGTGGGCGCTGCCGGCTGCCAGCAGCAGGCCGAGCACACTGAACTCGGTGTCCTGCTTCAGTTCGGGTGTGTCGTCCTGGATCGCCAGTGCCTGCTGCGCGGCGGCCTTGGCGCGGCTGTAGCGGCCGCTGAAATACTGCGCCAGCGCCTCCCTCAATGCGGCCTGAGCGGTGCGTTCGCGACGGGCGACGCGCCACAGTCGGGCGCGTTCAGGCAGGCCGATCAGGCTGTTGGCGGCGTGGATCAGCGACACCAGGGCGAAGCAACTCCCCACCAGCAGCAGCAGGAACAGGTTCAGCGAAACGTCGAAACGCCAGGTGCCCGCGTAGACGCTGACCAGTCCATCGTTGGCTCCCAGCGTCGACGCGGCCACGACGGCGGCCCCGAACAGCAGCACGAACCAGATGACGGAGCGCATTTTGTTTGCCGCCTGTCAGCGACCGGCCGTCGCGGCGGCCAGCGCGACCAGGGTGTCGTCTGGCTTGGGCACGGTGACCTGCCGGGCCTGTGCAGCCACCTGCCGCACCAGATCGCTGGCGAGCGCCGTGCGGCGCGAACCGCGATCGAAGTAGCGATCGAGCGCCGTCTGCACCACCTGCAGATCGCTCTGCGCCGTGTCGAACTGGCGGCTCAGCAGCGCCAGTCGAGCGTTCAGCAGGCGCAGCTTGACGTTCTCACGCACGAAGAAGGCGTGGTCCGGCGACAGCAGCATCGATTCGGGGTGATCGATGCGCGTCACGCGGACCAGCGATTTCACCTCGCTCCACACCCGTTCGGAGATCGCTGCCCAGCTGCCATCCCAGGTCTGCCACCAGGCGGGTGTCGGCGATGACGCCGCGCGACCGGCTGCAGCCGCATTCGATGCCGCAACCACTGGCACAGCGGCTGGCGCTGCCGCAGCAATCGTCCTGGCCTTGGACGAAGCCGGGCGCAGTTCGGCGTTGGACAACAGCGGCAATTCGTCGATCAGCCTCACGGCCTCGTCCAGCTTGATGCTGAGGGTCGGGATGTCGATCAAGCCGACCGCCTTGACGCGGTCAAGATCGCGAGCGATGGCCCGCCGAACGCCTTCGAGCCGCGGCTGGTCGTAGCGAACCAGCCTATCGTCGGCCTGCTTCAGCATCGCGACCAAGGGTTCGGCGCTGCCGGTGATGGCCGTCTGCTGCATTGCGACGCGTATACCGGTGTCGATGTCGACCAGCATGTTCTCGTCGCGGGAGCGAGACAGCGACTGCATCAGCTCTTCCAGCTGACTGCGCTGGACGGCCACCTCGGCGACCCGAGCTTCGAGCAGCGCGACCTTGGCCGCCGCCGCCAACACGCTGTCCTGCGACTGCTTGGCCAGCATGCGGGCTTCGCTGGCCTGCAACTGGCTCTCTTCAAGCCGACGCACCAGTTGCTGCTCGACCGACTTGACGCGCTGTTGGGTTTTCCAGGCGATCACCAGGCTGACACCGGCCAGCACGGCCAGCACCGCAGCGAGTCCGAACCACCAGCGCGCGTCGCCCCATGTGGGCGAAAGTCGTGAAGGCAGGCCCGCTGAGTACGGTGTGTCGGCTGCGGGTAACGGGGGCGTCGGCTCCGCTGGAACTGCTGCGGTGGGGTGGTCGTTCACGGTGCGATGGATTGTATGCAGGCGACCACGTCGGCGAGCGTCGGCGGGCACTGCCACACCGGCGAAAAACCGACCTGCTCGGCACGGCGGGCGATCCGCGGATGGGTGGTCAGTGCGCGTGCGCCTGCGGGCAGGCCGACCGGCACATGGGAGTTCGGTTGACGCGGTAGGTTCGTCACATGGTTCATCAGGTGGTCGATCGATTCGGAACTGCTGAAAAACCAGACATGCTCGCCAGGACGCGCGAGTGCTTCGGCGAGCAGCGTGTGCATCTCGGCATTCCATGTCGGGGCAGTGCGACGGTAGGCTGAAACAAAGCTCACCACCGCGCCATGTGCACGCAAGGTGTCTGCCAGCCAGTCACGCCCACCGCCGCCGCGCACCACCCGCACGGGCACGCCCTGCCAGTCCTGATCACGCAGGCGTTCCCAGAGGGACTCGGAGTCGAACTGCGCACTGTTCGGCGATGGTTCGATGATCTGTGACATCCGAACGCCGGCATCGAGCAACGCGCGGGTGGTGCCCGGCCCGGGCGAGCCGGCTTGAGCGTTGGCAGGCCAGGCGCTGCTTTCTGGGCGCAGCGCGAAAAATTGCTCCACCGCGTTGGCGCTGACGAACATCACCAGGCGGGCTTCGGCCAGGTGTTGCCAGGCCTCGGCCACCGACCCCGTGTTGAGCGCCGCTGCGATTTGTATCAGCGGCAAGGCCACGGCCGTGATGCCTTGCCTTTGGAGTGACTGGACCCAGGGCATCGCCTGCGCCGCAGGGCGGGTGACGATGACGCGCATGGGATGGGACTTCGTGGGCTCGGATCGGCCGTGACCGCCAGGCCCTGCTTCCGGCTCGTTCAGTGGGTGCTCGCCGCGCGCAGATACGCTGCGGCGCCCGAGTCGCGCAGCGCGGCGGCGGCCTGTTCGCCCAGTGCCCTGGCCTGAGCGTCGGTCTGCACCGGGGCGCTGACCGTGGCGCTCAGCAGGGGCGCGTCAGCGTTCTCAGGATGCCCGACCGCAGCACGCAGGTTGAGCGAATTGCCGAACCACACCGCGTGTGCCGCCAGCGGCATGCTGCAGCTGCCGCCGAGTGCGCGCGATACGGCGCGCTCGGCATGCACCGCCAGCGCGGTCGGCGTGTGCCCGAGCGTGGCGAGCTGCGCACGCAACTCGGCAGCGTCGCTGCGCACCTCGAGGCCGAGTGCGCCCTGGCCTGCGCAGGGCAGCATCTGATCGGCGGCGAACTCGCTGCGGATGCGCGACGCCATGCCCAGCCGCTTCAGGCCGGCCGCAGCCAGCACGATCGCGTCGTACTGGCCTTCGTCGAGCTTGCGCAACCTCGTGTCGAGGTTGCCGCGCAGCGGCTCGACCAGCAGGTCGGGCCGCAAGGCGCGCAGCTGCACGACTCGCCTGAGGCTCGATGTACCGACCTTCGCGCCATGGGGCAGGTCGGCCAGCGACGCGTGGGCGTTCGAGACAAACGCATCGCGCGGGTCTTCGCGTTCGAGGACCGCCGCCAGCTCGAAGCCGTCGGGCAGGTCCATCGGCACGTCTTTCAAAGAATGCACCGCAAGATGCGCGCGGCCTTCCAGCAGGGCAGTCTCGAGCTCCTTGACGAACAGCCCCTTGCCGCCGACCTTCGACAGCGTGCGGTCGAGAATCTCGTCTCCCCGGGTCGTCATTCCCAGCAACTCGACATCGAGTCCGAAGCGCTGGCCCAGCAGGGCACGGACGTGTTCGGCCTGCCACAGTGCAAGTCGACTTTCGCGGGTTGCGATGATGATGCGGGAACTCATTGGAATGATGCTAGCAGGCGCGAGTCTTGCAGCGACCCCTGGACCTCCCAAAGACGAGATCCGTCCGTGTGCGATGCGCGGGCGACGCCCCAACCCGACTGCGACGACGCTCCATCATGACGAAAAAGACTGCCCACGCTGACGCCGCCGACAAGAACCGCCCGCTGGTCGAGGACATCCGGCTGCTCGGCCGCATCCTCGGCGACGTGATCCGCGAGCAAGAGGGCCAGGACGCATTCGAGCTGATCGAGCGGGTGCGGCAGCTGTCGGTCGGCTACCGGCTCAAGCGCGATGCGCAGGCCGGCCGTGCGCTCGACCGTCTGCTGAAGAACCTGTCGGGCGACCAGACGGTCAGCGTGATCCGTGCGTTCAGCTATTTCTCGCACCTCGCCAACATTGCCGAAGACCGCCACAACGTCCGTCTGCGCGACCTGCACGAGCAGAAGGGCGAACTGCGCGAAGGCTCGCTCGCGATGACGTTCGAGCGGCTGGCCGCCGCCAACATCCGCGCCGCCGACATCGTCCGCACGCTCGACCACGCGTACATCTCGCCGGTGCTCACAGCGCACCCGACGGAAGTGCAACGCAAGAGCATCCTCGACGCCGAACGCGCGATCGCCGAACTGGTCGAGCACCGCGACGGCATTCGCACCGAGCGAGAGCGCGCCGAAAACGAAGCGCTGATCCGCGCCCGCGTCACGCAGCTCTGGCAGACGCGGATGCTGCGCAACACCAAGCTGACGGTGGCCGACGAGATCGAGAACGCGCTGAGCTACTACCACTCGACCTTCCTGCGGCAGATCCCGCGCATGTACCGCGACATCGAAACCGCGCTGCCCGGCCACCCGATCGCGAGCTTCTTTCGCATGGGCAACTGGATCGGTGGCGACCGCGACGGCAACCCGTTCGTCACCGCAAACACCCTGCAGGTGGCGTTGGCGCGGCAAGGCGAGACGGTGCTGCGCTTCTATCTGACCGAAGTCCACCAGCTCGGCAGCGAGCTGTCGATCTCGGCCACGCTGGCACCGGTTACCGCAGAGATGTGTGCGCTGGCCGAGTCGTCGCCCGATCACAACCCACACCGCGAGGACGAGCCGTACCGCCGCGCGCTGGTCGGCATCTACGCGCGGCTGGCCGCCACCCTGCACGACCTGACCGGCACTGAAGCGTTGCGCCACGCGGTGCCGCCGCAGAACGCTTATCTGTCACCGATTGATTTCCTGGTCGA
Source organism: Burkholderiaceae bacterium (assembly GCA_030654805.1). Classification (GTDB taxonomy): domain Bacteria; phylum Pseudomonadota; class Gammaproteobacteria; order Burkholderiales; family Burkholderiaceae_C; genus PBB1. The sequence continues at coordinate 16,852 of JAURWR010000019.1, forward strand.
CTTGCAAATCATCGAGGCGTCGCTGAACGCCCACCACGCGCAGGCGCTGGCCGCGCCGCGGCTGCGTCCGCTGATGCGCGCGGTGCAGGTGTTCGGATTTCACCTCGCCACGGTCGACCTGCGGCAGAGCTCGGACAAGCACGAGGCGGTGCTGGCCGAGCTGATGCGCATTGCCAAGATCGAGCCCGACTACTCGGCGCTCGACGAGGCCGCACGCCGCGCGCTGCTTTTGAAGTTGCTCGACGACGCCCGACCGCTGCGGGTGCGCGCGGCGGCCTACAGCGCCCTCGCGATCGGCGAGCTGGCAATCTTCGAGGCGGCCGTCGAGATGCGCCGCCGCTACGGCCCCGACGCGCTGCGCCACTGCATCATTTCGCACACCGAGGAAGCCAGCGACCTGCTCGAAGTGCTGCTGCTGATGAAGGAG
>JAURWR010000029.1 GCA_030654805.1 Burkholderiaceae bacterium
GCGCTGCATCACGCTCTTCTGCTTGGTGTAGAAGCGCACGCCCTCCTCGCCATAGGCGTGCATGTCGCCGAACAGGCTCTTCTTCCAGCCGCCGAAACCGTGCCACGCCATCGGCACCGGGATCGGCACAGTGATGCCGACCATGCCGACCTGGATGCGCCGGGCGAACTCGCGTGCCACGTTGCCATCGCTGGTGAAGCAGGCGACACCGTTGCCGAACTCGTGGTCGTTGACCAGCTTCACGGCGGCGGCGAAATCGGGCACGCGCACCACGGCGAGCACCGGGCCGAAGATCTCTTCCTTGTAGATCTTCATGTCGGGCGTCACGTGGTCGAACAGCGTGCCGCCGGTGAAGAAACCGTTCTCGAAGCCGGGCACCTTGAACGGTGCGCCGGTGACCGGATCGACGCGCCCGTCGACGACCAGCGTCGCGCCTTCGGCGACGCCGGTGGCGATGTAACCCTCGATGCGTTCGAGCGCCTGGCGCGTGACGATCGGGCCCATCTCGGCGTCGAGTTCCATGCCGTTCTTGATCTTCAGCGTCTTCGCGCGCGCGGCCAGCGCCGGCACCAACTTGTCGGCCACGTCACCCACCGCGACCGCGACGCTGATCGCCATGCAGCGTTCGCCGGCCGAGCCGTAGCCGGCGCCGATCAGCGCATCGACCGTTTGTTCGAGGTCGGCGTCGGGCATCACGACCAGGTGGTTCTTCGCGCCGCCCAGCGCCTGCACGCGCTTGCCGTGGTGAGCGCCGGTCTCGTAGATGTACTGCGCGATCGGCGTCGAGCCGACGAAGCTGATCGCCTTCACGTCGGGATGCGTCAGCAGCGTGTCGACCGCCAGCTTGTCACCCTGCACGACGTTGAACACGCCGTCGGGCAGGCCGGCTTCGCGCAGCAGTTCGGCCATGAAGAGGCTGGCCGACGGATCGCGCTCGCTGGGCTTCAGCACGAAGGTGTTGCCCGCGGCAATGGCCACCGGGAACATCCAGCACGGCACCATCACCGGGAAGTTGAACGGCGTGACGCCGGCCACCACGCCGAGCGGCTGACGCATCGTCCAGTTGTCGATGCCGGTCGACACCTGCTCGGTGAAATCACCTTTGAGCAATTGAGGAATGCCGCACGAGAACTCGATGATGTCGATGCCGCGGCTGACCTCGCCCTGCGCGTCGGTGAACACCTTGCCGTGCTCGGCGGTGATCATCGCGGCCAGCGTGTCGCGCTGCTGGTTCATCAATTCGAGGAATTTGAACATCACCCGCCCGCGCCGGATCGGCGGCGTGTCGGCCCAGCCGGGGAACGCGGCCTGCGCGGCGGCCACCGCGACGTTCACCTCGTCGGCGCTGCCCAGCGCGACCTGGCGCGCCACCGCGCCGGTCGCCGGGTTGTAGACCGGCTGGCGGCGTCCACTGGTGCTGGCCACCGAACGACCGCCGATGAAATGCCCCACCTCCGCAGCCGAAGAGAAAGTGGGGGTCAATGCGTCAGGTGCGCCCATGGTGTGCTCCGGGTTCGGTTTATCAGTTCGCGAAGTTTAGGAGGGTGACAATCGACCATGCCCTCATCCACCCGATCTCCCTCCGGCGCCGCCGGTCCACTCGACGAACGCGACATCGACGAGTTGCAGGCGCTGCTCGACCGCGTGCCCGCGCCACTCGAAGCGTTGGACGTCAGCATGCTCGACGGCTTTCTGTGCGGCGTGTTGCTGCAGCCGCAGCCGGTCCCGCCGGCGCAGTGGTTGCCGCACGTCACCGATGCCGACGGACGCGCATTGCCCGCGTCGTTCGATGCCCAGCGGCTGCACACGCTGGCGTTGCGCCGGCACGCCGAACTGAACGACGCGATCAACAACCGGCAGTGGTTCGATCCGTGGGTGTTCGAGCTGGAAGCCGATGAAGACGACTCCGAGGACGATGACGACCTGCCGCATGAGACCGACGCCGTCTATCCGTGGGTGGCCGGGTTCGCGACGGCGCAGGAGTTCTTCCCGGGGCTGATGCGGCTGGACGCCAACGCGCTGACCGCACCGCTCGCACTGCTGTATCGCCACCTCGAAGCCGACGACCTGGAAGACGCCGACGATCTGATCGAGGAGATCGAGTCGCTGGAACCGCCGGCCGACCTCAGCGCGGCGGTCGAGGAACTGGTGCGCGCGACCCTGCTGCTGGCCGATGTGTCGCGGCCGCAACCGTCTGCGGCGCGTCCGCCGAACCGCCCCCCATCACGCGGACCCAGGCGCGGCTCGCAGCGGCGCTGACGGTCGACCGACGCTGCGCCGTCAGGCAGTCGCCCTGCGCGGCCGACGGGTGACGGTGCTGTCGCCGTAGAAACCGAAATCGAGCGCCGGCCGCTGGCCGCTGATCAACTCGGCCAGCGCGCGACCCGAGCCGGCGCCGTGTGTCCAGCCCAGCGTGCCGTGGCCGGAGTTGACCCACAGCTTGCCGATCGGGCTGCGGCCGATGATCGGAATGTTGTCCGGCGTGCTCGGCCGCAGGCCAGCCCAGTAGTTCGGTGTCGAGGTGTCGGCCACGCCGGGGAACAACTCTTCATAGCGCTTGACCAGCGCCTCGCATCGCACGCGCGAGGTGGCGCTGGTGATCGAGGTGTCGTAGCCCGCCATCTCGGCGGTGCCGGCGATGCGGACTTCGTCGCCGAGTCGGCTGATCGCGATCTTGCGGCCGTCGTCGAGCAGACTCACCGTGCTGGCGCGTTCGGGCTGCTTCAGCTTCAGCGTGGCCGAGTAGCCCTTGGCCGGGTAGATGTTCAGGCACAGCCCCAGCGGGCGCAGCAGCGGTGCGGTGTGGCTGCCCATCGCGGCGACGTAGGCGTCGGCGCGCAGCAGCGTCATTTGCCCGGTCGCCTGTTCGCACACGCGCACCGATTCGATCGCGTTGCCGGTTTTCTGCAGGCCGAAGATGTCGTGGCTGTACAGGAAGGTCGCACCGCGCTCGGCACAGCGCTTGGCCAGTTGCTGCGTGAACACGCGCGCATCGCCCGATTCATCGCTGGGCGTGTAGGTGCCCCCGGCCAGACGTGGGCCGAACGCCGCCAGCGCCGGCTCGATCGCGAGCACCTCGTCGCGCGACAGCACGCGGCGATCGACGCCATGACGGCGCATCACCTCCGCACCGGCGGCGCCGGCGTCGAAGTCGCGCGGGCTCGAGAAGAAATGAAGGATTCCGCGTTCGAGCCGGTGGTAGTCGATGCCGGTCTGCGCCACCACCGATTTCAGCGCCGCCTGGCTGTAGCGGCCCAGCGCGACCAGCTGACCGACATTGCGCTCGAAGGCGGCCGTGTTGCACTGGCCGAGGAAGCTCAAGCCCCAGCGCCACTGGTGCGGATCGAGCTTCGGGCGGAACAGCAGCGGCGCGTCGTCGCGCAGCAGCCACTTCGCGACCTTGAACGGCGCTTCGGCGTTCGCCCACGGCTCGCAGAAGCTGACCGAGATCTGCGCGCCGTTGGCGAAGCTGGTTTCGAGGGCCGCGTCGGGCTGGCGGTCAACGACCGTGACTTCGTGGCCCTCGTCGAGCAGGTGCCACGCGGTGCTGATGCCGACGATGCCGGCGCCCATCACGATGACTTTCATCACACCCCTCCTGCTGCATGAATCATTCGGCCGTCATGGCAACGACGGATGATCGGAGTTCCACGAAGCGTTACGAACTGCACGGCCATTCCGTTTCATTTCGCAACGTTGTCATGGCACGGACTCGTCACACTGGCACGATGTATGCCAGTGGTTTGACGAGGAGAAGCATCGTGCGAGTAATCCGTGAAATCTCATGGTGGCGCGCCCTGAGGGGACGATGGGCTGCCGCGCGTGCACCTCGCGATCCCGACGACATGGGTGACATGGGCACCGCCTTCGGCCTCGACGCCTACCTGCAGGCCGACGTCGAGTTCCGGGCGTTCCAGGATTCGAAGCGCGTCAGCGGAGACACCGCAGTTGCAACCACCGACCGTCTCAACGGGCGCTCGGTGATCTGACCCGAAAACGCCCCGCCATACACTTTGTGCATGGCTCGAACCCCGTTCAAGGAGCAGATGCTCCGAGCGCGTGAAGACGCGATCGTTTCATCAGTCAACCGCTTGCTCGCCGAAAAGGGCTACGACCTGATGACGCTCGACGCGGTCGCTGCCGATGTCGGCATCGCCAAGGCCAGCCTCTACAAGCACTTTCCGTCGAAGGAGGCACTGGCCGCCGCCGCGATGATCCGCTTGCTCGATCGGGCGCTGGCGTTCATCGTGACGCTGGACCGCCATCCGACGGCACGTGCCATCGATCACCTGAAGGCGGTGGCGACCTGGACCATGCAGGTGCAGCTGGCCGGCGAGATGCCCTCCCTGCCGGCTCAGAACTCTTCGCTGCGCGCTGCGCTGACCAGCAACGAGGCCTACCTGCAGCGGCTGATGGATGTCAGCGACAAGCTCGGCACGTGGATCGTGGCCGCCCAGGAAGCCGGTCACCTGAACCGCGAGCTGCCGCCCGAGATCGTTCTCTACACGCTGTTCGCGCGGGCCTGCGATCCGGTGCTGGGCCTGCTGAAGCTGTCGGGCCAGCATTCCGACGAACGCATCATCGAGTTGCTGCTGGTGACCTGTTTCGACGGGCTGAACAGCCGCCCCTGAAGCCGCAGTCGGCGCCTACACCTCGAGCGTGAACCGCCCGTCGTAGTGATCGGCTTCGCCCTTGCGGCTGTGGCCGCGGGCGTTGCACACCACGCGCGTCTCGCCGCTCGCGTGGGCCACGCGGTAGTCGTGCCGACAATGCAGGTGGCCATGAATCCACAGGTCGACGGACGGCATCAAGTCTTCGTCGGCGTTGCAGAAGCTGGCGGTGCCGGGCTGCTTGCCGTAGCGCTTGTCGGCGCTGCGCACGCTGGGGCCGTAGTGGGTGACGACCACCGTCGCATCCCAGGCCTCGGAGGCCGGATCCGGAACGCGCGCCAGTTCGTCGGCCAGCCAGCCACGGCAGCCGAGCGCCTCGACACGCACCGCAGCGGCATCAAACAACGCACCGTGCTGGGTCGATCGCATCACATCGACGAAGTAGCTGGCCGCACGCATCGCACGGTCGCGCTGCGCGGTGCCGAACAGGTCGAAATCGCTCCAGCGGGTGGTTGCGACGAAGCGGATGCGGCGGCCGGTCGCGTCGGTCCGCACGCAGCTCTGCCGTTCGAGCAGCGTGATGCCGAGTGCGTCGCAGCGCTCGCACAACGCGGGCCAGGCGTCGTCGAGCTCGCGCTGGTCGAACTCGTGGTTGCCGGCGACGAACAGCACCGGCACCGGCCAGTCGCCGAAGCGGGCCAGCTCGCGCCAGGTGCTGTCGATGTCGCCGGCCAGCACCAGCAACTCGGCGCCCGGCGCCGGCTGCGGCTCGAACACCTCGGTCTCCAGGTGCAGGTCGGACAGCAGTTGCAGGCGCATCAGTTCACGCTCATGCCATCGGTCGGTCGTCGAACCGCTCCAGGCGGGCAGCGCCCCCGCGCCACGCAGACGCGCTGAGGCAGCAGCAACGCGACCGGCGGCTCATGCCTTGCCGTGGCAGGCCTTGAACTTCTTGCCGCTGCCGCAGGGGCAGGGGTCGTTGCGGCCGGATTTCGGCGCATCGCGCTTGACGGTCTCGACCTTGAAGCGCGCCTTGCGGGTCAGGTCGGACAGGTCGGCCACCGCAATGACGATGTCCTCGATCGCGTCGTCGAGCGTGGTCAGCGGCTGTTCGCGATCGAGCGTGGCGACGACCTCGCGCTCGTCGTCGGTCTCGGCCGGCAGGTGGCGATACAGGCGTGCCAGCGCCGACAGCACCGCGTCGTCGGTCAGCTCGGACAGGTCGGGGAAGCACAGCGTGGCGTGCTGGAACCCGGCGACCCACGGCATCAGCGATTGCGACACCGGGTGCAGGCCGGCCAGCGGATCCTCTTTGGCGTCAGTCGCGCCGTCGGCCGGGGGGTCCGCAGGATGGTCTTCGTCGAATTCGAGCACCAGCGGGTCGAACCAGCCGTCTTCGGCAATGGCGCGGGTCAATGCCGCGTGGCGGCGCAGGATCAGGCCGGTGGTGCGTTCGAGCCAGGTCGCATCGACATCGTCGGGCAGCGGCCGACCATCGAAGTCGAACACGTGCGGCAGCCAGGTCGCGCTCTCGATCAGCACCGGCTGCACCAGCACGCCGCACAGGAAGCCGTCGAGCATCACCACGTCGACGGGTTCGAACGGTTCGGGCGTGGCGGCCAGCAGGTCGTCGAGTTCGGAGAACTCGGCGTCGGTCAGATCGCGGCTGATGTGCTTGGCAGGAGGGGACGGTGGTTTGAACATGCGGGCTTTCGGTGGATGTGCCCGATTGTCGGATGTCGGACGTTGCGCGCGATCGGCGTCAAGCCGACGGCTTGAACGTCAGCGCGCCGCGCGTTGTCGCAGCAGCGCTTGCCGGTGGGCGTCAAGGGATGGCGGGGGTCTCTCGCGATTCGGTTCATGCCCCAGGGTCGGACGCGTGCATGAAATGCTTTCGGCCGGACGAGCCCCGTGCTTCACGGCATCCGGCCGCCGCGCCTGGGGGACGTCCTCCAGGCGGTGGCACGTCCTTTGCACATTGTCGGAACTCGCACCGGATCTGTGCATGCCATCACTTTCGAACCCATCACCGACGCACCCTCCGTCGAACCTCGCCACGGCCTCGTCCGCCGCGCCGGGCGGCGCCTGGACGGACCAGCTCCAGCGGCTGCTCGAATCCACCGGCGAGGGCATCTTCGGCGTCGACATGCTGGGCCGCTGCAACTTCATCAACCGGGCCGCTGCCGAGATGCTGGGCTACCCGAGCGGCGCGGTGCTCGGTCGCAACATGCACGAGCTGATCCACCACACCCACGCCGATGGACAGCCCTACCCCGAGGCCGACTGCCCGATCTTCAACGCCTTCCGCCGCGGCCTTCCGTGCCGCATCGACAGCGAGGTGCTGTGGCGCGCCGACGGCAGCGCGTTCTCCGCTGAATATTCATCGCACCCGATCCTCGACGGTGGCGCGGTGCAGGGCGCGGTCGTCACCATCGTGGACATCACCGATCGCAAGCGCAGCGAGACACTGCTGCAGCAATCGCACGAGCAGCTGGAGCGCCGTGTCAGCGAGCGCACCGCCGAGTTGACGCAGGCGCTTGGCGAGTTGCGCGAGCTGTCGGCTTACTCGGAATCGGTGCGTGAGGAGGAACGCACCCGCATCGCGCGCGAAATCCACGACGAGCTCGGCTCGTTGCTGGTGGCGCTGTAGATGGATGTCGGATGGGTCGAGAAGCGGTTGCAGGACCGGCCCGAACTCCGCTGCAAATGCCACGGCATGGGCCGCACGATCGACACCGCCGTCGACAACCTCGGCCGCATCATCACCGACCTGCGCCCGAGCATCCTCGACCACCAGGGACTGTGGGCCGCGCTCGAATGGCAGGCTCAGGAGTTCATCGAGACCACCGAACTCGCATCCGATCTGCAGATGCACGTCGCCGCGCAGACCGAGCCGCCGCACGGCCCCGAAGGCAACCGCTGGGCGATCGCGGTGTTCCGCATCTTCCAGGAGATGCTGAGCAACGTCGCGCGCCATGCGCAGGCACGCTCGGTGCGCATCCGGCTGTATGTCGACGGCCCGCCCGATCCCGTGCTGCACATCGAGGTGCGCGACGACGGCATCGGCACCGAGCCGTCGGCCCTGAACCACCCGCGCAGCTACGGTGTCATGGGCATGCGCGAGCGCGCCGGCCACTTCGGCGGCAGCCTCGCGATCGACAGCGTGCCGAACCATGGCACCTGCGTGCGCCTGACGATGCCAATGCCGATGCCGTTGTCGACATCGCCGCGCCACGAGAGTCCCCGATGATCCGCGTGCTGATCTGCGACGACCATGTGATCGTTCGCCAGGGCATCAAGCAGATCCTCGCGGACACCGCCGACATCGTGGTGGCTGGCGAGGCCGACAACGGACCGGAGGCGATCCGCAAGGTCCGCGAGGCGAGCAGCCCGCAGGCCGTCGGCATCGAGGTGGTGTTGATGGACATCGCGATGCCGCACCGCGACGGCCTCGACGTGCTGCGCCAGCTGAAAAGCGAATTCCCGAAGCTGCCGGTGCTGATGCTCAGCACCTACCCCGACAAGCAGTACGCGGTGCGCAGCCTGAAGCTCGGCGCGGCCGGCTACCTGAACAAGAGCGCCGACTCAGAACAGATGTCGACCGCCATCCGCAAGGTCGCGGCGGGCGGGCTGTTCATCACCCCGATGGTGGCCGAGCACATGGCGACCGCGCTCGGCGCCGGGGTCGGTGCCAGTCGCTCAGTCCATGAGCCCCCGCACGAGCGGCTGTCGCACCGCGAGTACCAGGTCTTTCGCCTGCTCGCCACCGGTCGCAGCGTCGGCGAGATCGCCGAGCAGCTGGTGCTGTCGTCCAACACGGTGAGCACCTACCGCGCGCGCATCCTCGAAAAGACCGGTGCGCGCAACGACGTCGAGCTGGCGCTGTACGCGGTCAGGCAGGATCTGCTGCAGGTCTGAGACGGTACGCCCCGCATCGCGGCGCGCCGGCTGATGGAAAGCGTGGTCGCAACGACAAGGCCGTCTGTGCGAGAGTCGGTGACCGCCACTGCCCGGTCACCCCCGCCTTCCCATGAAGATCACCTTCCTCGGCGCTGCCGACAGCGTCACCGGCTCCAAGCACCTCGTCGAGGCCGCCGGCGCCCGCGTTCTGCTCGACTGCGGCTTGTTCCAGGGCTACAAGGCCTTGCGCGAGCGGAACTGGGCGCCACTGGCGGTCGCACCGTCCGAGATCGACGCCGTGGTGCTGAGCCACGCGCACCTCGACCACTGCGGCTGGCTGCCGGCGCTCGTCAAGCAGGGTTTCAAGGGCCCGGTGCATGCGTCGTCGGCGACACGCGACCTGGCCGAGGTGCTGCTGCTCGACAGCGCGCACCTGCAGGAAGAAGACGCCCGGCGCTCCAACCGAGGCGGCTGGACACGCCACGCGCCGGCGTTGCCGCTGTACACGGTCGCCGATGCAAAACGGGCCATCGGGCGGATCGAGGTGCTGCCGACGGGCCGCAGCGTGCGCGTCGGTGACGCCCGGATCGATTTCACACCGGCAGGCCACCTCCTCGGCGCGGTGTCGGTGAGCGTCCGCGCCCGGGATCGCACGCTCGTCTTTTCGGGCGACCTGGGTCGCAGCGACGACCTGCTGATGCCGCCGCCGGTCCGCGTCGCCAAAGCCGATGTGCTGCTGATCGAATCGACCTACGGCAACCGCGTGCATCCGCAGGAGGACGTGCAGGCGCGCCTCGGCGAGATCATCCGGGCCACGGTGCGCCGGGGAGGCAGCGTGCTGCTGCCGTCGTTCGCGGTGGGTCGTGCGCAGGCGCTGCTGCTTGTCATCCAGCGGCTGAAAGCAGCCGGCGAAATCCCCGCCGACCTGCCGGTCTTCCTCGACAGCCCGATGGCGACTGCCGCCACGGAGCTGTACCAGCGCCACCGCCGGCTGCTGCGCATTCCCTCGCGCGAGGCTGGCTCTCTGACCGACGACGTGACGCTGATCGCCGGGCCGAAGGAGTCCGAGAAACTGACCCGGATGCGCTGGCCCAAGATCGTGATTTCCGCCGCCGGGATGGCGACCGGTGGGCGCGTGCTGCACCACCTGAAGGCGCTGGCACCCAACCCGCGCAACCACATCGTGTTCCCGGGATTCCAGGTCGGCGGAACGCGCGGCGCCAAGCTGGTGGCCGGTGCGCGCGAGGTCAAGATCCACGGCGAGTACGTCGCGGTGAAGGCCGAGGTCAGCCACCTCGAAGGCTTCTCGGGCCATGCCGATGCCGACGGGCTGATGAACTGGTTGCGCGGCTTCGAGGCACCGCCGGAGCGCACATTCGTCGTGCACGGCGAAGCCGAGGCCGCAGACACGCTGCGGCTGCGCATCCAGGACGAGTTGGGCTGGAAGGTGTCGGTACCCCAGCACGGAGCAACGGTCGAGGTGTGATCGTGGACCTGCCGCAAAGGGGCGTCGTCGGTCTGGTCGTGGCACTCGGTGCGGGCCTGCTGATCGGCATCGAGCGCGAACGGCGCAAGGGACTGGGCGACGACCGCCAGGCGGCCGGCCTGCGCAGCTTCGCGGTGGCGGCAATGACCGGAGCGCTTGCGCAGTGGCTGTCTGTTCCGGGTCTCGTGGTCTGCGGAGCGGGCATGGTCGCGGTGCTTGGGGCCGTGTCGTACCTGAAGAGTCGTTCGAGCGATCCGGGTTTGACCACCGAACTGGCGCTGTTCACCACCTACCTGATCGGCGTGCAGTGCGTGCTGTCGCCGGCCTTCGGTGGTGCGTGCGGCGTCGGGCTGGCGGCGCTGCTGGCGGCGCGCGAGCGGTTGCACCGGTTTGCGACGCAGTTGCTGAGCGAACAGGAACTGCACGACGGTCTGCTGCTTGCGGCGTTCGGTCTCATCGTGCTGCCGCTGATCCCGGCCGGCCCGCTGCCCTGGCTCGGTGGCATCGACCCGCGCCCCCTCGCCTCGCTGGTGCTGGTGATCCTGGGGATCCAGGCTGCCGGGCACGTGGCATTGCGCTGGATCGGACCGCGTGGCGGGCTGCTGCTGTCCGGCCTGGCCTCGGGGTTCGTCTCGAGCACCGCGACGGTCGCTTCGTTCGGCAGCCGGGCACGCGCCCACCCGGATCAGATGCCGATGCTGGCCGGCGGCGGCGCGCTGTCTTCGGTGGCGACGTGGTTGCTGGCGCTGGTGATGAGTTCGGTGCTGTCCCCGGGGGCCGCCCTCGCGATCGGACCGATCGCGCTGGCCGGCGCCCTGGGTGGCACGGCCGTCGGCCTCCTCGCACTGCGATCGCGTGATGCGCCGACACCCGTCGACCGGCCGTCCCAGGAGGGAAGCGCCCTGCGCCCGCGTGAAGCGATCGCGATCGCGCTGCTGCTGGCGGTGGTCGCGCTGGTGGTGGGCAGTGCACAGCGCCACTTCGGCGACGCCGGGCTGAATGTCAGCATCGCGATCGCTTCGCTGGTCGATGCGCACGCCCCGGTCGCCTCGCTGGCCTCGCTGCATGCGGCCGGCAGCCTGACGGACAAACACATGGTGCTCGGCGTGCTGATCGCCATCACCACCAATTCGATCTCGCGATGCGCGGTGGCCGCGTTCGCTGGCGGACGCGCGTACGCGCTGCGGGTCGGCGCGGCGCTGGTGGCCGGCCTGACGGCCGCCTGGGTGGTGGGTCTGGTGACGGGCCTGTGAGACCTGTGAACGGAAAGCGGCTGGCGGACCAAGTCACGCGGCTCGGGAACCTCCTTCGGACTTGACGCCGCTCAAGTTTGGCGACCGCAGCGCTGACTACATTGGCCCCAGCTTGGTGCATCTCGCACGGGCTGAATCCCGGAGGCCTGCGATGCAGACGACAACCTCTCTCTGGACCGATCGCCACGCGCCGACGAGCGGCCCGCACGAGCCGCTGCTCGATGAACCCCTGCGCGGCCTGTTGCAGCACCGCCTGGACGACCTCGAAAGGCGACTGATCGACATGTCGCGGACGATGGATGCGCTGTTACGCCAATCCCGGGGGTCGGGGACCGACGACACGGACGGGACCAGCGCGATGAACCGCCCGCACCCCGAACTGCCCGCGCTGGCCGAGGTGCGCGCTGCCCGGGCCAGACTGGAAGCTGGCAGCTACGGGCTGTGCGCCACGTGCGATGCACCGATCGAACGCCATCGCCTGGCCGGGCGACCGCAGGTGCTGCACTGCGGCTTCTGCGAACAGCAGAGCAGTCGACGCTGATCGCTCGGCGCAACGCGCCCCGATCGGTTCGGTCGGGGCCCGGCATCGCTGCGGCGCAACGCACTGGCGCTTGTAGTGCCAGCCCTACAAGCGTTTCACCACAGACGCGATGGCGCGGCCTGTGCATGCCGCGTACGCTCCATTCATACCCCTGGAGTGTCAGCATGAGCCGCAAAAACGATCCCGCACCCGCAAACAGCTTCGACCCCTACAACGCCGATCGGCCGCTGATGATGAAGTGCGGCTGCGGTCGCGACCACAGCGCCGCCGACCACCAGGCTGAAGCCCAAGCGATGACCGCCGAGTCGTACTCGCGCGACTTCATCGAAGCGACGCTGGTCAAGGCGCTGTTCCCGTCCGAACCGCTGCGCCGCCGCTTCCTGCAAGCCGTCGGCGCCAACACCGCACGCGCGGCGATCGCGTCGCTGCTGCCACTGGGCGCGCTCGAAGCGATGGCACAAGACACTGGTGCACTGGAAAAGAAGGAACTGAAGCTCGGCTTCATCGCGATCACCTGCGCGACGCCGCTGATCATGGCGGGCCCGCTGGGCTTCTACAAGCAGCAAGGCCTGAACGTTCAGCTCAACAAGACGGCCGGCTGGGCGCTGATCCGCGACAAGATGCTGAACTAGGAGCACGACGCGTCGCACTTCCTGTCGCCGATGCCGCTGGCGATCTCGATGGGCATCGGCTCGGTCGCGCAGCCGATGCGGGTGGCGACGATCCAGAACATCAACGGCCAGGCGATCACGCTGGCGCTGAAGCACAAGGACAACCGCGACCCGAAGGGCTGGAAGGGTTTCAAGTTCGCGGTGCCGTTCGAGTTCTCGAAGCACAACGTCCTGCTGCGCTACTACCTGGCGGAGAACGGCCTGAACCCGGACACCGACGTGCAGATCCGCGTCGTTCCACCGCCCGAGATGGTCGCCAACCTGCGCGCCGGCAACATCGACGGCTTCCTCGGTCCGGACCCGTTCAACCAGCGCGCGGTCTACGACGAGGTCGGCTTCATCCACCTCCTGTCGAAGGAGATCTGGGACGGCCACCCTTGCTGCGCGTTTGGCGTCAGCGAGGACTTCATCAAGCAGAACCCGAACACCTTCGCGGCGCTTTACCGCGCGGTGCTGACCGCGGCCAACATGGCGCGCGACCCGAAGAACCGCGAGTTGATCGCCAAGGTCATCAGCCCGACAGCCTATCTGAATCAACCGGAAACGGTCGTGAACCAGGTCCTGACCGGCAAGTTCGCCGACGGCCTCGGCGGCATCAAGAACGTGCCTGATCGCGCCGACTTCGATCCGGTGCCGTGGCAGAGCATGGCGGTGTGGATGCTGACGCAGATGAAGCGCTGGGGCTACATCAAGGGCGAGGTCAACTACAAGCAGATCGCCGAGCAGGTGTTCCTGCTGACCGATGCGAAGAAGCAGATGAAATTGCTCGACCAGAAGGTGCCCGACGGCGCTTACAAGTCCTACAAGATCATGGGCAAGGAATTCGATCCGGCCAAGGCCGATGCGTACGCCAAGAGCTTCGCGATCAGCCGCAGCTGAGGCGGCCCGGTGAATCCGCAGAAGAAGCAGGCGCTGCAATCGAGCGCCCTGTCGATGCTCATCCTGGTCGTGGTGCTGCTGGTCTGGCATCTGGCGACGCTGCCTGCCAAGTCGGCCCCGGGACCGGTCGTCACGCTGACAGCCGAGCAGATCGAGTACCAGAAGCTGCTGGGCAAGGACCCTGGCGCGGCGGAGGGCGACAAGAAGAGCAGCGGGTTCCCGACGCTGGCGCAGATGGGACAGACGGTGGTCAAGAACCTGTCGAGCCCGTTCTACGACAACGGCCCCAACGACAAGGGCATCGGGCTGCAGCTTGGCTATTCGCTCGGCCGCGTCGCGCTGGGTTTCGGTATCGCAGCGCTGATCGCGATCCCGCTGGGCTTCCTGATCGGCATGAGCCCGATGCTGTACCGCGCACTCGACCCGTTCATCCAGGTGCTGAAGCCGATCTCGCCGCTGGCCTGGATGCCGCTGGCGCTTTACACGATCAAGGACTCGTCGATCTCGGGCATCTTCGTGATCTTCATCTGCTCGGTGTGGCCGATGCTGATCAACACCGCGTTCGGCGTCGCCGGCGTTCGGCGCGAATGGCTGAACGTCGCGAAGACGCTCGAGGTGTCGCGGCTGCGCCTGGCGTTCGAGGTGATCCTGCCGGCCGCCGCGCCAACGATCCTGACCGGCATGCGCATCAGCATGGGCATCGCCTGGCTGGTGATCGTGGCGGCCGAGATGCTGGTCGGCGGCACGGGCATCGGCTACTTCGTGTGGAACGAGTGGAACAACCTGTCGCTGACCAACGTGATCTTCGCGATCCTGGTGATCGGCGTCGTCGGGATGCTGCTCGACCTGCTGTTCGCGAAGGCACAGAAGGCGGTTTCGTATGTCGAATGAGATGAGTCCAGCTGCCATGACAGACGCACCGTTCCTGCGCATCGAAGGGCTGTCGAAGAGCTATCCGACATCCGACGGCAAGCAGACCGAACCGGTCTTCGACAGCGTCAACTTCGGCATCCAGAAAGGCGAGTTCGTCTGCATCATCGGCCACTCGGGCTGTGGCAAGACGACGATCCTGAATGTGCTGGCTGGCCTCGACCAGGCCACCGGCGGCAACGTTTTCATGGACGGCCGCGAAGTCGCCGGACCGAGCCTGGAGCGCGGCGTCGTGTTCCAGGGCCACGCACTGATGCCGTGGCTGTCGGTGCGCAAGAACATCGCCTTCGCGGTGCGCAGCAAGTGGTCGCAGTGGAGCGCGGCGCAGGTCAAAACACAGGTCGAAAAGTATGTCGCGCTGGTCGGTCTGACGCCGGCGATCGACAAGAACCCTTCGGCGTTGTCGGGGGGCATGAAGCAGCGCGTCGGCATCGCCCGCGCGTTCGCGATCGAGCCGAAGATGCTGTTGCTCGACGAGCCGTTCGGTGCGCTCGATGCACTGACGCGCGGCACCATTCAAGACGAGCTGCTGCGCATCTGCGCCGAGACGCACCAGACGGTGTTCATGATCACGCACGACGTCGACGAGGCGATCCTGCTCGCCGACAAGATCCTGCTGATGAGCAACGGCCCGCAGGCCCGCGTCGCCGAGATCGTGCGCAACACGATGCCGCGCGACCGCCAGCGCGCGACGCTGCACCACGACCCGCAGTACTACCGCATCCGCAACCACCTGGTCGACTTCCTGGTCGCGCGCTCGAAAGAGCTGTCGCACGGCCGTGCGCCGGCGGTGCCGCCGGTCGTCGAGCCGGGGCGGGTGATCACCGAACCCGCGGCCTGAACCCGCTTCCCCTCACAACACAAAGGAGCAACCATGAACCGCAACGACGTCACCGAAATGATCATCGAAGCCAAGGTCAAGAAGGGCATCAAATGGGAGGACGTGGCCAAGAAGGTCGGCCTCAGCAAGGAGTGGGTGACCGCCGGTTGCCTGGGCCAGATGACCTTCGACGCGAAGCAGGCCAAGGTCATCGCGAAGACCTTCGGGCTGCCGGCCGAGGCCGAGAAATGGCTGCAGGTCGTGCCGTACAAGGGCTCGCTGCCGACGTCGGTGCCGACCGATCCGCTGATCTACCGCTTCTACGAACTCGTCAACGTGTACGGCACGACGTTCAAGGAACTGATCCACGAGGAGTTCGGCGACGGCATCATGAGCGCGATCGACTTCAAGATGGACCTGACGCGCGAGCCCAACGCCGCCGGCGACCGGGTCAGCATCGTGATGTCGGGCAAGTTCCTGTCGTACAAAACTTACTGACATCAATGTGGCCTAGAACCCATCGCATCGAAAGCTTTGGGGGGATTTGGGACGGCTGTCGGTATGCGAAGTTGTGCGCGGCGCTGCCGAGACCATGGGGTGACCGGCTCCGCTCATGCCTGGGGGCAGAGCCCCAGGCGCTCGCCAGGCACAAACAGTCCTCAGGAGTGTTTGTGTCCGGGCTTGCTCCCTCAGGCCGGGTCACCTCCCAAACGCTTCGGGTATGACCGATCCGGCCTTCCTCCTTTACTTCGCTGCGCCGGTCACCCCACGCCCTCAACAGCCGGAACCGTTGTCGCATGCGAAGGCATTCAAATCCCAGACTGCTTCGGTAATGGCAGGAGCGCTGCGGCGAGTCGTTGTGTGGAGAGAAGTAAAGGAGGAGGGCCTGTCTTTTCAGGCCCGGGGGACATGAGCGCAACACAGCGGCTCGGTGCAGTGCTCCCGCACCGGCCTCAATTGACTTGATATGTTTGCAAGCAACTTGGTAGGAGACACAGCATGAGTGAGACCCGACCTCCATTACCGCCCTTCACCGCCGAGACCGCGCGCCAGAAGGTGCGCATGGCCGAGGACGCGTGGAACACGCGCGACCCCGATCGGGTGGTCGGCGTCTACACCGAAGACACCCGCTGGCGCAACCGCGCCGAGTTCCCGGTCGGCCGCGCGCAGGTGAAGGAGTTCCTGCAGCGCAAGTGGGCGCGCGAGCTCGACTACCGGCTGATCAAGGAGCTGTGGGCCTTTGACGGCGCCCGCATCGCGGTGCGCTTCGCCTACGAATTCCACGACGACTCGGGCCAGTGGTTTCGCAGCTACGGCAACGAGAACTGGGAGTTCAACGTTCGCGGCCTGATGACGCGGCGCTACGCCAGCATCAACGATCTGCCGATCCGCGCCGACGAACGGCTGTTCCACTGGCCGCTGGGCCGTCGTCCCGACGAGCACGCGAGCCTGAGCGAACTCGGGCTGTGACGGCTTGTTGGGGGTGCGCTGCTATTTCAGGATGCTGAACAGGTTCGAGAAGCTGTCGGTCCACGCTGCGAAGCCGACACGCGGCGTCAGCGGCACACCGTCCCGCAGCGACTCGGGCAACGCCGCCGCACGCTCGGGGCTCATCATCAGCACCCACGTGGTGTGGCGGCAGTAGAGATCGTCGTCCCCGGGGTCCAGGTCATAAATCAGCGCCGTCTTGCCGTACTGTTGAGCGACCGCAGCCATCACCGGCTCCAGATCCAGGTAGCGGTTGGTGATGTGCACCGCAAGCAGGCCGTCGGGCTTCAGTTGCCCGAAGTAGGTCTTCATCGCCTCCAGCGTCAGCAGATGCGCCGGGATCGAATCGCCTGAAAACGCGTCCATCGCCAGCAGGTCGAAGTGCTGCGGCGGGTCGCGCTCGAGCATCAGGCGGCCATCACCGAGCACCGGCTCGATGCGCGCCGCGCTGTCGGACAGGAAGGTGAAGTCGCTGCGCGCGAGATCGAGCACCTGCTCGTTGATCTCGTAGATGCGCATCACATCGCCCGCGCGGCCATAAGCCGCCAGCGTGCCCGCGCCGAGCCCGACCACACCGATGCGAAGCGAAGGCGCCTGCTGAAGGCTGCGGATCGCGCGGCCGACACCCGATTTCTCGCAGTAGTAGGCGGTGGGCTCCTTGCGCAGCTTCACGTCCATGAACTGCTCGCCGTGGTTGATGCGGCCGTGCACCATCTTGCGCTTCGCACCGAGCACGTCGTCGACGCTGTCATCGATGCGCAACTGGCTGTAGAAGTTGCGCACGACCTTGCGGTAGCCCTGCACATACTCCAGCGAAATCTCGGTCAGGCGCCAGCCGTAACCCAGCAGCGCAATCAGCAGCACGACGCGCCACACCGTGCGCAGATCGCGCCACAGAACCACCACCACCAGCGCCGCGCACAGGAACAGACCGATCGGCAGCTCGAAGTAGGCGGTGAATATCGCCGGCGCCACCAAGCCGACCAGCAGGCCACCGAGCGCGCCGCCGATCGACAGCATCAGATAAAACAACGTGAGGTAGCGCACCGGCGGCTTGCGACGCACCAGCTCGCCGTGGCACACCATGCAGAAGACGAACAACGACACGCAGATCAACGCGATCAGCATCGGCACGTCCATGCCGCTGTCGAGCACCCGGTCGAGCGCGAGGAACGCCAGCGGCAGCGCGATCAGGAACAGCGGCCGCACGTAGTAGCGCGGCGCGTCGAAGCACAGGATGAAGCTGAGCAGGTAGATGGAGAGCGGCGCGATCCACAGGAACGGCACCGGGGCCACGTCCTGCGTCAGGTGCCGCGTCATCGCCAGCAGCAGCATCGACGCGGTGGCGGCGAGGCCGATCCAGATCAGGCACTCTTTCCAGCCCGGATGCGGTGTGACGTCCGGCGCGACAGGCGCATCGGGCACCGCTGCTGACACCGCAGGCGCCATGCGGCGGCGCGTGAAAAATGCCGTCGCCAGGCAGGTCGCAACGAATGCCACGTAGGCCGCCGACCACAACGTCGCCTGGGTGCCGACCGGCAGCACCGGCTCCACCAGCACCGGATACGACAGCAGCGCCAGCATCGAAGCCAGATTCGACAGCGCATACAGGCGGTACGGTCTGGCGTCGGCCCCCGAACTCGGGAACGAACGCGCATACCAGGTCTGCATCAGCGGACCGGTGGTCGACAGCATCAGGTACGGCGCGCCGACTGCAATCGCCAGCACCGCCAGCACGCTCAGGCCTGGCGACAGCGTCGAGCCCTTCCAGGCCGGGTCGGCCGCGACCGGCAGCATCGCCACGCTCGCCAGCAACAAGACCCCATGCACCAGCGGCTGCCGTCGCGCGGCGACCTTCTCGTGCAGCCAGTGCACATAGGCGTAACCCACCAGCAACTCGACCTGGAAGAAGACCAGGCAAACGCTCCACACCGACGATGACCCGCCGAACCACGGCAGGATCATCTTGGCCACGATGGGCTGGATCTGGAAGAGCAGGAAGGCGGAGAGGAAGACGGTTACAGCGAATAGGCCCATCGGGTGAGGATAACAACGACGATGCCGGGGTCTCTCGGCCCCGGCCGTGAAGGCTATTTCACCGAATCGAAGAGCGTCCGAGCCGAGAGGTGGCACAGCGTCGGCTCGTACACGGCGTGGTAGTTGCCGTAGTACGTGGCGAAAGCCGCCGACGCCGGATCGACGGGTGCGACACCGCCGGGGGCGAAGTCCGCCTGCAACTGGGCATCGACATCGACCGAGGTCACACGCGTCACGCCGTTGACCACGCTGGCGCCACGCGCATCGAGGTCGGCCTTCATCACGTCGCGATGCACGGCGGTGGGCACCGTCGGGTCACCCGCACCGCCGCACAGCAGCATCTTCGACTGGGGGCTCCAGCCCAGCAGGTCGTTCTTCTTCGACGCGACGACGTAGCCATTGCTGGCGTTGGTCTGCAGGTCCGCCAGAAAGGCCGGTTGCATGATCGCGTCGCGCGCCTGGATCGGCGTGCCTGAGGGCAGTTTTCCGGACGTGAGCAGCGTCGTGTAGTTCAGATCGGGGCTGGGCAGCAGGCTCTCGATGTAACCCGAGTACGGCGCCTTGAACACGCTGGTCACGTCGCTGTAGACGTCGCCGTAGACCTTCTGCCATGCGGTGATCGAGAACGGCACGAAGAACTGGTAACCGAAGATCGCGCCGGGCAGGCGGGCCAGACCCGACAGGTTGTACGGCCCGGCCAGGTGGGCGCCTGCCGTGATGGCGATTTCGGATGCGTTGTCCCGCTCGGCCGCGCGATGCGCTGCCATCGAGGCATGGCCGCCTTCGGAGTAACCCGTCAGCATCACCTTGCCCGACAGCGTGATCCCCACCGCCGACGCGGCATTGCGCGCGGCGCGGATCGAATCGATGACCGTGCTGGCCTCTGAATCGGCGTGCAGGTAGGGGTGGAAACCGTAGGTCGACTTGGCGTAGCCGAGGTAGTCGGTGGCGACCACGGTGTAGCCCTGCGCTGCGTAGACCACAGCCAGCAGGAAGGTCTCGCTGTCGCCCAGGTTGGCCAGCGTGCGCGGCTTCTCCACGTCGGTACCCTTGGCGTAGGCCACCAGCGCCGACGACGACGCGGCGGTGCAGGTGGCACTGGCGACCGGCACCAGCATCGCAGCCGAGGCGTTCGAGTCCTCGCCCTTCGCACCCGGCGTGCGGTAGTTCAGTGCGACCACCTTGACGTCGCACTTGGCCCGGTTGTTCGCAGAACTCAGGCTCGGCGGCAGCAGGGCTGCGGCGATGCTGGCATCCACGCCGGCATCGATCTGCGCGACCGTCAGCGTGCCGACCGTTGTCGGTGCATCGATCAAGCTGCCGCGTGCGGGCGGCGGCGGTGGCGCCGGGGTGTCGTCAGAGCCTCCGTCGCCGCCGCAGGCGACCAGCAGTGCTGAGGAAACAGCGACGAGTCCAGATGTGGTTATCTTCATGATGTACAGGGTTTCAGAGTGGAGGATGGTCTGAAAACGTCAGGCCTGACTCCATGCTCTGCGACCACCCATCCACGGTCATCACCCGGCCGGGTGATGACCGACCCATCCGCTCAAGTCGTCGCCAAAGCCAGCAACAGCTTCAGCAAATCGGCCTGCCGGTTGGTGCTGGTCTTGGCATAGACCGCCTTCAACTGGGTCTTCAAGGTGTTAATCGAAACACCGGTGCGGGCGGCCATCGCTTCGACGCTGCCGCCTTGAAGCACCTGAAGCGCAGCCTCGGCTTCGGCAGGCGTCATGCCGAATCGATCGCAGAGGATTTCAGGCCGAATCGCGGACGCGAGATTCAGGTCGAACAGGAACACGATGACACGCGGCGAGTCGCCGGACACCGCGAAGGTGTGGCCCAGCCCCAGGGGTGCGACGTGAATGACGCATTGGGGCCGGCCGGTCTCGTCAGGGATCACCAAAGCCTGCGAAAAATGCTCGGGCACAGCCTCGTTGGACTGCGCCAGCGCGGCGTGGATCGCACGCTGCAGCTCAGCTTCATGCGATCGAAGTCGGCGACACAAATGCAACTCGCCCGGCTCGGAGGCCGTGGCGCCATTGCGCATGACCAGCGTGTTGCCTCGCTCGATTGCCGCCTGTGCGGCCCGGTTGGCGAACTGCACGGTGCGCCTTGCGTCGAGCAGCAGCACGCCGCTGGGCAGGCGGTCGAGTGCAGCGAGGCTGGATGCAACTTGGAGTTGCTGGTCACGCAGATGGAACATCACGCCCAGCGCGCGAGACAAGTGATGAACGATCCGTCTCAACAGGGCCGATTGGCTGGGGGTGAAACGCGGCTCGTCGGGCCCGTGATAGATCGAAAAGACGGTGGGTAGCTTGCGGGTATCGGTCGTGTCGAAAACGATGCTGCTGTAGCAGCCCGCGATGCCGGAGGGCTGCCACAACTCGCGGTAGAACGGGGTGGTCAGCAGTTCACTCGGCGACACCAGCTCGTCGCACAGCAAGACCGCTCCCTCGATCATCAAGTTGCGCCTGGAGGCTTCTCGCACGTAGGGGTCTTCATGCATGCTCTTTGCCGCCCACAGTTCCAGCGCTTGCTGCGAGATGTTGTGCGGGAAGACAAAACCGCCATTGGCGGGTGAGTGCGCCCAGGTAAAGAGCAGCGCACTCGATGCGCCGCACAAATCTGCGATGGCCGCAATGGTTTCGGGCCAAGCTGCGGGCTTCAGTGCCGCGTCGTAAATGGCATGCACGACGTCGTCGTAGTGGGCGAGGTCAGCATCCATGGAAATCCCTGGTGATGGAACTCGGCTCAGGCTAACGGCGCGGGGCCCTTTTCGCAAGACGCCCAAAAGGCGTCTACGCCATCAGGAAAGCTGCAATACCGGTGCGCAGCTTGCATGAGCTGAGACCATGACCAGCGACCGCACAGGCGCTCCGCAGGGAGCGACAACCTGGGGATGTTCTGGTCCTGGAAGGCGTGGTCTGATGCGCGTCGGCCCCCGGACGCGAACCGGTGCGGAGGGGGCGGCCGTCAGATCTTGCCTTCCGAGAGGAATCGACCTATGACCATCCCATCTTTTTCACCATCCCGCGTCCTGCTGTCCGCTGCCCTCGCCGCAGTGTGTGTCGTCACCGGGCAGGCGGCCTGGGCCGCCCCGACCAACCCCGCCAACGACTGCGTCGGCCTGCCCAGCAGCGCGGTCCTGGAGGCGGCACTGAAGGCGGTCGTCCCGTCGGCGGCCGGAGGCTCCTCGTCGACCTCGAACGGCGGGCTCGACTTCCCGATGTGGGCCACCGTCGTCAACCGCTACGGCGTGGTCTGCGCGGTCGCGACCTCGGGCAGCGCAGCCGATGACGCGTGGCTCAACAGCCGCGTGATCTCGGCGCAGAAGGCCTACACCGCCAACGGCTTCAGTCGCCCGACGTTTGCCTTGTCGACGGCCAACCTGTTCACGCCGACGCAGAACGGCAACTCGCTGAACGGCCTGCAATTCAGCAACCCGGTCGATCCGCGCGTGGTCTACCGCGGCAACCCGACCAAGTACGGCACCACCGACGACCCGATGATCGGCCTGAAGCCAGGCGGCATCAACGTGTTCGGTGGCGGTGTCGCCCTTTACAGCACGGGCGGCAAACTCGGGGCACTCGGCGTCAGCGGCGACACCTCGTGTGCCGATCACAACATCGCCTGGAAGCTGCGCAACCGGCTGGCCACCGCCGGCTTTTCCGGCGTGACGGTGGCCAACCGCGTGCCGGGCGGCGTGCGCAGTGCGCAGGTGGGGTCGTCCAACCAGCCGGTGGCACCCGCCGGTGACGACGGCATCATGTACGGCAACAGCGGCTTCCAGCATGCCGACTGCGGCAACAGCGAAAAGAACATTGCGCTGCCCGCCGTGAACAACTGAGGGGGACGCGATGGCTCCCTACATCAACCCCTCTGAACCCGCCGCGTCGGCACGAGCACTGCGGCGGCGCGCGACGACGCTGGGGGCGGCTGTGTCTGTGGCGCTGACGGTGGCCTTGACGGGCTGCGGCGGCGGTGGCAACGGTCCGGACGGCATTGCCCAGAACGTGCCGTCTGCGACCCAGATCGCCGACGCACAGGCCGCGCTCGACGGCACCGTGCCGACCGACGACAGCATCACGGCCAAGCAGGTCGCGCTGGATGCCGATGCCGACAAGGACCCGGACTGACGAGCGCCGGCAACCCGATCCGATGAGATCAGGGCCGGGGGGCTGACGCTCCCCGGCCCTCTTTTTCGTCTGCGACAGCACCGCCGCCTCGGGCCTCGCGCGCCCGTCGGGCCCGCGTCTGCTGCATCAGCATCTCGGCTTCGGCCGCCTGAAACTCACGCAGCGCTGCGTCTTTGTGCGCCTGCCGCACCTTGGGCGGCGTGGTCGCGATCAAGGCCCGCTCGGCCGCTTCGGCGGCCTGGATCAGCGCCTTGCGGATGCGCTCGGCCTCGGCGCGTTGCGCTACGGCGGCCGCCTGTTTTTCGCGCGCCCGATCTACGACAAACCCCACAGCAAGCAGCACCGCAACCATGCAGGCTGCCGCAGCCACTCGGAGGGGGAAATGAATGCCCATCCGATCAGCATAACGATGTGGATCGGATGCAAACCACCAGCGCAGATGGTGGTGTTCACTTCACCGAGTCGAGAGGCGTCCGAGCGGAGAGATGACACAGCGCCTGCTCGCAAGCTGCGTGGTAATCGCCGCAATACGGTGACAAGGGCTGCCGACTTCGGGTGGTCAGCGCTGATCTTGGTGGGCAGGCGTCTCGGTGATCACACATGACCTAGTGTTCTGTCCCGTTATTAACTGGCATAAATAGTCAGCCCTGCAGAATTCATTTGAGCCTGGCAAGTGACAGCCACGGGAGATTGGATGACGGTCGGCGCTGAGGTGATCGGACCGGATTCGCCAGTTTTGTCCGGGCCTGCATGATTTGCAGCAAGCGGCCGAGGCACGCGAACACCACCGAGAGGGCGTAAAAGAGCCCGCCCAGGCCGAGACGCACGATCGCCCGCAGCAGCCATCGGATGTTGTAGCCCGCAGCACAGGAGAGCGCATGCAGCGCATCACCCATCGCGCCCTGCAGCCAGCATCGATCCATCCGGTGATCGGCCTTCGTGTTACCGATCAGCGGCTCGATCGCCTGGCGCCGCTTGAGCAGCCCCTTCTCGTGGTCGGTGAGCGACTTGTACTTGCCCCGGTGGATGATCTGCACGCCCGGGTTGTCGGCGTCCACGCTTCGGTATCCGAGATCGACGATCACCTGCTTCGGGCTTCGCCCCAGGTCTTGCAGCAAGTTGCTCGTTTGCTCCAGTTGGGCGCTGAGGACGTGGCCGTCGTAAGGGTTGCCGGGGAAGCTGCGCGCGCCCACCATCAGCCCCTGCTTGTGGGTGACCACCAGGCTGACCTTCACGCCAAACTCGTAGGGGTTACGGGGGCCTTGCCCTTGGAGATGCACTCCACCTCCGGGGCGTGCAGCGCGAAGAGCTTGTTCTTGGTGTTGCGCTCTTGGGTGCGGATGCGCTCGGCACGTTGCAGCCACATCGCGAGGTCGCTGAGGGCCTTCGATTGCACGGTGCTGTCGACGATCACGCGCTCGATGTCGGCGGGCCGCACGGCCTTGATCTCGACTGCACACTCGATGGTGGCCTTGAGCAATTGCTCCAGCCCGTTCTCGCCGAGCAGGCGCCGAAAGCGGCCGATCTGGGTCGCGTCGCAAGGCAGGCGGGGCTCGTAGTAGTCCATGCCGCCGAAGAATTGCCACTGCACGTTCTCGGCCCAGCGCTCCACCAGTTCCTCGTCGCTGAGGTTGAAGCTGTGCTTCAGGTACAGCAGGCTGACCATCAAGCGGATGGGCAGCCGTGGGCGGCCCGCCGCGCTGATGCCGCCGCCGAATTCGCCCTCGAATGCACCGGCGAGGTCTTCGCCGACCCACCGCTTGGCGAGCTTGGAGTGGTGGGCCAGCTTGGGCGCAACCGCCGCCTCGATCGCGGCCCACGGCAGCCGCGTGGACAACACCGCCAGCGGGTGCCGCAGATCGATCATCTGGTCCAGGCGCGAGCGAAAGAAGTCCGGCGTGCTCATCCTCGAATCCCCCAGAAATCGGGCCACAGGAATATTGTTCCCTGGGGATTTCGGATGCAATATTCACGCCGCAAAGCAAGTCTTCATGCGGGCTGCAGCCGTTTTGCAGGGTCGACTAAATAATGTATGCCGCTGCGGTATCTTTGGGACGGAGATACCGCGATGAACAAAGGCAGGCCGAAGGCGGAGTTGGTGATGACGGACGAAGAGCGAGTGCAGCTCACGTCGTTTGCCCGTAGCCGGTCGCTACCTGCGGCAGCTGAACGCGCGGGCCCGCATCGTTTTGATGCAGCGCTGAGGGTGAGGCCAAGAGCTCGATTGCCGCGCGGCTGGAGTTGACCAAGGCCACGGTAGGCAAATGGCGCACTCGCTTCATCGAGCGCCGCGTCGCCAGGCTCTACGACGACGTGCGGCCGGGTCCGCCCGCACTATCGACGACGAGCGCGTGGCCGGCCTGATCAAGACGACGCTGCACACCAAGCCGGCCAACGGCTCGACCCACTGGAGCGTGCGCTCGGTGGCCGCCGAGTGCGGCATCTCCAAGAGCAGCGTGCAGCGCTACTTCCAGCTCTTCGGGTCGCAGCCGCATCGTTCTGAGAGCTTCAAGCTGTCCACCGATCCGTTCTTCGTCAAAGACCTAAACTTATCCACAATCAGTCGCGCATCAGTGCGGCCTTCAACCCCTGATTGGTATTCAATCGGCACGGGCGGTCAGGATTCGATCGGCGTGAAAATGGTATGAAAGTGGAAAGCACTATGGCAGTGGCGTGGCAGCATCGGGCATTGTTATTGGCGCTGATACAGCGTGATTTGAAAAACCGCTATGCAGGTTCCCTGGCGGGTGTCGCATGGGGCATCTTGCACCCTTTGATCATGCTGGCAATTTATGGCTTGGTGTTTGAGCATATATTCAAGGTCCGTGTGCCGCAGGTGGTCGACAATCAACCGTATGTACTTTTCGTTGCTACTGCCATGTGGCCTTGGTTGGCCTTTCAGGAGGCAGTCAGCCGCAGTGTCGTAGCCATTCAAAACAACTCAGCCATCGTAAAGAAAGTAAGTTTCCCACATGAACTTCTAGTACTAAGCACAGTACTAGCAAGTTTCTTTGTACAACTAGTCGGTTATATACTTGTGATGGTATTGTTATATCTGTGGGGTCTGGGAATACATTTTCAAAACTGGCCGGCCATGTTGCTGGCGATGCTATCCCTGTTTTTTGCCGCACTGTCGGTCGCGTTCGTGCTTGCTGCACTTCAGGTCTATGTTCGCGACGTGGAGCAACTGTTGTCGCAGGTCATGAATGGCTTGTTTTACCTCAGCCCCATTCTGTACACCACGGCAACAGTGCCGCACTGGATGGGTGAAGTGATGCAGTGGAATCCCCTCGTGCACATGCTGGAGCCCTTGCGCAGTGCCTTGTTGAATACTTCACCAGCGGACTGGCTTGGGCAAAGCCTAACCTTGTTAGCCTGTATTTTTGTGTTTGTCGCGACGCGCATATTTTTCAATCGCCTGGCCAAGTATTTTGAGGACATGCTGTGAGCAGTGAACGGGCTGCTGTATTGGAATTGCTTGGGGTTGGCAAGAGCTATCCCATGTTGCAAAGTGGTGCGCGCAAATTAGGCTTGGTGCTGGACCGCCTCATGGGTCGTGAGCCACGCCATACCTTCTCGGTGCTGCAGGACGTGAGCTTCAGTGTTCGCAAGGGGGAGTCACTCGGGATCGTTGGGGTGAACGGTGCGGGGAAATCCACGTTACTCAAGATGATTGCAGGAGTAGTAGCTCCAACGAGGGGGCGAATTCAGCGACATGGCCGCATTGCAGCCCTGCTTGAATTGGGGGCAGGATTTCATCCAGAATACACTGGTCGCGAGAATATATTCCTCGCCTGTGCATTGATGGGCTTGAACCATGCGGAGACGCTAGATAAACTAGACGGAATTATCGAGTTTTCTGACATCGGCGATTATATAGACCAGCCCATCAAGCACTATTCATCAGGCATGGTGGTTCGCTTGGGATTTGCTGTTGCCACCTGTATAATACCAGATATTCTCATCACAGACGAAGTACTGGCAGTAGGCGACGAATCATTTCAGAAAAAATGTGTGGCCTGGCTGGAAAAATACCTTGCGCGAGGCGGAACACTATTATTGTGTTCGCACAGCATGTATCACATCCAGAAACTTTGCAAATATGCCATCTGGATTGATTCCGGGAAACTCTGTATGCAGGGAAGCTCACAGGATGTAGCGCGCTCCTACCTGTCTTGGCACGAAGAAAGATCGCGCAAACAAAGCCCAGTGAAAGCGACTGTTGAGAATGTAGTTCCAGAGCACACGCACGGCATCTACGAAGTAAAAGAGATGCTTCTAAATGGACAACCCATAACCCAGAAAGTTGAAATAGCGATGGCGGGCACGTTGAGTGTTTCTGGCCTGATTTATTCGCCTGATGGGCGACCCCCAAATGTCGCAATTGGAATTGTGCGGGGCGATGGTACTCCAGTCTATGGTGTGGTCAGCGATATGGATGGCCATCCACTAACGTCTAGAAAGACGGGCGAGTATCGCTTCCGTGTAGATTTTACAAACTTGGCACTGTTACCTGGAAACTATTGTGCGAGGTCTCATGCAATGGATCCCGAAGGATTGCGACTGTTTGATCAAGTAGAGATTCCATTTGAGGTTTTCGGGGTATCTCGGGAGATGGGTCTGTGTCGCCTGGAGCATCACTGGATAGAAAGTTGACTGGGTATGACTGCGCAAATACGAAATCAGTTGGATTTGGCCCGAAGCTTGTTGCAAAGAATGGACCTGAAACAGGCGACCGCCTGCCTAGAGAACGTTCTGAGCATGGATCCAGCCAATCTGGATGCACATAATTTGCGCGAGCAATACAGATTGCCCGGATGTTTTTCTGATTGGATGGGTGTAAATACCCAAATCTCCACAGATGATGACATCTTCAGATTCTTTGCCAATCATCCCAGTTCGAAAAATCCGGTGAGAGACTACTTGGCAGATGGCTGGAGAACCATGATGGAGCTCCATGAGGCGCTGGGGGTCGTGGATATGACCCTCCACAAATGCAGGAGTTTTCTAGAGTTTGCCAGTGGGCATGGGCGATTTACCCGGCATCTCGCACGCATATTTGACCAAGGACAACTCACTGCCAGCGATGTCGTTTCGGGTAGTGTGGAGTTTCTTCAGGAGGCGATGGGGGTCAAGGGTTTCTACTCGCAACCCAATGCGTCGGATCTGAAATTCACCGAAAAGTACGACATTATTTTTGTACTCTCACTATTCAGCCACCTACCGGTATCCGTATGGGCGTCCTGGTTAACCAAGCTACACGGTTCACTGGCGCCTGACGGTTTATTGATTTTCTCCACCCATGGCGAGCGATGCGCAGTCCTTGATTGCGTGGAGCTTCCGGAAAAAGGATTTTGTTTTTTCCCTTCCAGTGAATCACTGGTTCTTGCCGGCGAAGATTACGGGACCACGTTTGCCAAGCTAGACTTTGTTAAAAGCACAGTCAAAGAGGCGCTCGGGAAACAAGTCGAGATGCATTCAATTCCTTCGCATTTTTGGGGTCGGCAGGATGCGATCCTCGTACGGGCCAGCCAGCCATAACTCGACTGAGCGTCGAACCTGATTGGTGTGAGCATTGCCAAAGCTGCTGGTGACCCCGCTCCGCATCCGAGAATTCGGCGTCCGCGCGTCAAGGTCCGTGCGGACGGACGACATGTTTGCCGAACTGGAAAACGCCATCATCGAATCCCCGCCGGCATGGCATTTCTGGAGCGAGTCGGATCGATTCTTCCAAGGGTGAAGGCTGCCGTCGGATTCGACCCGTCAGGCCGAGGCAGATCATTCAGCGGTAGCCTGCATCGGCTCGTTCGTCGCGCGAATGTAAGGCCGTCGAAGCATCAAGAACGGTCGCTCGATGAATCGATGGCTGAGATATCCCAAGGGAAGAACCAGGATCAACACGGCCAACGACACCGGAACGGCCACGTAGAAATTCGAGATATCCACTAAGTGGAGTTGAATCCAGGCAGCCACATCGAACGCGAAGAAGAAGTGCAATAGGTAGATGGAGTACGAATACTCACCGATCGTCGAGAGCAAACTCGACACCAGGCCAGGCTTGGGCCTGAATGATCGGTCATACCATGCGATCAGTATCGAGAACAACAAGCCTTCCAATGTTGGCAAGACAACCCAGATCAGTGACGGGGATGGGAAGCTGGGTTGGAGGAAGAATCCCCCTCTCTGGTCGAACCACCAATACAGATGGATCAACGTGACGGCAGCCGCCGCAGCCCAGTAACGCAATCCGGGGATGCGATTTCGACAATGAAAGGCAAGGATTCCGAACACGAATTGATCTATTCGACCGAATATCGTGAAGTACGCGAGGATCTGCACCTCGCCGGTCGAGGCGTGATAGGCCGCTCTGAAGATGAGCGCGGACGCCACGAGCAGTCCAACGCACCAGGGTTTGGCGCGCAATAGCAGCAAGATGGCGGGGAGCAGCAGGTAGAACTGCAACTCGACCGCGATGGACCATCCTCCGTTGGGCCACTTCGGGAGCACGAAACCCGGCACCATGGACAGCAGGTAGGCGACGGCGGCCAAGGCACTGCGAGCACGAATCGCTTCTGTCACGGCATGGATGGCCAGCACAAGCAGCAGCAACGGCATCAGGCGCAGCAGGCGATTCCAGAAGAACAGCGGGTAGTTAACCCTCCGGCCGTCGAGCAGCTTCGCGAAGAGATAGCCGCTCAGTGTCATGAACAAGGCGACCCCGACGTGGCCTTCGTCGAACAGGACCAACGGGCTCCACAGGGGTGTTCCATCGAACGGGACCGGATAGCCTCGCGGCCCGTGCATGAAATGCCACGAGAAGACCAGCATGACGGCCACAGCCCGGACATGGTCCAGAGCAACATAGTGCTCGCCGGACGTGGATCTCATCGGGTGGTGGTCAAGGCAGCTTCATGCACTTCATCTGCGTCGGAATCAGCCGCGATACCCCGGCAACAGCAGATACCGAAATCGCTGCATCGCGCGACGCCGAAGTCTGGTTGTCCACGACAGCGACCTCTGCCTGAAGACCCCCACCGTGTCGCCCCAGGGAGCGCTGTCGGGCTCCGGGTGCTCGGCCCAATCGGTCGTGACCGACACCATTTCCAGATCGCCATAAGTTGCCAACGCACGATACCCATCCGGGTAGAAGCGCCAGCAGTCCTGCGGATAGCGATGCTCCGGCCCGCGCGACGGGGCCAGCAGAAAGATCAGGCCACCGGGCTTCAGAACACGAACCATCTCCAGCCAGGTCAGCCAGAAGAACTCCACGTGCTCGAATGCCTGCCCGGAAACGATCACATCGACCGAGTAGCTCGGAAACGGCAACCGGTAAGGCGACGACAGCACGACGTCGACGTTGGGACCGGCCGTCAGATCAACACCGGTGTACGTCCATCCGTCGCGGGTGAACATGGGCTTGTAGCTGCCGTTGACGTCGAAACTTCCGATGTCGATGACATTCAAGGTCGGCTTGTCGCTCAGGTGTTGATGGACCAGCTGTCTGACGTGCTGCAGGGAGCTCGAGTGCATGCGGAAGCCGTGACCGGGAAAGATAGTGAGGCGCGTCGTCGTTCGGCGCAGGGACAAGAATTAGACCGCACGCCGCAGGGCGCGCGTCAGGCCTGAAGCCAACTCTTGAACCGCGTTTGCCAGCGCAGCGGGATAGCTCGGGACACGCCACGCAGCATCGGCATCGCGCGCAATCGCAGGATCGCCATCAGTAACGACTGCTTGAGGCCCTGTTGCAGCGCGTTCACGCCCTGCGAGCGATTGTTGCCAAACGCCGAAAGGAATTCCGGAGTCAGCGCCACCGCATGACCGGGCGTTGGAACAGCGCTCAGGTAATCCCGCTCATACGACCAGGACCGGACCCGCAGATCGGGCGCGATGGGCTGCAAGCGGTGGGTCGGCGCCGGGCCCAGGCCGGTGACGAAATGGCGGCTTCGCAACTCGATGAAGACTGCCAGCCAGTCCCGCGCTGGGGAATTCCAGGGCCGGATCCAGCTCCAGGTGCGGCCGCTCAGGCGCTCCGCGAAAGCGCCGAGATCGGGGGCGACGACCGGCCATCCACGCTCCAGGCAGACGCTGAGCGTGTAGCTGTAGGTCTCGGGCCACTGCGCGGGGAACCAGACCAGGTCAGGCTGAAGCTGGTCGAACAACCGTGGCAGGTCGTCTTCGTCGTAGCGACCATGCACCGTGAGCCGGGCACCCGGTGGGGCGCGCAGGCTGCGATAGGCGTATCCGAGCAGATGGAAGTCGAGCGGTGCCGCGTGCTGCGCTGCCAATGTCGCGACGTCTTCGAGCAGGTCGGCGCCCTTGATCGGGCTGAGCGCGCCGATGACCACGACCTTCAGCGGAGCGTCCACGGCAACCATGCGCGGTGACGGTGCGGGATGCGGCACGCGTTCGAGCAGGTCGTCGTGCGGCGCGTAGCGCACATCGGCAGCTGGCGCGTAACGCAGGAATCGATGGGCCGCATCGTGGCTGGGCACCAGCACATGACGCGCCCCGGTGACCAGGCGGCCGTGCACCGCACGCCACTGCTCGATGGACACGCCGCCGGGCGCCGGCGAACGGGTCAGGCACGTCCGGCACTGGTCGAGGCCTTCTTCGCCGCAATAGGCGTTGTCGCTTCCGGTGAGGCTGATCTGCGGGCAGAACGCGTGGTAATCGTGTGCCGTGAAGTCGTAGCGCACGCCCAGGTGCGCTGGCAGTGCCAGCACGTCGGCGGTGTGTCCGAGCAGGTGATGGAAGTGCACATGGCCGACCCCGAGGCCACGCAAGGCTTCGACCAGCGCAGCGAACTCGGACGGCAGGTGGAACGACAACTGGAAGGCTTCGCTCGGACCCAGCAGGCTGAGCTCGACCGACGGCCCGCGTGCCGGTTTGAGTACGAAGAAGACCGCCCGACTGCGCCATCGCTCGGCCAGTTCGTTCATGTGCCTCAGCGTGCCGCCTTCGCGGTCATGCATCACCAGCAGGACGACCGGCTTGCCGGCCGCCGACACGCGTGCCAGATCGACCGCCTGCCGTGCGCACCGGGCCGGGTCGTGCGCAATGAAGCGATGCACCTGCTGCTCGTAGTCGGGGTGCAGGCGACGCAAGGTCTCCATGGCGGCGATTTCGCGGGCGCTTTTCGATGCGCCGAAACTGACCCCGCCCGAGTGCAGCACGAAGGTATCGAGCGCATGCAGGTTGCGCCAGCCGGCCTTCTGCGCGCGCTGGCAGAAGTCGTTTTCTTCGCCGTAGCCCTTGCCGAACTGCTCGACGTCGAACAGTCCCACCTGGGCCAGACAGTCGCGGCGCACGTACATGCAGAAGCCGTGGCCGGTGGGAACGTCGACTGTTTGACCAGCAAGCGTGCGTGCAAACAAGGCATCCAGCGCAGCGGTGTCCAGCCCATCGGGCAGCGTGTTGCTCTCGCAGAACCTGGGGTAGCTGCAGATCGTCGCGTTGTTCGAGAACGGCGTGACCGTGCCGACCCGAGTGTCCGAATACGCGGCGCGCTTCAGCCGATCCAGCCAGTCGCTGGCGACCTCGGTATCGCTGTTGAGCAGAATCACATCGTGCGCGTCGCTCATCGACATGCCGCGATTGACCGTGCCGACGAAACCGAGGTTCTCTTCGTTCTCGACCAGCACGATGCGATCGTCACGGTGCTGAAGTTCGCGCAGCCAGGCGGTGAGCTCCGGCTCGGGGCCGGCATCGTTGATGACGATCAGGCGAAATGCACAGGCGTTGCGCGACGACAGCACCGACTCCACGCAACGCTGGGTGTCAGCCAGCCCGCGGTAGACCGGCACGATCACATCGACCGGCCATGGCGTGGGCGCCATCGGTGTCGCGACCGCGGGACTTGGCCCCTGTGCAGTCGCCCTGCTGCCGAAGCCCAGGAGCCTGTCGATCCGGCCCTTGAGCCGCGACAGCGGTCGGGTCATTCGGAACGACTTCGAGCGTTCGATGCGCTGGACGTAGGCGAACAGCCCGTCGAAATCCGTGCGCAGGCTCGAATGCGCCTGCTGCAAATCGCGCTTCTCGTCGGCCAGCGCATTCTTCTGAGCGAGCAGTTGCTCTCGCTGTTCGAGCAACTGGCGTTCGCTCCGTGCGAGTGCATCCGAAAGGACTTGTTGCTGTTCGAGCGAGGCAGACAACCGGTCTTGCTGCGCGTGGCGCTGGCGTTCGCTGTGTTCGAGCGAGGCGGTCAGCGTCACTCGCTGCGCGGCCAGTTCGTGTTCCAGGCGAGCCCGCGCTTCGGACTGCCGCGTCAACTCCGGCTCGATGCGCGACAGGCGGTCCTGCAGCGGCTGGGCCACGTCCTTCAGGGCCAGGTAGTCGGCCGACATCGGCCAGCCCAGTTCGACCTCGACCGACCCGGCGCGCCGATCGCCCCGAGCGACCAGCGCTGCAGGTTCGATCGGCAGTTCGATCCACGGGTCGTCCCCGTGCAGCAGCGCCAGCGCCGGTGCACCGTCCGGCCAGGGCGCGCGCAGCAGCAGTTGCTGCGTCGACGCGGTCGCCAGACGCGAGAAATCGTCGCTCCCGCAGCGCCACTGCCACAGCGTCGCACCGTCGGCATCCTTCACCGTCAGGCGGTAGAGGTGGATGAACCCGGGACGATCCGCAGGGTCGAGCCGGATCGCACTCCACGGCGCCACGTCCTCGCCCCAACGGAAACACAGGGTCTGACGTGCCTGGCCGATCACGCCGGTGACCGTCAGCTTGCCTTCCTGGGCGTAGTCGCCACGATGCCCGAGAAAGAGTTCGGCGGAAAACAGGGCCTGGCCGACGGCCTGGTGCGGCTGGCCGTGCAGCGCGGTCGCCGCAGCGGCCTGGGGTTGCCATGCCACCGCCGCCACGAACTGGTAGGTCAACGCATCGGGGACCGCCAGCAGATACCGGCTCACCGCCGGCGGCAGGTTGTCGAACGGCACCCGGAACTCCGACGCGTTCAGCGCGCGTGCCACCGGCTGCACCGCAAGCAACGACCAGCCCTCGGCCTCCAGAAACCGCACCAGCGAGCGGCGAGTGAAAAACCGCAGGTGGGTGCTGTCCAGCAGCCCTTCCGGTCGGTACTCGAACTCGCCTTGCAGCAGCTCGGCGATCAACCCGCAGTAGGCCGCGTTCGGCACCGAGATCAGCACCTTCCCCATGGGCGCCAGCAAATCGCGGCAGGCACGCAGCACGCGTTCGGGCTGCTTCAGGTGCTCCAGGACGTCGGCGCAGACGATGCAGTCGTAGGTCTCGCCTTGAAACAGCGTCGTCAACGGCGCCTGCTCCAGGTCGGCCACTTCGATGCGACGGTAGTGCGGCCGGGCCAGCTCGGCCTCGGCTTCGTTCAGTGTGACGCCATCCACCACGCAGGCCTGATGCTCGCGGAGGTGGCGCCCCAGCGCGCCACTGCCGGTGCCCAGGTCGAGCACCGAACATCCCGGCTGGATCAGGCCGGCGATGACCGACAGCGAGGTCTGCTCGGAGGACGAAATTTCGCGTCGATACACGTGCAAAGGCACGTCATTGCTGGTCATCCGATGGATTATCGCTTCCTGCTGCGCGTGCCGATCCGGCATCACAGGCACTGCGGTCGCAGCAGGTGACCCAGGCTTCAGGCGCTGCGCTTGCGATACTCAGCGCCCCTTATGCAGCCCACCCCGAACGCGACCGTCCCACCCCACCCGCCGGCTGTGGCCGTGCTGCTGTGCAGCTATCAAGGCGAACGCCACCTGGCCGAACAGCTCGATTCGATCGCCGCCCAGACCCACCGCCGCTGGCGCGTGTGGGTGTCCGATGACGGATCGACAGACGGCACCATGGCGGTCCTGGAGCGCTATCGATCTCGGTGGGGCGCCGATCGCCTGGCTGTTCTGGGTGGTCCGGCCGCCGGTTTTGCCGCCAACTTCCGGTCGCTGACCTGCCACGCGAACATCGACGCAGACTGCTACGCCTGGTGCGACCAGGACGATGTGTGGGAGCCTGCGAAGCTCGAACGCGCGCTTGCGTGGCTGCAGCGCGTACCCACGGACACGCCCGCCGTGTACGGCAGCCGCACGCTGCTGACCAATGAAGCGAATCAGGCCATCGGCAAGTCGCCCTTGTTCACCCGGCCGCCCAGCTTCCCGAATGCGCTGGTGCAAAGCATCGCTGGCGGCAACACGATGGTGTTCAACCGCGCTGCGCGCGATTTGCTCATTCAGGCCAATGCGGAAGGTGAGGCGGTGGCCCCCGATTGGTTGGTTTATCTTCTCGTCAGCGGGTGCGGTGGCCAGATCCTTTACGACCCGTGGCCCAGCGTGCGCTACCGACAGCACGACGCCAATCTGAGCGGGTCGAACCTCAGCCTGCGCGCTCGCTGGCAACGGATGCAGTTGCTGCTGGGCGGGCAGTTCAAGGTCTGGGTCGACGCCAATGTCGCGCTGCTGGCCCGCGTCAGGGATCGGATGCCCGAACCCAACCGCCAGACCCTGGACACCTTCGTCCACGCACGCCGTCAGCCGATGCTTCGTCGACTGCTGGGGCTCAGACAGTCCGGCGTGCACCGGCAGACAGCCTTCGGCAACTTCGGTTTGGCGGTGGCAGCGCTTCTGAATCGGCTGTGACCGAACCGTGACGCATGACCCTCTTCCGATAGAAAAAGCGTATACCTTTCATTTTTCCAATTCATAAATGGCATGGATTAGGACACCTATCATTTGGATGCCATTTCACGGCGAATCATCGCAACAGGAGATCCCCATGTCATTGATCAACACCCAAATCAAGCCTTTCGCGGCCACCGCTTACCAGAACGGCAAGTTCCTCGACATCACCCAGGACACCCTGAAGGGCAAGTGGTCGGCGATCGTTTTCTACCCCGCAGACTTCACCTTCGTCTGCCCGACCGAGCTGGAAGACCTGGCCGACAACTACGCTGAATTCCAGAAGCTGGGCGTCGAGATCTACGCCGTGTCGACCGACACGCACTTCACGCACAAGGGCTGGGCCGATGCGTCGCCAGCGATCAAGAAGGTCAAGTACCCGATGGTCGGCGACCCGACCGGCACGCTCTCGCGCAATTTCGAAGTCATGATCGAAGAAGCTGGCCTCGCGCTGCGCGGCACCTTCGTGATCAACCCCGAAGGTCAGATCAAGGTGCTCGAAGTCCTCGACCTCGGCATCGGCCGTGACGCCAAGGAGTTGCTGCGCAAGATCAAGGCGGCCCAGTACGTCGCTTCGCACCCGGGTGAAGTCTGCCCGGCCAAGTGGAGCGAAGGCGCCAAGACGCTGACCCCGTCGCTGGACCTCGTCGGCAAGATCTGATCGGACATCCCGATCGCATGTGACCGCCCGGTGAACCTCATCGGGTGGTTTTCATCCGCCGCGAGCCCACAACGCTGGCGGCGGATCTGAATGACGCCCGATCGAGGCGTTTGCATTCGTCACCACACCAGGAGACCCACCATGCTGGACGACACCCTCAAGGCTCAATTGCAGGCCTACCTCGAACGCGTCAAGCTGCCGTTCGAGATCGTTGCGTCCCTGGACGACAGCGACGCCTCGCGCGAAATGCACGGCCTGCTGCAAGACGTCGTCAGCCTGTGCGACAAGATCACGTTGAAGACCGATGGCACCGACGCCCGCAAGCCGTCGTTCACGCTGGCCCGCATCGGCGACACGCCGCGCATCCGCTTCGCCGCGATCCCGCTGGGGCATGAATTCACCTCGCTCGTGCTGGCCTTGCTACAGGTCGGTGGCCACCCGGCCAAGGTCGAGGCCGAGCTCATCGAACAAATCAAGAACCTCGACGGAGATTTCCGCTTCGAGACGTACGTTTCATTGAGCTGCCACAACTGCCCGGACGTGGTCCAGGCGCTGAACCTGATGGCGGTGTTGAATCCGCGCATCCAGCACGTCACGATCGACGGCGGGCTTTACCAGAAGGAAGTCGAGGATCGCCAGGTGCTGGCGGTGCCGATGGTGTTCCTGAACGGCGAGCTTTTCGGTCAGGGCCGCATGGAGGCCGAAGGGATCGTCGCCAAACTCGACAAGGGTGCCGCAGCGCGCGACGCGGTCAAGCTGAGCGCCAAGGCCCCTTACGACGTGCTGATCGTCGGCGGCGGCCCGGCCGGTGCCGCAGCGGCCGTGTACGCGGCGCGCAAGGGCATCCGCACCGGCGTGATGGCCGAGCGTTTCGGCGGCCAGACGCTCGACACGCTGGGCATCGAGAACTTCATTTCAGTGCTGGAAACCGACGGCCCGAAATTCGCGATGGCGCTGGAGCAGCACGCGAAGCAGTACGGCGTCGACATCATGAATCTGCAACGCGCCGAAAAGTTGATCCCGGCGGACCCGGTGACCGGCCTGATCGAGGTGCAACTCGCCAACGGCGGCTCGCTGAAGAGCAAGACCGTGATCCTGTCGACCGGCGCGCGCTGGCGCGAAGTCAACGTGCCCGGCGAGCAGCAGTACCGCAATCACGGCGTGGCCTACTGCCCGCACTGCGACGGGCCGCTGTTCAAGGGCAAGAAGGTCTCTGTCATCGGCGGTGGCAACTCCGGCGTCGAAGCGGCAATCGACCTGGCAGGCCTCGTCGGCCACGTGACGCTGATCGAGTTCGGCGAGCAGTTGCGCGCCGACGCGGTGCTGGTCAACAAGTTGAAAAGCCTGTCCAACGTCACCATTCACACCCAGGCCCAGACCACCGAGATCACCGGCGATGGCGCGAAGGTCAACGGACTGACCTACACCGACCGCCCCTCCGGCACGTCGCACCACATCGACCTGGAAGGCGTGTTCGTGCAGATCGGCCTGGTGCCGAACTCCGAGTGGCTGAAAGGCACGCTCGAACTGTCACGCCACGGTGAGATCGTGGTCGACGCCCGCGGCCAGACCTCGCTGCCGGGCGTCTTCGCAGCCGGCGACGTGACGACCACACCGTTCAAGCAGATCATCATCGCCACCGGCGAAGGCGCGAAGGCCGCATTGAGCGCGTTCGATCACCTGATCCGCTCGTCGGCACCCGCTGCGACGCCGGCGCCGCAAGCCGCGACGGTCTGACATCGACCGAAAGGCCGGCGAGCAGTTGATCTGCTCGCCGTGCCCTCTCAGGAAGTCCGCACCGCCCCGTGGACGCAGTGACGTGTCACTTGCGAACGCGGCAGATCGCCGTGACGACCGGGGTGACGCGCTGACCGCTGGAATTCACGATGTAGCCACGAGCCCGGCCGTCGACGATGAAGGTCGGCGCAATGCGGGCAGCACCGGCGGCAACGTCGGCCGGGTTGCTGTCGAAGTCGAATTCAGCCTCGTCGCCGTTCGCGCTCTCGAACGGGGTGGTGGCCGTTGCCGAACCGGATTCGAGCACCGCGCGATACGAACCCGGTGCGAGGTTGTTTCCATCGACCGAGGCCTTGGAACGGTTGCCGCGCTTTTCGCAGCTCACGCTGACATCGGCGGCCTGGGCAGCAAAGCTGACAAGCGTCAATGCGGCGATCGAGAGGAGGTGGGTGGACAGACGATGGGACATGGTGTGCTCCTGAATTCAAGGTGAGTTGCAAGGTCGTCGACCCGTGCCATTCATCGAGGTCGACACCCTTGATCCGCAGCCTCCGTGCCATGCGCTCCATGAATCCTGGAATGACTTCAACCCACTGTCACCATTGAACATTCATCGTTTGTAAGGCTCCGTAACAAGTGCCTTCTGCGCGAAATCACCCACCCGCCTGGGCGAGTTCACCCAGCCCGGACTTCAGAGGGAATCGACGTGACTCCGAGCGTCGATCGTGCTGTCGGAGCGGCGAGCCAGCACCGGTCGAAGTGCGGCTCCGGTATGACTGGCCAGCACCGCCAGCAGATCCTCCGGCGTCGCGGCGGCGACCACCCGGCCGCCGTGCATGCCGCCTTCGGGGCCCAGATCGATGACCCAGTCAGCCTCGGCGATCACGTCCAGGTCGTGCTCGATCACGACCACGCTGTGCCCACCATCGACCAGCCGGTGCAGCACGCGGATCAGCTTCTCGACATCGGCCATGTGCAGGCCCACCGTCGGCTCGTCGAGCACGTACAGCGTGTGCGGTGCCTTGTTGCCGCGCTTGCCGACGTCGTCGCGCACCTTGGTCAGCTCGGTCACCAGTTTCAAGCGCTGCGCTTCGCCGCCGCTGAGCGTCGGTGACGGCTGACCCAGCGTGAGATAACCCAGGCCGACATCCTTCATCAGCCGCAGCGGGTGGCTGATCGCCGGCATGCTGGCGAAGAAATCGACTGCCTCGTCGATCTCCATCCCGAGCACGTCGCCGATGTTCTTGCCGCGCCAGGTGACCGCAAGCGTTTCCGGGTTGAAGCGCTGGCCGTGACACTGGTCGCAGGGCACCTTCACGTCAGGCAGGAAGCTCATCTCGATCGTGCGCATGCCCTGGCCTTCACAGGCGGGGCAGCGACCGTCTCCGGTGTTGAAACTGAATCGGTTCGGCGCGTAGCCGCGCGCGCGAGATTCCAGCGTGTCTGCAAACAGCTTGCGTATCGTGTCCCAGAAGCCGATGTAGGTCGCCGGACAACTGCGCGGCGTCTTGCCGATCGGCGTCTGGTCTACCTCGAGAACGCGGTCGATATAGCCCCAGCCTTCGATGCTGTCGCAGCCCTGCCATTTCGGACTGCCACCGCGCACGTTGATGAATTGCAGGTTCGCCAGCAGCACGTCGCGGGCGAGCGTCGACTTGCCCGAGCCGCTGACGCCGGTGATCGCGACCAGCCGCTTCAGCGGCAAGTCGATCGTCACCTGCTGCAGGTTGTGCAGCGTCGCGCCCTGAATCGTCAGGCACCGGTTGGCCTCGGACTCTCGCGGCGCACTGGCATCGAGAGCCACCACTTCGCGCCGAACCTGCAACGGGTGGATCAGCGGGTTTGCCAGCAGACGCCCGGTCTGCGAATCGGGGGCGGCCGCGAGATCGGCAACGGTCCCCTGCGCGACCAGCCGCCCACCCCGGCTGCCGGCACCCGGTCCGATGTCGATCAGGTGATCGGCACGGCGGATCGTGTCCTCGTCGTGCTCGACCACCACCAGCGTGTTGCCCTTGTCGCTGAGCGTCTTCAGCGCCTTCAGCAGGATCTGGTTGTCGCGCGGGTGCAGGCCGATCGTCGGTTCGTCGAGCACGTAGCACACGCCCTGCAGGTTGCTGCCGAGCTGGGCGGCCAGCCGGATGCGCTGCGCCTCGCCGCCGCTCAGCGTCGGCGCCGCGCGATCGAGCGTCAGGTAGCCAAGGCCGACCTCCTCGAGGAATTCGAGCCGGCCGCGGATCTCGCTGACCACATCGCGCGCGATTTCGGCATCGCGTCCCGTCAGTTGCAGCGACTCGACCCAGCGCCGCGCACCGGCCACCGACCATTGCGCGATCCCCGCGATCGAATGTCCCTCGAACGTGACCTGCCGAGACACCGGATTCAGCCTCGTTCCAGCGCAATCCGCACAGGGTTCGTCGACCAGGCCTTCGGCTTCGCTTTCCTCGGACGGGAAGCTCTGCTCCCGCCCCTTGTTGTCATCGTCGCGCACCGAGTCGTCGTAGACCTTGCGCTGCTCGCGCGTCAGCGCCAGCCCGGTGCCGACGCAGGTGGTGCACCAGCCGTGCTTGCTGTTGTAGCTGAACATCCGCGGATCGAGCTCGGGGTAGCTGGTGCCGCAGGTGGGGCAGGCGCGCTTGGTCGAGAACACCTTGATGCGGCCGATGCCTGCCGTGGACGACCCGCTGCGCATCGCTTCGGTTAGGCCGTTCAATGGCGTCAGCAGGTGCATCACGCCCTTGCCGAGGTCGAGCGCCTTCGCCAGCGCCGCGCGCAGCTCGCCTTCGCGGTCGGCGCTGACGATGATGTCGGCCACCGGCAGTTCCAGCGTGTGTTCCTTGAAGCGATCGAGGCGCGGCCACGGCTCGACCGGCAGGAATTCGCCATCGACGCGCAGGTGCGTGTGGCCGCGCGCTTTCGCCCATTTGGCGAGATCGGTGTAGACGCCCTTGCGCGCCACCACCAGCGGCGCCAGCAGGCCGACATGCTCGCCGCGGTGGTCGCGTAACAACTGCGCGGCGATGCTCTCGGCCGACTGCGGGCGCACCTCGGCACCGTCCTTCACGCAGTGCTGCAGCCCGAGCTTGACGTACAGCAAGCGCAGGAAATGCCAGACCTCGGTGGTCGTCGCGACGGTGCTCTTGCGCCCGCCGCGGCTCCAGCGCTGCTCGATCGCGACCGTCGGCGGGATGCCATAGACCGCATCGACCTCGGGCCGGCCCGCTGGCTGCACGATGCTGCGTGCATAGGCGTTCAGGCTTTCGAGGTAGCGACGCTGGCCTTCGTTGAACAGGATGTCGAAGGCCAGCGTGCTCTTGCCCGACCCCGACACGCCGGTGACGACGGTGAACCGGCCACGCGGAATGCTGACGTCCAGCGACTTCAGGTTGTGCTCGCGCGCATTGACGATGCGGATCGACTCGTCGACGGCGATCCGCTCGGTGCGCGCCGCTTTCAGCAAGAGCTGCAACGGCACGCCTTCTTCGACCGCCAGCCCGCCCAGACCCATGGCGCGGTCGTAATCGACCAGCGCGCGCCCGGTGTGCGACGTCGGGTGCTGCTTCACATCGGCCGGCGTTCCGGTGCAAACCACCTGCCCGCCGCCCTCGCCGCCTTCTGGGCCCAAGTCGATCAGCCAGTCGGACGCGTTGATGACGTCGAGGTTGTGCTCGATGACGATGATCGAATGGCCGGCGTCCAGCAGCTTGCGGAACGCCCGCATCAGCTTTGCGATGTCGTCGAAGTGCAGGCCGGTGGTCGGCTCGTCGAACATGAACAGCGTGCCCTTCTTCGCCACGGCCTGCCGACTCGCGGTCGCGCTGTTCGCCGATTCGGCGAGGAACCCGGCGAGCTTCAGCCGCTGCGCTTCGCCGCCGCTCAACGTCGGCACCGGCTGACCGAGCTTCACGTATTCGAGGCCGACGTCGACGATCGGCTGCAGCACGCGCAGCACCTCGCGGTCGTTGGCGAACAGCTGCACCGCTTCGCTGACCGTCAGATCGAGCACATCGGCCACCGACAGGTCGCGGACGATCTCTCCCGGCAGGCGGCGGTCGATCTTGACCTCGAGCAACTCGCGGCGGAAGCGGCGGCCGTCGCAGTCGGGGCAGCGCAGGTAGACGTCGCTGAGGAACTGCATCTCGACATGCTCGAAGCCCGAGCCGCCGCAGGTCGGGCAGCGCCCGTCGCCAGCGTTGAAGCTGAACATGCCGGCGCCGTAGCCCCGCTGCTGCGCGAGCGGCGACGCGGCGAACAGCTTGCGGATCTCGTCGAACGCGCCGACGTAGCTGGCCGGATTGGAGCGTGCGGTCTTGCCGATCGGCGACTGATCGACGAACACCGCATCGGCGAGCCAGTCGGCACCGAGCAGCCGATCGTGCGCACCGGGCGCTTCGCTGGGCTTGCCGAAGTGACGCGCCAGCGCCGGGTACAGCACGTCCTGGATCAGCGTCGACTTGCCCGAGCCCGACACACCGGTGACCGTGACCAGGTGCTGCAGCGGGAACTCGACGTTCACGTCGCGCAGGTTGTGG
This sequence comes from Burkholderiaceae bacterium, assembly GCA_030654805.1. Taxonomy (GTDB): domain Bacteria; phylum Pseudomonadota; class Gammaproteobacteria; order Burkholderiales; family Burkholderiaceae_C; genus PBB1. The sequence continues at coordinate 42,311 of JAURWR010000029.1, forward strand.
TCGCGCGCGCCTTCGACGATCAGCTTCGGCGTCGCCGCCGTCACCAGCCGCGTGAAGCCGCTGCCGATCTGCTTGCGCCCGCCCAGGTAGGCGCCGGTCAGCGTGTCGGCGTCGCGGATGGTCTCGGGCGTGCCGTCGAAGACGATCTGCCCGCCGCGCTCGCCGGGGCCCGGGCCCATGTCGATCAGCCGGTCGGCGGCCAGCATCACCGCGGGGTCGTGCTCGACCACCACCAGCGTGTTACCGGCGTCGCGCAGCCGGTGCATCGCCTCGATGATGCGGTTCATGTCGCGCGGGTGCAGGCCGATGCTGGGCTCGTCGAGCACGAACATCGTGTTGACCAGCGAGGTGCCCAAAGCGGTGGTCAGGTTGATGCGCTGCACCTCGCCGCCGCTCAGCGTGCGGCTCTGGCGATCGAGCGTCAGGTAGCCGAGGCCGACATCGCACAGGTACTTCAGCCGCGTGCGGATCTCGTCGACCAGCAGTTTCAGCGCGTCGTCGAGCATCGTGCTCGGCAACGACAAGCCGTCGAAGAAGCGGCGGATGCGCTCGATCGGCAGCAGCATCAAGTCATGCACCGTCAGGCCAGGCAGCGCTTCGAGCTGATCGCGTGACCAGCCCACGCCATTCGGCATGGAGCGCAGCGCTGGCGCCATCACCGCGTCGGCATCGTCCTTGGAGCCGAGCCGCCACAAGAGCGACTCGGTCTTCAGCCGCGCGCCGCCGCAGGTGCCGCAAGTCGTGTAGCTGCGGTACTTCGACAGCAGCACGCGGATGTGCATCTTGTAGGCCTTGCTCTCCAGGTACTCGAAGAAGCGCTTGACGCCGTACCACTGCTTGTTCCAGTTGCCCTTCCACTGCGGCGAGCCACCGATGATGAAATCGCGCTGCTCTGCATTGAGCTGCGACCACGGTGTGTCGCGCGGGATGCCGGCCTCGCCGGCGTACTTCAGCATGTCCTCGCGCGCGTCTTTCCAGGCGGGGGTCATCAAGGTCTTGATCGCACCCGAGCGCAGCGTCTTGCGCGGATCGGGGATCACCAGGTCGTAGTCGACGCCGATCACGCGGCCGAAGCCCCGACAGGTCTCGCAGGCGCCCATCGCCGAGTTGAAGCTGAACAGCGCCGGCTGCGGATCGCTGTAGCGCAGGTCGCTGTCGGGGCAGTGCAGGCCGGTGGAAAAGCGCCAGATTTCTGGAGTGGCTCCCTCCCCCGCTGGGGGAAGGTTGGGATGGGGGCTCGCGGCGGCGAGAGGTCCCCACCCTGACCCTCCCCCAGCGGGGGAGGGAGTGAATGGTTCGCCTCCCCCAGCGGGGGAGGAAGCCAGCACGTAGACATTGACCCGCCCGCCGCCGCGCTTCAGCGCCGTCTCGATCGCCTCGACTGCACGCACCTTCTCGGTTCCCTGGATGCGAAAGCGATCCGCGACCACGTCCAGCAGCTTGCGCGGCCCGGTGGGCGTGGCGACCTCGCGCTCGGCCTGCACGCGCGTGAAGCCGCTGGCCGACAACCACTGTTCGATTTCTTCCGGCGTCGAAACGGCCGGCAGTTCAACGGGAAAGGTCAGCACCAAACGCGGATCGGCTTCAAGCGTGCGCGCCATCAGCTCGGCATAGATCGTCTCCGGCGTGTCGTGCCGCACGCGCTGTGCGGTCTGGCGGTCGAACAGGTCGGCGGCGCGGGCGTACAGCAGCTTCAGGTGGTCGTTCAGCTCGGTCATCGTGCCGACCGTGCTGCGGCTGGTGCGCACCGGGTTGGTCTGGTCGATCGCGATCGCCGGCGGCACGCCATCGACGCGGTCGACCGCCGGGCGGTCCATGCGGTCGAGG